>LR590468.1:1579166-1895000 GCA_901472505.1 Proteus vulgaris
GCCGTTTTAATGGCTTCTTCATATAACAGTGAATGCGCTTTATCTTTACCCAGTTTTTCTGCCATTTTCATCATAACGTATTCAGTATTATCTAAACCTTTATTTCTCATCACGTTATGTAGCATTCTCTCTTCATGAGGAACGATAGTTCTTGAAAGCTCTTCTGTTCTTAATAAAATTTCTGTTGTTAATTCTAACGATTCTTCAATTAAGCCATCGAATAACATATAAGAACTGCTATCACCTTCATATGGTCTTACCGCAGAGTACATTCCCACATTAGGCAACGAATATAATTTCTGAGAGTTAGCAATAATTCCTTTCGCTAATTTTGGATTAATTTTATGAGGCATCGTGCTACTTCCTACCGTGCCTTTTGTAAACCCTTCAGAAACCTCAGCAATTTCTTCCAATGTAGTGCTGTAAACTTCTTCACCAATTTTATGGCAGATATTTGCCATCAGCGCTAAGTTCATCATGTATTCTAATTTGTGCGTGCTTAAATTACGTGATGGCACTTCCATTGCTTGCATACCCACTAATTCAGCAACACGTTTTTGTACTTTCATCCCAACTTCTGGCATTGAGTTAAAAGCACCTACTGCCCCCCCCATCATAATGGTGAATACTCGCTTTTCGCACTCTTTCATACGTTGGTAGCAATCAATAAAATCACTGATCCATACTGAAACTTTGTACCCATAAGTAATAGGAATAGCATGACGACCGTGCGTTCTACCAGCCATTACCATGTGTTTTGTCTTTTCAGCAAGATTAGACAAGTTTTCAATAATTTCACTCAATAATAACATGAACTTATTGTGTACCGTTTTCATCATATACAACTGCGAACTTTGCTGTATATTTTGCGTGGTAATGCCATAGTGCACATATTTACCACTCTCTTCAGAGCACGCATTCACCAGTACTTTTAAGAAAGGCACAAAACCATGACCGATTTTTTGATAAATACGGTTCATCTCTTCAAAATCAATATTCTCAATAATCGCCTTTTCTTTAATTTCATCTGCGGCAGACTGTGGAATAAAACCATATTCAGCTTGCGCTTGCGCTAACATTGCTTCAAACATTAACCAAGTTGAATATTTAGCTTCATTGGACAGCAGATTTTTTATACCGCGATCGTCGATTGTTTTACTTTTAGAATCGTATAACGCTCTCATCATGTATCCTTTTATTTCTTCATTGCTTCATCAACAGCATTGCGAACAAATTCGACTTTAGGGCCATAAACAACATGGACATGGTTTGCTGCCGGAAAGAAGAATGCTGTACATCCAGACTCCAACATTAATTCTTTATCTATTTGATTAACTTCATTAATATCAATACGTAGCCGTGTAATACAGTTATCAACATTACGAATGTTTTGTTTGCCACCTAACGCTTGAATTAAGATTTCTGCAATTTCACCATAACGTTTTTCTTTGATTAGCGTGTTTTTCATATTGCTTGATTCTTCTCTACCTGGGGTTTTGATATCGAATTTGATGATAGCCCAGTAGAAAATGAAGTAGGTCACAACCGCAAGTGCACTACCAATCAGCACTAAGAAGATCCAGTTAGTGTGTTCGTACAGTAAACCAAAGATAGTGAAATCAAAGACGGTGCCTCGGATATAACCAATTGCAACACCAGCAAAAGAGAGCAGAACTGCGCCAATACCCACGATAATCGCGTAAATTAAATAAAGTAACGGTGCGATAAAGACGAAGGTAAATTCAAGAGGTTCGGTCACGTTACCTAACATTGCAGTTAAGACCATCGTCACCAGCATTGATTTAACTTCAGCGCGGTTCTCTTTTTTCGAGGTTTTATAAATTGCTAATGCAATCGCAGGAAATAAGAATAACGTAACCAACATTTGTTGCTGAGCCATAAAACGCGTCAAGCTTGGCATCATTGCCCAATATTCACTACTTGGCCCTTGGTTAAATAATACTTCTGTCATTGCTGGAACAACACCCACATAGGTTTGCCCATCAATCACATAAGAACCACCGGCTTCAGTAAATCTAAACAGCACGTTCCAGACGTGGTGTAAACCAAATGGAATAAATAGACGCTCACCACCTGCGGTAAAGAAAGGCCCAACAGGACTTAAGAAGACAGCTGAGAGCTTAGTTAAGCCCATGACTAATACTTCCCAAATAAATGGCAACAATGCACCTACGCCAATCATTAATCCAACCATAATAATGGCGACAGATTTTTTTCCAGAGAAGAAGGCAAATGCCGTTGGTAATTCAAGGTTATAGAATTTATCCGTTGCCCATGCGGCGATTAATCCTGTAATAATCCCCCCTGCGGCACTGATATTCATGGTTTGTATACCCAGAACCTTGATTTGCCCAACCTGCGTCATAATGGCAGGATCAGCCAGTTTTCCAGTCAATACTAACCAGATATTGATTGTACTTATCAAGGTTAAATAACCCACCACGGAGGCAAAGACCGCGATCCCCTTATCTTTATGGCTCATTCCATATGCCACCCCCATTGCAAATAGAAGTGGAATATTGTCAAACACCACACCTGCAATAGAACGGATACTGACTAATAAAGCATTGACTGTTTCATTTCCTAAGAAAGGAAAGCGTGCAATCATATAAGACTGAACTAAAGCACCACTGATCCCCAAGATCATACCGATAGGTGCTAATACACCGATTGGTAGAAGTAGGGTTCTACCAAAGCGCTGAATAGATTCGCTGAACTTTTTCCTGGCCATATTTTTTTCCTTATGACTTCTCGAATATAAAAGAATTACTGAGGTACTCTAGCTTAGGGATTATAGGAAATGAATGACGTGGCGGTTTTAAATATTATCTCAGGTCATTTTTTATGACTTAGGTCTTTTTAATAAACATTTCAATTAATAATAATTGACAATTTTTTATTTCGGTAATGAAGAATGATCCTAGATCTTAATATTGAAAAAAGAAGGTTGTTTTTAAAATAACTTATCATTATTTTAATCAGATAGATTAATGCTTTTTACATATTAAGAATAAAAAGAAGATTTAATTAATAGAATTGCCCGCCTATTAAAACTTAAAGTAAAATTTCTAACTCATTTATCAGTAAATCCACCAGCATAAAAAAACCAATACGTGATTTAGTATCGTCTTTTTTGGTATCGTGATTATCGGCAAAACAAAACAGAGCATGGCTTGCATAACTCGTTAATTCATTGGTGTTAAATGCCGTCATACTAATAATATTTGCATCTTTTAACTGTACAATTTTTGCTGTTTCTATAATTTTCTTGGTGCCACCAGAAAGGGAGATAAAGATAACCGTATCATCTTCATTAACAAGGCGAGTAAATGAATCAGATAAATTATAATCATTAATAAAAAAGCAGTGTAAACCTAAAGCAAATAAAAGGTGTTCCAGGTAATAACCGACCGCTTTACTCGTTCCTCTTGCCACAATAAAAATATTTCTAGAGTGACGTAAGGTTTTCGCACATTCTCGAATATGCTCTTCATTAATTAAAGTAAATGTTTTATTAATATTTTTTTCTAATTGCTTTTTATAAGATGCAGTGCTCGTTTTCTCAATTTTATTTTGCGTCAATATATAATTATTAATTTGGAATTTAAGCTCTTTAAACCCGCTAAATCCTAACTTTTGCGATAAATTAATGATAACCGTTTTTGATACAAAGGTTTTTGCAACTAAATCATTAATATTTAAATAGGGTATATCCGCAATATTATCGGTGAGATATTTTAATACTTTTTTTTCGCTGATGGTTAAATTGTCATAATTCTTTAGGAAATCCAGCATATCTCACCCAACCAATTGAATATAAAACATCCGATAAAGAGGCGAACATTCCAAAAGTATGTCCGTTCTTTTCGTACGCTTATGTGAAATAAAATCAATAACGAGTATACGTTAAATCATACAGTTATGTAGGATCAGCGTTGTTTTTTGTGAATTGAGCTATTATTGAGCCCATTTTTTTAATGAGCTCAATACGTATTATTCATTACCCCAGCGATTAAGAAACATCGCGATATCATCAATACGTTTTTTATTAATACCCGCCTCTTTTGCCATCTCTTGCTGCGCCGTTTCACTGATTTCTTCGTTGTTCATTAGCCGAGTAAGCAGTAATTGAAAATAGAGAGCAAGTGCATCTTCTTCAGATTCAGCAACAGGCTCGGTTGATTCCAGTGAATACTCTTCTACCATGTCATAATATTTAAAATGGATTTCATTGTTCATTGGTTGTCCCCAAGATTAGTTTATAATCATTATATTCAAATTATTAAGAGTATATCTCTACATTCGCCTGTTAACTTAAAATTCGCTATCATCCACTTCCTTCTTTTTCTGCGGATAAGCTGATGTCTACGATTATCGATACTTTTATTGCCCCACCTTGCCATGATGAAATCGAGATCCTCTATCAAGACGAGCATTTAGTTCTTATTAATAAACCAACAGGATTATTGAGCTTATCAGGAAAAAATCCACAAAATATAGACTCAGTACATTATCGATTAGTGAAGCTATTTCCGGGATGTACGCTTGTTCATCGGCTTGATTTTGGGACATCAGGGTTAATGGTTGTGGCACGCAATAAGTCAATCAATGCTCTTTTATGTCAGCAGTTTAGCCAACGTAAAGTAACCAAAGTATATAGTGCGCTACTGTGTGGCCATTTGAAGGAAAATGAAGGCATAATAGATGCATCAATAGCAAAAGATCCGGCTCTATTTCCACGTATGTCGATTTGCTCCCTTAATGGTAAACCAGCACGCTCTGGTTATCAGGTTATTGAACGTTTATATCATACACAAGAAAATGGAACGTTATTACCTTTAACCCGCGTACAATTTATGCCTGAAACAGGAAGGACTCATCAACTACGTATTCACAGCCAGTTTATAGGGCATCCTATTTTAGGTTGTGATTTATATGGTGGGTGCGACTGCGACTTAATTGAAGAAACTAAACGGGCTCCAAGACTCATGCTTCATGCGAGTGAACTTCATTTTGTTCACCCTATTAGCCAAGCACCAATAAAAGCGCGTTGCGAGAGCCCGTTTTAAATATCGATATTAGAGTTTAAGTGCTTTTACGGTTTCCTCAATATCAAGTTCATCTTCCGTAAAAACTATCTCTGTACCGTGCATTGTGGTGATCGCAAGCTTTCTCAACATACGCATATCATTAGCGTTATCTGCTGATTTGGGTCTAATGCTATTCATTAAAATACCCACAGAAAGTACCGTATTTTCTTTATCAATACGCGTATCGGCAGGCACTTCTTCACTGTAAATTCGATAGGATTTAATTGACGTTAGCTTAATTCGCTCGCCTGCAATATAAACGTATTTGCTATCAGGTATCACTTTAACCGCATACGCAGATAAACCTTTGGTATTGGTGGTCGGTTCAAAGGTGACATTTGCATCTACCTTTATCAACGCAGGGTTGGCAACTTTAATCACATGAAAATAACGGTTGTCACCATTTTCATCTTTAATAAATCCAAAACCTTTATCTTCAAACCACTTTGTGATTATTCCGTTCATTGCCATTATCGCCTACTTAATCGTTTTATCTACAAAAATTTCCAGATGCAGTATAAAGCACAATGCGTATACAAACTATGCCTTTGAGGTAATAAGCTACATTGCTTATTACCACATCAAATCATCTGGTATTTTAAAATCAGCATAAGGATCGTCTTCATCTTGTTCTGTCTTACTAAGTGTATTATTTAACAAGATACAGTCCACATCTCTTTGTGTAATTTTATCCGCCACACTGGCTGGAATAATCGCGTATTCCGTTTTATTTGCAGTATCCAAACGAGCAATGGCGAGGCGCCCACTAATTAATTGAGATTGCGTCAGTTTATCCACCACGATATTTTTAATCACATTGTTATCAGTGAAATTAAAATCAATATCGCCTTTTGCTGGCGTAATTCTATTCATCTCAATAAGTTGTTTAACTTGCGCTTTATATTCTTTAGATAAGGTTGCTTGCTTTTGTTGCTCACTCAGCAGTTTATCGCGCTCAAGTTGGGCTTTTTTATTTTCTTCTACGGCTTCTCTTGCTTCTCGTGCCTGAACACGTGATTTTTTTGCCGTTCTTTGGACTTTTGCCATTTTTTTGCTGGTCACAAGCCCTGCTTTTAACATTTGCTCTTGTAAGGTAAGTTTTGCCATTTTTATGCCTAAATCTGCTCAGTCATTTTTAAAATTATACCTGTAATTTCCAAGAGTGCATCAGATTGTAATATTGGTGGTTTATTGAAGTAAACAGGACTTATGAGATTGAACCTATCCGTGCATTCAGAGTATATTGAAAAAACTATCGTTAAACTTTCTCTTATAACAGGTAATACTAACAATGGCTCTGATCCCAAAAAACTATGCACGGTTGGAAAGTGGCTACCGTGAAAAAGCACTGAAAATCTACCCATGGGTATGTGGACGTTGTGCGCGTGAGTTTGTCTATTCGAACTTACGTGAGCTCACCGTTCATCATATTGATCACGACCATACCAATAACCCAGAAGACGGTAGTAACTGGGAGTTATTGTGTCTGTTTTGCCATGATCACGAACACTCTAAATACACAGAAGCAGACCAATACGGCACAACTGTTGTCGCTGGTGAAGATGCACAAGATGATGTCGGTGTAGCCACTTATAATCCTTTTGCTGATTTAAAGTCGATGCTCAATAAGAAAAAATAGTGAATTCAATATCAGCTTTGATGCAACAAACCGGCCCCTTTTCACGCTCTTACGTAGAATAGTGTATACTTGCCAACCATAAATTTGTTCATGGTTAATTAATAATGAAAGAAATCGAAAAAGCAAAAATCAAACTCCTTAGCGTAAAGTGGGTTATGAATATAATGACAATGGACAACTCACTTGTTATGTCTCCCCTTTTGGCGATAAATGGCAACTGACCTACGACGACAAAGGTAATTTAACCACAGTTACCGATCCGCAAGGTCGCCAACAAAAAGGCCGTGTCACTCGCCGTATCACCGCCAAAGGTTATCAAGACTATCACTACGACATTAATGGTCGATTAACCCAAAAAGTGGTTCACCAACACGGTTTTCGGGCAAAAACGT
Source organism: Proteus vulgaris (assembly GCA_901472505.1). NCBI lineage: Bacteria > Pseudomonadati > Pseudomonadota > Gammaproteobacteria > Enterobacterales > Morganellaceae > Proteus > Proteus vulgaris. The sequence continues at coordinate 1,586,309 of LR590468.1, forward strand.
GGTATTACCAATGGAATATGGAATACGCTTAACCAACTTATCGCCTGTTTTAACCCTGAAGGGGAATGCTGGCGTTACACTTACGATGCCTTTGGACGACGCCTCAGTAAAAGCAAGGTGGTCGATAATCACCCTATTACACCGCCCAATTCACCGTTTAAAAACAAACGCATTCAGCGTGTTGATTACCTGTGGTCTGGCGACCAGATGGTGCAGGAAACTCCGATTTATGCCGATGGCACACCCGCTTATGACGCTCAAATTCAGTGGCTCTACCAACCCAATGAAATTACCCCAACAGCACGTTATCAACGTGGAAAACTGCATTATGTCGTCACTGACCATCAAGGCACGCCACGCGAAATCTTTAGCGAAAAAGGCATTGTCAGCTGGGCAGGACGGTTAAATACCTGGGGACAAATGGCGTTTTGGCAATCTCATGATGATTATGCCGATAACGATCCTGAATATACCGAATGCCATTTTCGATTTGCCGGACAATATGAAGATAAAGAAAGTGGCTTGTATTACAATCGCTTTCGCTACTATGATAAGGATACAGGGCAATATATTTCACCAGATCCTATTGGATTATTAGGTGGCTTTAATCCGTATGGGTATGTGCATTGTCCTATTGGGTGGGTTGATCCATTAGGTCTTAGTAGTTTATTTACAGGCTCAACTTTTACAGGTCCTTCCGATATTACATATACTGTCTATCAACAACCAATTGACTGGGATTTAAAAGTTAATACGCGAGATGGTGTAAAAACGAATCTTCAAATCGTCCTCGAAGATGGTCGAAGTCCTATGGTGGTGAAAAATGGTAAATATGAGATCGTGAGTCTACATCACTCTAAACAAAATGGCTTAGGGCCTTTATTTGAGTTATCAACACCAACGCACGAACAATATAGATATAGTAATGCTTTACATCCACATTAACCGGATGCTCACCCTATCAATCCTGTAGATCGTAATCTTTTTGATGCAGATCGGAAAGCTTACTGGAGGCAAAGAGCTGAAGAAGAACTCAATCGTAGAAATCTGATTAATTGCTGTAAAAAAGGAGGGTAAATGTTAACCCCTAAATTGATTGATTATTTTAAAAATAAAAATTGGTGGTTTGATGAACCCTCAAGTGAGTACCGTGGTGCCTTGTAGAGTATTAATGTTGATATTAACTCTGATTTCGCACAGTTTTAAATGTAGTTCAAGAATTGAAACCACAATTAATCATTGTCTTAGGTACCCAATTATGGGATCAACTTCCTGAAATTAATGGGATTGAGTGGTGTTATTTAAAATTCACATCAACAACATTACCCAACCTCCCCTCCAACTCATCCATGTAATCCGCATACCACTGCATCATTTCCCTGCGTCCATCCATATATTGAGCATGATTATACGTGCCACAGATCGCGTTCTTATCGATATGCGCGAGCTGAGTTTCAATCCATGCCGAGTTATATCCTTTCTCATGCAATATCGTGCTCATTGTGTGGCGGAAGCCATGCCCTGTTAGCCTGCATACCCAAGTAACTCAATAACCTGATTTACGCTTTCCTTACTGATTGGTTTTCTATGGTCATTACGGCCTATAAAGACAAGCTCATAATGCCCTGATAGCGGCTTAAGTGAATTAAATAGCTCGATCACCTGTTTAGATAATGGCACAACATGCGGTCGCTTCATTTTCATCACTTCAGCCGGAATTCCCAAAATCCCTTTTTCTAAATCGATATCCTACCAACGAGCAAAGCGAAGTTCTTGAGTCCGAACAGCAGTGAGCAAAATAATTTTAGTTGCTGTTTTAGTGATCATGCTGCCTGTATATCCAGCTAGATCCTTCAGAAAATAAGGTAACTCTTCAGCGGTTAAGAATGGAAAATGTTGTTTCTTCGGTGGGGTAAGCGCTGTTGCCAGATCAGGAGCAGGATTGTATTCTGCCCTGCCAGTGATGATCGCGTATCTGTACACTTCACCGCAACGCTGGCGGACTTTACGCATCTTCTCTAAGGCTCCGCGCCTCTCCATTTTACGCAGCGTTTCCAGCAGCTCTAACGGCTTGATTTTCGCTATTGGGCGTTTACCAATATAAGGAAAGATATCCTTTTCAAAGGTATCAATAATTTCATCACAATAACGCAGTGACCAGCGATCTGCTTTAGATTTATGCCATTCGCGAGCAATAGCTTCAAACGTATTCCCTGTACTGAGCTTTTGAATCGCCTTCTCTTCTTTTTTCACCTCTCCGGGATCACCACCAGCTGCGAGTACCTTTTTTGCTTGGTTTCTCATTTCACGTGCTTCAGCAAGTGTCACAGTAGGAAAAACACCAAAAGCTAATCTTTTTTATTTACCACCAAAGCGATACTTCATTCTCCAGTAGCGTGAGCCTTTAGCGGTAACAAGGTATAAACCACCACCATCAAAGAGTTTATATGACTTCTCTTTAGGCTTTGCAGTCTCAACCTGACGGGCTGTTAATGTCATTGGGAGCACCTCATTTTGGGGTGAATTTTTAGTGCCCCCTGATATGCCCCCAAAAACCTATTGATGTAGGTTGACATCAGGAGACTGGGAAGTGTATTAATGGCTGGTATTATAAGGGATTACTTGAGTTTTGTGGAGTTGTATTGAACTTAATTGGCGGAAGATCACAGGAGTCGAACCTGCCAAGGACCGCTGGCGGCCCCATCTGGATTTGAAGTCCAGCCGCCCCACCGGGGACGATGATCTTCCATTTTTGAATGGGTCAAAAGGAAATAACGAGATGATTATACGCTGAATTATTTTTAATCCCAAGTGCATCAAATCAATAAAACCCCTTTCAAATAAAATAATCCCGTTTTTGAGTAAAACCTCCGATAATTACCGCGATACTATTGAACTTATACAGTTTCATCCTCATCTTACTATCTATAACGAATAAACTCAGTGGTGTGTTTTACGTCACTGCAAACCAAAATACAGGATGTTTTTTATGTCAAATCCATTACTTAGCACAACGGGATTACCTGCATTTTCCCTTATCAAACCAGAACATGTCGTTCCTGCACTAAACGAAGTTTTAACCACATATCGTGAAACAGTTGAAAAATTACTGGCTGATAATACTCAATTTACCTGGGATAACCTTTGCCAACCATTAGCAGAAGCAGGCGATAAGCTTTCTCGTGTTTGGTCCCCTGTTAGCCATTTAAACTCTGTTAAAAAACTGTGCTGAACTACGTGAAGCCTATGAACAAAGTTTACCGTTACTATCTGAATTCAGTACATGGATGGGACAGCACGAAGGCTTATATCAAGCTTATAAATCAATTAAAGAAAATGCGGATTTTAATGCGTTAACTCAACCACAGAAAAAAGCGATTGAAAATGCATTACGTGACTTTGAATTATCAGGCATCGGTTTACCAAAAGAGAAACAACAGCGTTTTGGTGAAATCAGTGCGCGTATGTCTGAGTTAGGTGCTAAATACGGTAATAATGTATTAGATGCCACAATGGGTTGGTCTAAACTAATTACTGATGTAGAAGATTTATCAGGTATACCTCAAAGCGCTATTGATGCGGCAAAAGCTATCGCACAATCTAAAGAGCAAGACGGCTATCTGTTAACACTTGATATGCCAAGCTACCTTCCTGTGATGACTTATGCGGATAATCGTGAACTTAGAAAAGAGATGAGCATCGCTTATAGCACGCGTGCCTCCGATCAAGGTCCAAATGCAGGTCAGTGGGATAATAGCGAAATTATTGCCGAGATCCTCGCACTACGCCACGAACTCTCTCAACTGCTTGGTTTTAAAAATTATGCTGAAAAGTCACTTGCTACTAAAATGGCTGAGTCTCCAGAGCAAGTCCTTAGTTTTTTAACTGACTTAGCACAACGAGCTCACCCGCAAGGTGAAGAAGAGTTAGCTGAACTCACTCAATTTGCAAAAGAACACTATGGCGTTGATAAATTAGAGTCATGGGATCTGGCTTACTACAGCGAAAAGCAAAAACAACACCTGTTCTCAATCGATGATGAGCAACTACGTCCTTACTTCCCAGAACAACGTGCTTTAAGTGGCTTATTTGAAGTTGTTCATCGTATCTATGGTTTAACAGCCAAAGAACGTAACAACATCGATACTTGGCATGATGATGTTCGTTTCTTTGAGCTTTATGATGAAAGCAACACCTTACGTGGTAGCTTCTATCTTGATTTATATGCACGCGAACACAAACGTGGCGGTGCTTGGATGGATGATTGCATGGGAAGAATGCGTCATGCCGATGGCAAGCTACAAAACCCTGTTGCTTATCTCACCTGTAACTTCAATAAACCTGTAGGTGATAAACCAGCACTGTTTACTCATAATGAAGTCACCACACTGTTCCATGAGTTTGGTCATGGCTTACATCATATGTTAACGCAAATTGATATCGCTGATGTTGCAGGTATTAATGGCGTTCCTTGGGATGCCGTTGAATTACCAAGCCAATTTATGGAAAACTGGTGCTGGGAGCCAGAAGCGTTAGCCTTTATTTCTGGTCATTATGAAACTGGCGAACCATTACCACAGGCAATGCTTGATAATATGCTTAAAGCAAAAAATTATCAGTCAGCAATGTTTGTATTACGCCAATTAGAATTTGGTCTGTTTGATTTTCGTTTACATGCTGAATATGATCCCGCTAAGGGAGCTCGTGTGATGGAAACCTTAACCAGTGTGAAAGAGCAAGTTTCTGTTGTTCCTTCAACACCTTGGGCGCGATTCCCTCATGCCTTTAGCCATATCTTTGCCGGTGGCTATGCCGCAGGTTATTACAGCTATTTATGGGCGGATGTCCTGGCTGCTGATGCCTTCTCTCGTTTCTCTGAAGAAGGTATTTTTAACCGCGAAACGGGTCAATCATTCCTTGATAATATTTTAACTCGTGGTGGTTCAGAAGAGCCAATGGAGCTGTTCAAACGCTTCCGTGGTCGTGAGCCAAAACTTGATGCTATGCTCAAAGGCTACGGCATTAAAGGATGATATGTGAATATCTGTTTACTTTGTGAAGAAGGCGCTGATAACAGCGCCTTATCTGATTTAGCGCAACGTTGGGGATTAGTTCACGACGAAACGCAAATCATGGCTTTAGTGTTAACGCCTACTCACCTTGAATTACGCAAACAAGATGAACCTAAATTAGGGGGCATCTATGTCGATTTCGTAGAAGGTACAATGGCACATCGTCGTAAATTTGGCGGTGGTCGAGGTGAGGCGGTAGCAAAAGCTGTCGGGATCAAAAAAGACTATCTACCCGATGTTGTTGATGCGACGGCAGGACTTGGTCGAGATGCGTTTGTATTAGCGTCTATTGGTTGCAAAGTCAGAATGGTAGAGCGTCACCCCGTCGTTGCTGCATTACTTGAAGATGGCCTAAACCGTGCTTATCTTGATGCTGATATTGGCGAATGGATGCAAGAGAGAATGACGTTAATTCATGCCTCTTCTGCCCAAGCACTCACTGAGATCACACCTCCTCCTGATGTCGTCTATCTTGATCCGATGTATCCACATAAGGCGAAAAGTGCATTAGTAAAAAAAGAGATGCGAGTGTTTCAATCTTTAGTGGGTGCTGATGAAGATGCAGATGCATTACTCGAACCAGCAATCACTTTAGCTAAAAAGCGTGTCGTCGTAAAACGACCTGATTATGCAGAGCCATTAAATAATCAACTCGCTCATGCCAATGTGACCACAAAAAATCACCGTTTTGATATTTATCCTTGTGTTTAAGGCTATCCTTTTATTATAAAGGGGCTTTTATAGCCCCTTTATTACACCACCACTGCTTTTCTTCTATTTTCTGATTATTGAATACTATACCCACCATCAATAACAAGATTATGACCATTTATCATATCTGAAGCATTACTCGCTAAAAAGACAGCGGCAGCGGCAATCTCTTCTGGTTCAGCAAAGCGTTGAGCTGGAATTTGAGCTTTCATTTTTTCGCCTTTCTCTCCTTCCCAAGCCTGCTTTCCTAAATCGGTCATCACAATAGTGGGGGGATATTGCATTGATTTGTAAACCTTTAGGTGCCCATTCTAACGCTAACACTTTAGTCATACCGATAATACCCGCTTTAGTGGCACAATAAGCAATATGTTCGGGCAAAGCTATCACTCCCGCTTGAGAGGCTAAATTGATAATCTTCCCTTGCCCTTGTTGTAACATATATTGTCCCACTTCTTGGCATAACAAGAATGTCCCCGTTAAATTAACTGATAGCGTTTTATTCCAGTCCGCAACAGAAAGTGATCCCGCGGGCGCTAACGCCACAATACCTGCGCAATTCACCAAAATATCAATATGGCCAAATTCTTCAATTACAGAATAAACTGCACGATGTACAGACTCTTCATTTGTGACATCACATTGAATACCAACCGCACTATTTAATTGCTGAGCAACTTGCTCTACTTTATCTGATCTATCTAATAACGCGACTTTAGCCCCTTTCTGAATAAACATCTTAGCAATAGATAACCCTATTCCAGCGGCTCCACCAGTAATAACAGCGACTTTATTTGGCAGAGTAAAATCGATCTGCATTGCCATAAATTTCTCCTACAAAAATAACCACTTTATAAAGTGCCTCTTTTTTAAGGATAGCAGATGAAAAATTTGAAAAAAGATAAGATAGGGAAACGAGGGTAGCAGATTCAAGGTGATCTGACGGGTGTTAAACACCCGTTCAGAATCAATGAGATTTACAGCACGCCTTGTGCCAACATTGCATCCGCAACTTTTACAAAGCCAGCAATGTTCGCACCTTGAATATAATTAGTTTGCTTACCTTCACCACCGTAATTCACACAAGCATGGTGAATATCTAACATGATGTGATGTAAACGCGCATCCACTTTCTCTGCTTTCCAGCTTAAACGTGCCGCATTCTGTGCCATTTCTAAACCAGAGGTTGCAACCCCCCCAGCATTGGCTGCTTTACCTGGTGCAAAAAGAACACCGGCTTCAATAAAGGCATCTGTTGCAGCAATCGTTGTTGGCATATTTGCGCCTTCAGCAACCGCTTTAACACCATTTTTGATCAAGGCTTTTGCTGCCTCTAGATCTAATTCATTTTGTGTTGCACAAGGTAGAGCGATATCAACAGGAACAGCCCAAGGTTGTTGCCCTTCAAGATAGGTTAAGCCAAATTCTTTGGCATATTCTTCAACACGGCCATAGTTATTTTTAATTTCCGTTAGACGTGCCAGTTTTTCCGTCGTAAATCCAGCTTCATCAACAACCGTACCACCTGAGTCTGATGCTGTAATAACCGTAGCACCTAGCTCTAAACATTTTTCGATGGTGAATTGTGCTACATTACCTGCACCAGAAACGGCCACACGCATCCCCTCAAGAGACATACCATGACGTTTAAGCATTGCGTTAGTAAAGTAAACTAAACCGTATCCTGTCGCTTCTGGGCGGATTAAACTGCCACCGAATGAAAGACCTTTGCCTGTAAATACACATTCATTGCTATTAGACAATTTTTTCATCATACCGGCCATAAAGCCGACTTCTCGTGCACCCACCCCAATATCCCCTGCGGGAACATCTGTGTTAGCGCCTAAATGGCGATAAAGCTCTGTCATTAAAGCTTGGCAAAAGCGCATCACTTCCCCGTGGCTTTTACCTTTAGGATTAAAGTCAGATCCTCCTTTAGCGCCTCCCATTGGTAATGTTGTTAAAGCATTTTTGAATGTTTGCTCAAAACCTAAGAATTTTAGGATGGAGAGATTCACAGAAGGGTGAAAACGCATCCCCCCTTTGTAAGGTCCAATCGCTGAGTTAAATTGAATACGCCATGCACGATTAACTTGCACTTGCCCTTTATCATCTAACCAACAAACGCGAAATTGGATAATACGTTCAGGCTCAACTAAGCGCTCAAGTAATGATTGTTCACGATATTGTGGGTTTTTCTCTAAAAAAGGCCACAAAGTGGTAAAAACTTCACGAACCGCCTGATGATACTCAGGCTGATGAGCGTTATATTTTTCTACCCCTTCTAAAAATGAAGACAATGAGCCAGATATATTCATTCCGCTATTCCTTTTTGTGTAATGTGATGATTGCGTAACCTCATTTATTCGGAATATTTTTGGGTTTTGTGAGGTTGATGTTGTTTTGCTTCTTGAATATATCATTAAAATACATTCACACTTCAAGACATTTTTTTCATAATTAGACAAAAAAAAAAGGTTGACTCTATTTAACATCTGGAAAAATAGGAATTTTAGGCAAAAAAATACCTGCATAGGCAGGCATTTTTTTTGCTTAAACAAGCAAGCGATTATTATTCATCATCTTTCAGAGGAACAATTAGCATATCAACATGAACAGTATTTATTAACTGGCGTGCTGAGGACATTAATTTGCTCCAAAAGTCTTGGTGATGACCACAAACGACTAAATCCATATCGTATTTTTTAATCGCATCAACCAGAACTTGGCCTAAATCACCGCTACCACTCAAGGTTTCCTGAATTTCATAGCCTGATTTATCTGAAAGGTCTTTTAACGCGTTACGGGTTTCATCAGTAATACGTTGTTGCATATCACCGAGGTTGACATCAATTAGACCGGTATAAAGATCAGAATAGTTAACATCAACATGAATTAAGGAAACTTTGGCATTATAGGGTTTTGCCATAGATACAGCTTTCTGTACTAAGACGTTACTCTCAGGGGATAAATCAACTGCCACTAGAATATGCTTATAAGCCATCGTGAACTCCTTCCATAAGCTGATTAATCGATTGGAAAGGCGGTTAAGCCTCAATCCTATGTATTAAATATAACGTTTTAAGATGAAAGTTAGATGTCGCCTTGATCACAACTTATGACAGATTCATCAAGAAAAGCATCTAGCGATAAATAACAATATACACCATTTTAGATTAGTACGATGTCATTCACCGACAATATCATCATAATAATGAGAATTGAGTATAAAAAACAACAAAAACACCCTTTTAGAGTTATTTTTTATCCATTTTTTTGAAAAAGGAAACAACTTGAATAAGTCACTTTTGTTTATTACTTAATTTCACCTAAACTTAAATAAGAGAAAAAGTAACCTCTATGGGTAAAGGTTTTCTCATCTCAGAATCTATTATTCTAGGGAGGGGATTATGTTTAATGTCATTGTTATCTTTTGGGCGCTTTGTATACTTTGCCTGATTAATATGATGCGTTATTTTTCATCTATTCGGGTACTACTTACAATATTGCGCCAATCCGATCCATTACTCTATCAATCGGTGGATGGTAATGGGTTCTTTACTATGCATGGGCAACTTTCAAAACAATTGCGACTGATCCGCTACATCAACCAACGCCAATATACCAACCACCATAATCCTGAAGTGATTATGCGTTGCGAGCGAATTTATCGACAATTTTACCTTGTGAGCCGTTTTTGTATTTTGGCTGTAGCAAGTTTAATTGCGATGCTGATTTGGTAAGTGACAAAAACAAAAAACGGTGACTAAAAGTCACCGTTTATAAACAAATTTGGGTCGTTTATTGTTATCAACCATTCACAATGAATGTCAGCGATATCCAATAAAGTAAACCTGATAAACCAATGCTAATTGGTAATGTTAAGATCCAAGCCAGTGCGATATTCTTCACCGTCTTCGTTTGAACCCCTCCACCATCAACAATCATTGTACCTGCAACCGCAGATGACAGAACTTGTGTTGTTGATACAGGCATACCCGTATAACTTGCAACACCAATGGATACTGCCGCTGTTACCTGAGCAGAAACCCCTTGAGCATAAGTCATACCTTTTTTACCAATTTTCTCACCAATCGTTACTGCAACGCGTTTCCAACCTACCATTGTCCCAATAGAGAGCGCTAATGCCACGGCAATAATGATCCAAATCGGCGCATATTCCACAGTGTTTAGCAGGTCACGACTCAATGTTTTTAAGAACCGTGCATCTTGGGTACTAGTTTCAGGTAGTTTAGCCACTTCTGTTGCGGTATCAGCGATACACATTAGTAATCGGCGCATTTGAGCACGCTGGTCTGCTGTTAGTTCATCATAAGAACTAATATTTGCCAGCATTTGTTCTGTTTGATTCAGAACAATTGGCGTTCTCGCACTGTTACAATGGAAATCCGTATCACTAAGATCAGTTTGGGCTGATACTGCGGGTGTATTTTCGATAGCATGCTGTAATGCTGGCTGATGCTTCTCATAATACTGTTGTAAATGAACAACCGCATCATGTGTTTTGGTGATATCATATCCGCTCGCACTCATATTGACGACAAAGCCCGCAGGCGCCACGCCAATTAAGACCAACATGATAAGACCGATACCTTTCTGCCCATCATTTGCACCATGAGAGAAACTCACCCCAACTGCAGATAAAATCAATGCAGTACGGGTCCAAAATGGTGGCTTACGCTTACCATCTTGTTTCTCACGTTCAGCAGGTGTCAGGTGAATACGACGACGTTTTTTCGTACCACTCCAGTAACGGCGTAGTAAGAAAATCATCGCACCTGCAATAACCAAGCCGATAATTGGAGAAAGAATGAGTGATAGGAAGATACTGATCATTTTTGGTATGTTTAACGCGTCAACGATAGACGAATCTGTCACGATAGCATTTGTTAAACCAATACCAATGATAGCACCTATCAGCGTATGTGAACTTGATGCTGGAATACCGAAATACCATGTACCTAAGTTCCAGATAATGGCAGCTAACAGCAACGAAAAGACCATGGCAAGGCCATGAGCTGAGCTCACATTCAGCAGAAGATCTGTCGGTAACAAGTGAACAATAGCATAAGCTACGCTCAATCCACCGAGCAAAACTCCAAGGAAGTTAAAAACACCCGCCATCACAACCGCAAATTGCGCTCGCATAGCACGAGTATAAATAACCGTTGCTACCGCATTTGCGGTATCATGGAAGCCGTTAATAGCTTCATAAAATAGCACAAATAGTAGTGCTAAAACCAACATTAAACCTGTATGAAATTCTAGGTCAGTAAACAAATGTAGCATAGACGTTAAGCCAGTTAGTTGGACATGAACGCGGCGCATTATCAGCGACAAATGCGAACGGTGGAAGCGAAATTTAACCTTTTTTTGATTTGATAACCAAGAAAATCAGAGCCTTTTTAAGATAATTCCTTATATATCATTCAATTAATAAAAATAAAAAAAAAGTAAATTTCTGACAAATTTTTTCCTTGCTAATACGAATTTAGGTGAAAAATACAGATTTCTCCATATAATTTTACAAAAACACTCTGATCTTACGCGAAAATCATTGATTAAGTAGTCAGAGAAAACCAAGAACGAGATATCATTGTGGGATCATACGATACAGTAATTATAGGTGCAGGTGCCGCGGGGCTTTTTTGTGCGTCTTTAGCAGGACAAGCAGGATTATCTGTTTTAGTGCTAGATAACGGTAAAAAAGCGGGTCGGAAAATTCTTATGTCAGGAGGTGGTCGTTGCAATTTTACCAATATGTATATCGAGCCTTCAGCCTACTTATCAGAGAATCCTCATTTTTGTAAGTCAGCACTTGCTCGCTTTACTCAATGGGATTTTATTGAACTAGTGCAAAAACACAACATTGCCTACCATGAAAAAACATTAGGACAACTCTTTTGTGATGACTCAGCACAGCAGATTGTGGATTTGTTACTGACAGAGTGTCAAAAAGGAAAAGTAAGTATTCGCTTACGTAGCGAAGTAACACAAATCGAGAAAACAGACGAAGGCTTCACTATTTTTGTTGATGGAAAAGCAATGACTGCCTCATCAGTTGTCATTGCCAGTGGTGGGCTTTCTATGCCTGGTTTAGGGGCAACCCCTTTTGGTTATAAAATTGCAGAGCAGTTTGGTCTGCCCGTTTTACCGACTCGTGCAGGATTAGTGCCTTTTACACTGCATAAACCTCAACTTGAACAATTTAGCCAACTCTCAGGAGTGGCGGTTCCAGCAACTGTAACTGCAAAAAATGGAGTGAGTTTCAAAGAAAATATTCTCTTTACTCACCGAGGTCTTTCTGGCCCTGCTATTTTACAAATATCAAGTTATTGGCAACCTGGAGAGTATGTGAGTATTAACTTACTTCCAGATAATGATCTGGAACACTTTTTACAGGAAAAACGACAAGAACATCCTAAACAATCATTAAAAAATACGCTTTCTCGCCTATTACCAAAGCGATTGATCGAAATAATGATAGAAAATAAACAACTCCCAGATATCTCTCTAACTCAACTCAGTAACGAGCGCATTACTCAAATTGCAACTTTGCTACAAGAATGGCCAGTTCAACCTAATGGCACGGAAGGATACCGCACAGCAGAAGTCACACTAGGTGGCATAGATACTCGCGCCCTTTCCTCTAAAACAATGGGATCCACAAAAGTAAAAGGGCTCTATTTTATTGGTGAAGTGGTCGATGTAACGGGTTGGTTAGGTGGATATAACTTCCAATGGGCATGGAGTTCAGCGTATGCCTGTGCGCAAAGTCTTATTTCAACATCAAAATCAACGTTTGCTGAGTAATAATGAATAAATTTGCAAATATTAAAGTTATAAATATTAGTTTTATAATTCTATAAAATTATAAGTTATACATAACAAAAACCCAGTTATCATCAATATGTGATGCCTGGGTTTTGCTTTATCTTTTAATAGTGGCTCAAAATAGCTTATATCCCCTCTTTTATACTGGTTTTATCACTCATTTGTTCTTCTTTTTCAATGAATAACCTTATAAAAATTACTGTTAACTAATTGGTTATATTGCTTTTTTAAAAAATTATTAAAATAAAACGACTCGTTAATCAGTGAGTTAAAATCTTTTCAGCTTTTTTTTCTATTTTGCTTAAAAAAAAGACTTTACAAATGATACTGAGAACTATTATCATCAATAACACTTTCAGATGCACCACCTTCAGGGTGATATGAAAGAACGACATTGCTCACATTGCTTCCAGTGTTTTATTTTAGCCAGCCGGGTGCTGGCTTTTTTCTTTTCTAGAACTTATTCGATATTTTTATTTTCTCTTATTCAAATTATTTGGATCCTCAGGTTAAATTCCTCCGCTTTTCTACTTTGTGCTATTGCGTAAACTGTGTTCAACAACTTCAGAGAAGGAAACACATTATGATTTATCTACGCAAAGCAAATGAAAGAGGACACGCTAATCATGGTTGGCTAGATAGCTGGCATACCTTCTCTTTCGCAAATTATTACGATCGTGATTTTATGGGGTTTTCTGCATTACGCGTTATTAATGAAGATCGCGTCATGCCGGGTGAAGGTTTTGGTACTCACCCTCATAAAGACATGGAAATTTTAACCTATGTGCTTGAAGGTAATATTGAGCATAAAGACAGTATGGGTAATAAAGAAAATGTACCTGCAGGTGAATTCCAGATAATGAGTGCCGGTACGGGGATCACTCACTCGGAATATAACCCTAATAGTGATAAGGGACTACATTTCTACCAAATTTGGATTATACCTAATACGCTCGGTATCACACCACGTTACGATCAACGCCGTTTTGATACCACAGAGAACAAACAACTTATTTTGTCGCCAGATGCGCGTGACGGCTCTTTAAAAGTCTTTCAAGATATGACGTTATGGCGCTGGAATCTGAAACAAGGTGAAGAAGCACAATATCACCCCCAAACAGGGCGTAACGTTTGGCTACAAGTTGTAAAAGGTAAAATAACGATTAATGACATTATTGCGACCACCAGTGATGGTGTGGCAATTGCTAATGAAGATATGATCCGTTTCGTTGGTGACGAAGACAGTGAAATTTTACTGTTTGATTTACCTCCTGTAACAGCATAGTTGGGCTATCACCCTCTAAAGTCAATTTTTCTCTAATAAACTATTTCACTTTATTTTTCTCTTCCCTGAAATTCTCTCGCATTTCAGGGATTTTTTTTATTTAAGATAAAAAAACACCAAAATCATATCCTATGAATTTGGTGTTTCGAGATCCATACTGAGAGAAATTAACGTTTAGGCCCAACTTTAGTCAATGCTTGACCTGCTGGCGTATCCGTATATTTATCAAAGTTTTTCACGAAGCGATCTGCAAGATCGTCTGCTTTAGTATCCCATTGAGCTTTATCCGTATAAGTATCACGAGGATCCAATATTTCACTGTTAACACCCGGCAATACAGTTGGGATCTCTAAATTAAACACAGGTAATGTTTTCATCGGTGCTTTATCAATATCACCATTTAAGATGGCATCAATAATAGCGCGTGTATCTTTAATTGATATACGCTTACCCGTACCATTCCACCCCGTATTAACCAAATAAGCTTTTGCACCTGATGCTTGCATACGTTTTACCAATACTTCAGCGTATTGTGTTGGATGCAGAGATAAGAACGCAGCACCAAAACAGGCTGAGAATGTTGGTGTTGGCTCTGTCACTCCACGTTCCGTTCCTGCAAGTTTAGCCGTAAATCCTGATAAGAAATGATATTGTGTTTGTTCTGGCGTTAAACGAGAAACCGGAGGTAACACACCAAAAGCATCTGCCGTTAAGAAAATAACTTTTTTGGCATGACCCGCTTTAGAAATAGGTTTAACGATATTATCAATATGATAAATCGGGTAAGAAACACGCGTATTTTCTGTTTTTGAGCCATCATCGAAATCAACAGAACCATCGGATAATACAACCACGTTTTCTAATAGTGCATCACGTTTAATTGCACCATAAATATCAGGTTCAGCTTCTTTTGATAAATGAATTGTTTTCGCGTAACAACCACCTTCAAAGTTAAAGACGCCGTCATCATCCCAACCATGCTCATCATCACCAATTAGCTTACGCTTAGGATCCGTTGAAAGCGTTGTTTTACCTGTACCTGATAAACCAAAGAAAATAGCCACATCACCACTTTCGCCAACGTTTGCTGAGCAGTGCATAGAAGCTATACCTTTAAGAGGAAGGAAGTAGTTCATCATAGAGAACATACCTTTCTTCATCTCGCCACCGTACCAAGTACCACCGATTAACTGAATGCGTTCAGTTAAATTGAAAGCAACAAAGTTCTCAGAATTGAGTCCTTGTGCCTTCCAATTAGGATTGGTACATTTGGCCCCGTTCATCACAATGAAGTCTGGTGTAAAATTTTCCAACTCTTCTTGTTCGGGACGAATAAACATATTTTTAACAAAATGTGCCTGCCAGGCAACTTCCGTGATAAAACGGACTTTCAAACGTGTATCTGCATTCGCACCACAAAATGCATCAACGACAAACAAACGTTTGCCTGATAGCTGATTGGTTACTAATGATTTTAAATCAGACCATACTTCTTGTGAGAGGGGCTTGTTATCATTTTTACCTTTTCCCTGATCAGCCCACCACACGGTATCACGAGTAACATCATCACGAACAATGTATTTATCTTTCGGAGAACGTCCAGTAAATATACCTGTATCAACGGCAATAGCGCCTAACGAGGTTAATGTGCCTCGCTCATAACCTGTTAATCCAGGCTTAGTTTCTTCATTAAATAACAGCTCATAGCTTGGGTTATAAATGATTTCACTCGTGTCCTTAATGCCGTACTGCTGGAGATCCTTAGGGGTAAGACCTTTAACGCTCATAGTTTCGCTCCTGATAAATAGACCTTTCTACGAGCAATATTAGGGTGTTACGAGTAATTAACAGCGATTGTTATCAATATTTTGAAAATTTATAATTTTTTTATTTTAAGAACGAGAGCTAATGCACAAAACTACAGAAAAATTGTTGAATAAAAAAGGACGCAAAATAGCGTCCTTTTAATAAAATCACCTTGCTAAATCGAATCAGTGTAATTCAGAATCATTTAACTTATTGATATTATTAATATCACTCTCAGTAAAGATGTAATGAGTTCCGCAATACTCACATTCCATATCAATATTTCCTTGTTCTTGTAACAGGTGATTCACATCTTCTTTAGACAATGTTACTAATGTATTTTCACAACGTTCACGAGAACAAGTACAATGAAATTCAACAGCTTGAGGTTCATAAAGAGTGACATCTTCTTCGTGATATAAACGATGTAAGATCTCTTTAGTATCTAGTGTAAATAACTCTTCAGCTTTAATAGTGTGAGTTAATTGTGTAAGTAATTCAAAATGTTCTGCTGTATGCTCAGCAGTGAACTCTTCTGATGCAGGTAGTACTTGTAATAGCATACCAGCCGCAGCAGGCTTGCCCTCTTGTATACCACTACGGATAAATACACGAGTTGGTAACTGTTCTGATTGCTTAAAATAGTTATCAATACAAGCTTCAATATTTTCACCATCAAGAGCAACAATGCCTTGATAACGCTCACCTTTCTCCGGAGTTACTGTGATGACCATAAAACCATTACCAATCATCTCTTTTAATGTACTGCCCGCCTTAACATCATCACTCACACGCGCAACACCACGCATTTGTTGATTATTGTTGCCATTGATAACCGCCAATCGTACCGGGCCATCGCCTTGTATTTGAACAGTAATATCTCCTTCAAATTTAAGCGTTGCTGTTAACAAGCTCGTTGCCACCAGCAAATCCCCTAGAAGACATTGAACAGGCTCAGGATAATGATGATTTTCAAGCATAGATTGATAGGTTTCAGTCACATTGACCAATTCACCACGTACCGCGTTTTTTTCAAATAAAAAACGTGATAAAGAGTCTTTTTTAGACATAATTTTCTCTCATTTCAGGGAATCGTTTAATCCGATTCTTGTAAATTTGTCTGTTTGAAGCGAAGTAAGGTACGTCTTTCCTTTTTATCAGGGCGACGCTCAGGATGAGGCATAGTTAACGCATTCATTTTTCTCGCTAGCGCCATTTTTTCTCTTTTAGTGATACTCTCTGGAGTTTCACAATAGAGTGCCTGCGCTTGTGTAGCACCTTGTCGTTGCGCACTCACCATTAGAATGGTTACTGTCCGTTCATCATTACCTTGTCTTAGGCGTACTTCAGCGCCTTCTTCAACGATTTTACTTGGTTTGCCTCTCACACCATTGTAGTGAACTTTTCCACCTTCAATCATTGTGCGAGCAATAGCACGCGTTTTATAGAAACGTGCAGCCCAAAGCCATTTATCTAAACGGACACCACTTTCTTGTGATGATTGACTCATCCCTTTCTCCTTAACTTCAACTTCTTTATGAAGGCGATAGTGTAAACACATAGCCTTCCACAACAAGGGACTTACTGAGGAGGGCGATAAAAACAGTGCTCATAATAGAGACTGATCTTATTCATGCGTTGGTTATTTTGTCGCCGACGCCGGATGATAAGAAATAGGTTCAATACTAAAAACCCGATAGCAAGAAACAATAATAACGTATTACCGATGTAATATAACATTGTCATTGGATCAGGCAGGCTATGTAAAAATATCTGTAACGTGCCATTTGCATCAACAACCATGCCAGTTATTACACCACCTGTATCAAAAGGTGTGTGCAATAAAATATCGGATAAACGCTGTAATTCTCGCCACTGTTCTAACGGAGTAGGTTCAAACACTGAGTTTGAACTTGAAGCGTAATCAACAAGCTGTTTTCTTTCATCACTGATTAATAGCACACCACCAGGTGGTGGACTATTTAACAGTATTGCGGCTTTATCTATTTCTCGGTAGATAAAAGAAGATGTGGTGGTATCGATAAGCTTTTCCAAGGCCTCAGCACTTACTGCTCGTAATAAAACATTGGTACCAGTTAATTTACCACTCTCAGCGCGTTGAACTAATGCCGTCCAATCATTGACGTTACTTAAGTTCACTAATGCCATTTTCAAACGGATACATTCATTTTCTCTCGGACATAAATCTTCTGTTTTCAACACAATACCGTCGAAGTTATCTAATAGATTCATTCCTGATTTAGTAATTGCTTGACCTAAACTTGGGTTAACTCGATTATTAGAAACGGGATGGAGTTGCTCTTCAACCATATGTAATAGCGCTGCCGCTTTTTCAATTGTACTCGACTCAGGCATCGGCATTGGATTGCTGTTGTTCCAATAAATGCCAGAACAATCAAAAGGTGCAAAAATGGTTTTATTATTCTTACTTGATAGATTAGGTGGCATATAACACATCCCAACCCCTTTCGCTTGAATAATATCCCCAACATGCAAATCGGTTGTTTCCAACTCAGTAAAATTAGTCACTAAATGCGGTTCTGTATCTTTTAGCCATGAAAAGCTAAGTTTCATTGACAGAGAAAGTGGCTGATAAAGATACAACATACCTATAATAAACAAGCTCCAGAAAACGAAAACAATATTTTTAATATACCGTTTATAAGGATAATTTTTTTCTTCATCATGCAATGAAAGATAATTTCCTTGCTTTATAACATGATGACTAGGATACATTTCTAAATAGGTCACCTTATCAATATCACTTTGAATATAAGGCTCCCAATGAGGTGGATAAATAAGATCTATCCCCCCTAAAGAAACATTTTTTACCTGTCCATGATCAAAGTTGCCAAAAAGTCCCCAACGTTTCAAACGTCCTTTAAAACAGTGAACTTCTTGCTTACGTGGCTTAATCAAAGGATTGTGAATAAGGAAAAGACCAATGGCAAGAAATGCACTTCCTATCGCTAAGATCCAAGGAAGAAAAACTTGGGGCATCATTAAGGCCGTTAACCATAATGTAAGCCCAATACAAACAAAAGAACCATCCCAAAAACCAGATGAGTTATGTAATCGATATTCTTCGTTAGTCTCTTCTCTAATTTGCAGGAGGTGAGCAGCATCACCCTCATTTTTTTGGATTGTTGATGAACCATTTGCCAAGATAGGTTCAGAAAGCTGTTTTAAACTGAGTGCGGAAAAATGAATTTTTTCATCTTTTAAGAAATGCCCATTAACACCAACGACGATGGGGATAGATGGCGTACACACAACATCAAGGACATTTTCTTGTTGAAGATAAGGAACAAGTAGCGGGGGGATATGAATTTCTACAGCATCAATATAGTAACGCCAATGATTTAGTCCTTCCGAAGACCCTGCAAAACGGTTAACGATATTTCTTAATGTCGTCACAATTTCGCCTTTAATTGGCATTTCGGGGAAATTTTGTAATGAATATCCAGAAGAAAAATCTGACGTACCAAAATAAGATAAATAATCACTAATAAGCCCATAATCATCAGCAGTGAGCTTACGATAAGTCGGTTTAGCAAGAGATGGGAGATGATGTGAGTCATCAAGCCGCCTTCTTTTAAAGAATAGAAAGGCGGCCATTATAAATAGGCTTATCATAACGATAGCCAATATAATGACTGATAATCTCATTTTTTCCCCATACTTATACTGATGCTGCGTAGTAACAATAACAAATTTAAAACCCTGCCTAACATAAGGCAATTCCTATTCTTTTGTTCTATTTTTTATTTAAATACAATAGATTATCTTTTTGTCACGGCGTTATAATTTATATCTCTTATCAATTTTATATCCGCTAACAAAACTATCTTCGGGTAAAATAGCGAATCAATAAATAATAATATTCTCAAAAAATCAATAGATAACTAGGTTTAATAGCGGAGTGTACTCAATTTTCCCTTAAAAGCTAAATCTAATTGTTAGATTTATTTTGTCATTAATGTGTTAAATTCAGGTTAATCTCTATTCTGCCAGGGGCTGTTATGAAAGAACTTAAAAAACCCAATATATTAAACATTGATAACATCGCCCGTTCTCAATTATTTCAGATCCAATCCGTTAATCTGGAGTTTAGTAACGGGGAAAAACGTATTTATGAGCGCATGAAGCCAGCTAACCGTGAAGCCGTTATGATTGTTCCGATTATTGATGACAACCTTATCCTTATTCGAGAATACGCTGTCGGTATCGAAAATTATGACTTTGGCTTTCCTAAAGGTGCCATTGATCCTGGCGAAAATGCCCTACAAGCCGCAAACCGCGAACTCAAAGAAGAAATTGGTTATGGTGCCCACTCTTTAACAGAAATAGCAAAACTTTCTATGGCACCCTCTTATTTTTCCAGCAAAATGAATATCGTCATTGCACATGATCTTTATCCTGAACAACTGGAAGGCGATGAACCAGAACCTCTTATCCAAGTACGTTGGCCTATCGCAAAAATGATGGATTTACTGGATCATCCTGATTTTACCGAAGCACGTAGTGTCAGTGCTCTCTTCCTCGCACATCGCTATTTACAAAATAAATAGGTAATAAAAAACCGGACGTTAACATCCGGTTTTTTATTTTTTGATTAATTAGAATAACTCGTTAGATTCACCATTATCCTCAAAAATCCGTGTTCCCACTTCACTTTTTGCACTTTCCGTTGGTTGTGTACCTTCAATAAAATACTCTTTCATTGATGCACCTTCACCTGCGAGTTTGCCCGTTCTTCTATCTATTTGAACAGCAACAACACCTTTTGGTACCGGCATCATATTTACAGGCACACCATCGAGTGCAACTTTCATAAAGTCATTCCAAATAGGTTGCGCTGTTTTAGCACCCGCTTCACCACCACTAGCCGCCGTACGTCCTAGGTTTCGGCTACTGTCATCAAAACCAATCCAAGCTGTAGCAACAATATTCGCACCATAACCCGAGAACCACGCATCTTTAGAACTGTTGGTTGTCCCAGTTTTACCACCAATATCTTGGCGTTTTAAGTCACGAAGAGCTCGCCAACCTGTACCAGACCATCCAGGTTCACCGACAAGGTTTGTCCTTAACGCATCATGCATTAAGTAAGCCAGTGGTGTGCTGATGACGTGTGGTGCATAAGGGCTTTCTTTAACAGTTTCAGCTAACGGAGCTTGTTCTAATTCAATGTCAGGTGCTGCATCAGCAGGCTGTGAGGTATTAGACTGAGCAACATTTTCCATATAGTCATCTGATAAAGCAATAGAACGCATGGTATCACCATAAAATAACTGGAATATCAGTACAGTCTGGACACGCTACTTTTGGCTCCGCAGTAAACAGCACTTCACCTTCTGCATTTTCAATACGTTGAATATAGTAAGGTTCAATTAAATATCCTCCATTCGCCATAACAGCAAAACCGCGCACCATTTGCATAGGTGTAAATGATGGCGAGCCTAATGCTAAGGATTCTGTTCTATCTATATTTTGATTAGGAAAACCAAATCGTAAGAGATAGTCTGCGGCATAATCCACGCCCATTGCACGCATTGCACGAACCATTACTACGTTTTTAGACTGACCTAATCCCTGACGTAAACGAATAGGACCTGCGTAAGTTGGTGGTGAGTTTTTAGGTCGCCAATCAGTGCCTGCTCCCGCATCCCAACGACTAATCGGTAAGTCATTAAGTAACGTAGATAAGGTTAAACCTTTATCTAAAGCAGCCGCATACAAGAAAGGTTTAATATTCGAACCTACTTGGCGTAATGATTGAGAAACACGATTAAATTTACTAATTTCAAAATCAAAGCCCCCTACAAGGGCAATAATTCCACCATTTAACGGATTTAATGCAACAAATGCCGCATTAACGCCCGGAATTTGTGCTAATACCCAATTATTATCATTATTTTGGCGAACCCAAATTTGCTCACCAGCATTAACAACCGCATCAACTTTTGTTGGTGTCGCACCTTGAGCTGTATCTGAAATAAACTTACGAGCCCAACGAACGGCTTTTAAATCAAGAGTTATGTTATCGCCATTCTTTAAAACGACTTTCGCTTCTTTGGCATCCACAGACAACACAACCGCTGGAATTAATGGTCCATACGTTTGGATTTGTTTTAATTTTTTACTAATTGCGTCGTTATCCCACGGCGTTTGGCCTGCACGCCAAAGGACTTCTTGAGCACCGCGATAACCATGACGCATATCATAATCAATCACATTGTCGCGTAAGGCTTTTTCGGCGGCTAATTGGTCTTTACGAATAACGGTAGTGTAAATTTTATAGCCATCAGTATAAGCATTTTCACCATAGCGCTCATACATCTCCATTCTCACCATTTCAGTAAGGTATGGAGCTGAGAAATCAATCTGAGGTGCATGATATTTCGCAACAATAGGTTCCGCTCGCGCACTTTCATACTGCGCACGAGTAATGTAATTCTCTTCATACATACGCAGTAAAACAACATTACGACGTTTTAAAGCACGATCATAAGAATAGAGTGGATTGAGTGTAGAAGGGGCTTTAGGTAAACCAGCAATGACGGCCATTTCATTAAGGCTAAGGTCATGCACACTTTTACCAAAGTAAACATAAGCCGCGGCCCCCACACCATAAGCACGGTTACCCAGATAAATTTTATTTAAATACAGTGTTAAAATTTCATCCTTAGTTAACTCTTTTTCAATGCGAATAGCCAAGAAGGCTTCTTTGATTTTTCGCATCAATTTCTTCTCAGGTGTTAAAAAGAAATTTCGTGCTAATTGTTGCGTAATGGTACTTGCACCTTGAGAAGCTTGTCCTGAAGTTAATGCCACCACTACCGCACGCGAGATCCCAATAGGATCAATACCGTGATGCTCACGAAAACGGGTATCTTCTGTTGCAATAAAAGCATTAATTAATTGAGGAGGCATCTCCTCCAACGTTAACGGTAAACGACGTTTTTCGCCGTATTGTGCCATTAACTCTCCGTCTGCACTAAAAACCTGCATAGGGGTTTGTAAACGAACATCTTTTAATGTCGCCACATCAGGTAACTGAGGCTCAACATACTTATACATACCGTATATCGAAGCAGCTCCCAAAATTATGCAAGCCAAAACGAAGATGAAAAAATATTTTAAGAACTTCACCTTAAATTTCCCATGTAGTGTGAATTGGGCAGTTTATAAACAAACAGTGCGTAGTATAAAGGTAACGCCCCTTTGAAAATAGGCAATTACTCATCAATAGATATGGATATCATTTATGGAAACACACAATTACCAGATTGGAATTGAAATTAATACTCATCATATCAATGCTGTTTTGGTCTTTCAGCAGAATAAACAATGGAAGATCAGTGCATTTTGGAAATTCCCTTTACCTCTCAATGACGATTTAGATGATACAAAATTAAGAAATATCTTAATAAACTGGCGCAAGGATCTCCCTTTTATTAACAATATTACCCTTTCGTTACCCGATATTTATGAAAACTATCAGACTATCCCGCTACCACACCCCGTTTCCCTTACATCTGCGGCATGTTATCGACTAGCACAGTTACGAGCCACATCTTACACACAAAATACCAAAATCCCTGTTAATTTTGACTATCGGCAAAATAACGGCAAACTCGCTATTCATTTATGTCATAAGGTCGCATTAGATAAGTATATTGCCTTATTCTCCCAAATAAAGTTAACACTCTCTGCGATTGATCTTCCTGCGTGTGCGCTACGTTATTTAGCCTCTTACCTTAATATCTCACCAAAAAGTAAGCTTATTTACTGCAAAAATAACTCTCTCTTTTGGGTTTCATCTGATGATGAAATGCCCCATTACGGCACGTGCTCTTATCAGAATCAACAGGAGCAAAAAAAACTTATCTATCAACTCATAGAAAAATATCATTGGTCTAAAGAGCAATGTTATTTTGCTGGTGATAATGCGATATATTTTAACCATTTAATGCCTCTTTGGCCTGATTTTTCCCATTGTTTATTTCAATTCACCGCAAAAGAAAGCTCACTTTCTCTTATTGCGCTTGGTTTAGCATTACGCCCTTGGGAGACATCATGTATCAAGTAAATTATCTACCGTGGCGCCACAATTTATTTAGAAAAAAAACAGTAATATGGACTTATCAAACGTTAGTGTTTATCACTATCACGCTGATAGCTTGCGGTTATTACACTTATCATTTAGTCCAAAAAAGAGATAGCACCACAGCACTACATATTCGAACCCAGCAACAAGAAAGGAGCTTGCTAGAGCAACTCAACATTTATCAACAACAGAAAAAACAAACCTATTTATGTTATCAACGCTATTCGCTCTATTATCAAAATTGGTTACGTTATTTACATTACATACGTTTTTTTCAAGCTATTGAAACATATCTCCCACCGGCTGTATGGGTAAGCCATTATTCTGATATGGATAATCGTCACTCTTTGGCACTTATTTTACCCAATACACACACGCTCTCTTTTATAGCCCATTTTAAACATCACCCCATTCTTGCCCCCCTATCACTGGATTATTTACAACAAAGTAAAATCTCCCCGTCCTATACCGAAGTTCATCTAACAGGAAAATGGGAAATTGATGAGCGATGGAATAAAAAAGAGGTTGAGAAAATACCATGAAGATAAATGTGAAATGGTTACAATTTGTGGTTTCTCTTGCGATGTGGCAAATAACATTACTAAGCTTAACGATACCTTTTATTATCTTTCTACTTTACTACTTCTTTATTTATACAGACTATCAGCAAGAAATAACCCAACAACACATGGAAATAAAACAAAGTCTCTCTCGTATTCATCATTATCAAAGGACGTTAGAGACAATTCCCTCCCTCGGATCACTTATAGCACAACAAGCGGATTATAATATTCCATTGAATATCCCCTCAGCTTCTGAGCAACTACAACACATACTTATGACTTATCATTTCATCCCTGAAACTTGGGAGAATTCATCTAATTCATTATATAAACTCACGTTTACTTTGCCTTATGCCCGCTTCTTAACTTTACTAGAATTCCTTAATCAAACCGGATTATTGCTTGTTTCTCTCAATATTATGCCAACAGAGACTAAGTTACTTTCAGTTCAAATTACACTGACGACACTAAAGGAACTCTCTTTAGAACAAGAGGACATATCATGAAAATAGTTTTTTTTTTATTGTGTTATTGATGACAACTTCCGTTTTTGCTCATTCGAGAGATCCATTTTTTCCTGACGTCCTTGATGTCATTAATCATGAAAAAGCACCACCAACACTCATTGATGAACCATTGACTAAAACTCAACAAACTGAACAGTTACACCATCGGCTCTATCCATTAAATTATGCCGATGCAGATACGTTAGCAAAACAACTTAGCACGCACGCTATTCCACTATTAAGTAAACAAGGACGTGTCATTGCTGATAGTGACGCTAATAGCCTTTCTATTGTTGATAATGATAAAGCACTTTCTGAAATTGCAGACTGGCTGAGATTAAAAGATACACCACAACAGCAAGTTTATATCACTGCGCATATCATCAGTAGCAGTCAAGACGCGTTAAATGAATTAGGTGCTCAATGGGGATTGCACGCGTTAAAAACAACCCATGTTGAAGCAACATCGACACACCCTAACACAATATCTCCCCCTTCAAATTCAGCTTTATCAATACCTTCGCTTTCTGCTTTATCACTCCATCAAAACACCAAAAACCCACTTCACTCTATTGCTTTTAACATTGCTCGAATTAACGGCCGGCTATTAGAACTTGAGTTAAGTGCATTAGAACAAGAAAAGCAATTATCAATTATTGCCAGCCCAAGATTGACAGCAGCTCATGAGAAAACAGCCTCAATCAAACAAGGAACGGAGATCCCCTATGTCAGCCGAGATAATGAAACCACTCGTGTTCAATTTAAAGAGGCCGTATTAGGGATGGAAGTCACACCGATGATCCAAAGGAATAAAAAGATAAGGTTAATACTTAAAATAAGCCAAAATACACCAGGTATCGCACTTGTACAGGGAGGAAGTGAGCACCTTTCCATAGATAAGCAAGAGATCAGTACAGAAGTCACGATTAATGATGGAGAAACCATTATGTTAGGAGGAATATTTCAACAAAAGCAGCAAGAGCATACAGCAAACATTCCTTTATTATCTTCTATTCCGTTATTAGGAGTACTTTTTAGCCATAAAAGAGATCAGCAGAGTCGCCATGAATTGGTTATTTTTATTACACCCAAATTAATCTAACTTTTTATGCAAAAATTTTTTTGTTTTTAAAATACAATAAATTACCTGTTTTTTATTAGGATTAAACTGAGAGTTATTCATTGTTTTTTCTTATAATCAGTATTTATAGATTTGACGATGAGGACGATTTAGCTTACAAGGGTTAGCTAATTTGAGTGAGCCTGAAACATCACAATGATAATACGGATACATTTTATGCACTTCCTCTATTCTTGGAGGTAGGGCTTTTTATATGTAATATTGATCGCTTGATGACGAAAAAGACAATATTATCAGATGCGGTTTTCCGACTAAATTGTGTTAGAATCTTCGCGTTGCCAACAAAGATGATTACTTTTTTAGTAGTTTTTGTTATGTACTGTAGGCAAAGGGATTTTTATCCTATGTTGTTGTTTGCAACAGCATGTGGTTATTTTATAGCGATCTACTGAAAGAACTCAGTCTTATTATGAGAGTAGATAACAAATGTTATCAGGTGTGTATTAGATAAACACTCATAAATTTCAGTTTAGGTCCCGTCGCTGAATGAATTTGGCGGGGCGGGTTATCATTAACGAATATCTTAGTAATACCAAAAACATGGCAGAGAAACGTAATATCTTTCTGGTTGGGCCTATGGGTGCCGGCAAAAGCACTATTGGTCGTCAGTTAGCTCAACAACTTAGTATGGAGTTTTATGATTCCGATCAGGAAATTGAGCGGCGTACAGGTGCGGATGTAGGTTGGGTATTTGATGTAGAAGGCGAAGAAGGCTTCCGTCAACGAGAAGAGAAAATCATCAACGAACTCACTGAAAAGCAAGGTATCGTGCTTGCTACAGGTGGTGGTTCGGTGAAATCGCGAGAAACCCGTAACAGACTATCTGCACGTGGTGTGGTTGTTTATTTAGAAACAAACATTGAAAAGCAACTCGCTCGTACCCAACGTGATAAAAAACGTCCTTTATTGCAAGGTGTTGAGCCTGTGCGCGATGTCCTAGAGACATTAGCTGAAGAACGTAATCCTCTTTATGAAGAGATTGCTGACATCACAATTCATACTGATGATCAGAGTGCAAAAATTGTAGCCAATCAAATAATTGAATTATTAGAACAAAACTAATAAATTCAGCTATTTATAAGGTTAAACAAAGACAATAAGAAGAAGGCCACTGTTATGGAAAAAATCGCTGTCACATTAGGTGAAAGAAGCTATCCCATTACCATTGCTTCTGGCCTTTTTCATCAACCTGATACCTTTTTACCATTAAAATCAGGGCAGCAAGTTATGATAGTTACAAATGTAACGCTTGCTCCGCTGTATTTAGAAAAGGTAACAAATACCTTAAAGAAACAAGGTATTTTGGTTGATAGCGTGATTTTACCTGATGGCGAACAATATAAATCGCTTGAAATCATGAACGATGTCTTTACTGCATTATTAGAAAAAAATCATAATCGAGATACAACACTTATCGCATTAGGCGGGGGTGTTATTGGTGATCTAACCGGTTTTGCGGCAGCAAGTTATCAACGCGGTGTTCGCTTTATCCAAGTACCGACTACCTTGTTATCACAAGTTGATTCATCTGTTGGTGGAAAAACAGCAGTTAATCATCCTCTTGGCAAGAATATGATTGGGGCTTTTTACCAACCAGCTTCTGTCATTATTGATCTCGATTGCCTTGCCACATTACCACCTCGTGAACTTTCATCTGGTTTAGCTGAAGTTATTAAATATGGCATCATTTTAGATAAAGACTTCTTTATCTGGCTTGAGAATAATATTGATAAACTTTTGGCACTTGATCCTAAAGCGATGGCATTTTGTATCCGTCGTTGCTGTGAGCTTAAAGCGGAAGTTGTCGCCGCAGACGAAAAAGAAACCAGTGGATTACGTGCACTCCTCAATCTTGGCCATACTTATGGGCACGCTATTGAAGCTCATATGGGATATGGCGTTTGGTTGCATGGTGAAGCCGTTGCCGCAGGTATGGTAATGGCGGCAAGAACCTCTCAAGCACTTGGTCAATTTACTGAAGAAGAAACACTACGTGTCATTCAATTACTTGAAAAAGCAAATCTTCCTGTCAATGGCCCAGTAGAAATGACACCTGATGACTATTTACCTCATATGATGAGAGATAAAAAGGTATCTGGTGGCAAATTACACCTCGTTTTACCAAAAGGTATCGGTCAATCCGAATTACGTGCGGATATTTCTCGCGAACAAGTCCACAAAGCGATAACATCTTGCATTAATGCAAATTAAGCTCCCCATTACCTGACTAGAAGTAAACCAGAACACCTATTTAAGGATAATTCTGGTTAATATTGTCAAATGCAACGTTTCGGAAAAAGCGTTTCATCCTTATACTATGAGGTAATGGCTAAGGCTGAATAGAATATTTTCGCTTTTTGACGCTCTGACGGAGGGCATAATGGACGAGTTCAAACCTGATAATGAAACCAAGAGTGATAACTCACTCAAACCTGATACATCGGATAGACCTGAACGTCGAACCAACCGACCTCGTAACAACCCATTAAAAAATGCGCGCTTCTCTGTATCCCGTCAACAGATGATGATTGGTGTTGGTGTCCTCGTACTTATTCTGCTAATTATTGCAATAAGCTCTGCATTAAAATCACCAGAAACAACGGAACCTTCATCGCCAACCGGAACAGAAAGAAATATCGATCTGTCTCAACAACCATCATCCGTTACGCCTACAGAAAATAGCCAACCATCAACACCTCAAGCTATTTCTGGGCAAGAAATCCAACCTGCGACACCGCCTTCACAAAATTTACCTCCAATGATTGATTCACAAGGTCAACGTGTTGAGATCCCTGGTGATATTGTTGATTCTTTAAATCAACAACAAGCAGGTATAAACCAAGCAACAGGTCAGCAACAGTCATTAAATTCACAACAACCAAAACCAGAGAAACCTGTTACACAACCACCAGCAACCAAGCCGGTGCAACCTGTACAGAAACCGGCTGAAATAAAAACACCGCCAACAAAACCGGTAACTCCACCAGCAACAACACAATCTAAGCCCGCCTCTAAGCCCGTGGTTTCAGGTTCATTGTCTGCCGGCAATTTAAGTTCTATTCCAGCTTCAAATTACACATTGCAACTAAGTGGTGCAAGTCGCCAAGATACCTTAGAAGCTTTCGCTAAAAAGAACCTTAATGGAAACTACGCTATCTATAAAACTCAGCGTAATGGTAACCCATGGTATGTACTCATCTATGGTAACTATCGTAATATAAGCGAAGCTAAGCAGGCTGTTTCTTCATTACCAACACCGGTACAAGCGAAACAACCTTGGGTTAGACCGATGAAACATGTTCATCAGGATCTAAAAAAATAATTAAGACGAGGTTCACCGCTGATATGCTGTCTGAAACAGAGTACAATCGGCGACTCTGAAACGATTGAGAAATTTGGACGGCATGAAAAAAAAACGCGCATTCCTAAAATGGGCTGGTGGTAAGTATCCTTTGGTAGATGACATTAAACGTCATCTGCCTGAAGGTAACTGTTTAATTGAACCTTTTACGGGTGCCGGTTCTGTTTTTTTAAATACAGAATACGATTCATATATTCTTGCCGACATAAATAGTGATCTAATTCATCTCTATAATACGGTAAAGCAGCATCCTGAAAAATTTATGGAGGATGCTCGCTTATTATTTACTCCTCAAATGAATATTGCAGAAGAGTTTTATGAACTACGACAAGAGTTTAATCTCTCAACTGATCCTTATCAGCGTAGTGTCTTATTTCTCTATCTTAACCGCCATTGTTACAATGGGTTATGTCGTTATAATTCAAAAGGTGAATATAACGTCCCTTTTGGCCGTTACAAAAAGCCTTATTTCCCTGAAACAGAGTTAATTTGGTTTTCTGAAAAGGCACAAAAAGCCACATTTGTTTGCCAAAGCTATTCATCAACGATGACAAATGCAGAAAAAGGCTCCGTTATTTATTGCGATCCGCCTTATGCACCACTATCACCAACTGCAAATTTCACGTCATACCATACAAATAGCTTTAGTTTTCAAGAGCAGGAACATCTGGCTCAACTTGCCTCAATGCTGGCTTACGAGAGACAGATACCCGTGTTAATATCCAATCATGAGACTGCGTTAACAAAAGAGTGGTATGTAAACGCAAAAGAGCTACACAGTGTGAAAGTCAGAAGAACAATCAGTAGCAACACACTCGGTCGTAGCAAAGTGAACGAATTACTAGCTTTATATAAATAATCGTTAACACCTCCCGACAAGGGGAGTGTTGTCAGGAGAATGCGATGAAAGATTTTCTGATTGCCCCTTCTATTTTATCCGCTGATTTTGCACGTCTTGGCGAAGATACTGAGAAAGTACTTGCCGCAGGTGCTGACGTTGTCCACTTTGATGTCATGGATAACCATTATGTTCCAAATCTAACGTTTGGCGCGCCAATTTGTAAAGCCTTGCGTAACTATGGAATTACTGCTCCCATTGATGTTCACTTAATGGTAAAGCCGGTTGATCGCATCATTCCTGACTTTGCAAAAGCAGGTGCAACTTATATTTCATTTCATGCAGAAGCCAGTGACCACGTTGACCGTACTATTCAGTTAATCAAAGATTGTGGTTGTAAAGCGGGTTTAGTACTTAACCCAGCAACCCCTTTAAACTATCTCGATTATGTAATGGATAAATTAGATCTTATCCTGCTGATGTCCGTTAACCCAGGCTTTGGTGGTCAATCATTTATTCCTAACACTCTCGATAAATTACGCCAAGTTCGTAAGATGATTGATGATGGTGGTTATGACATTCGTTTAGAAATTGATGGCGGTGTCAAAGTCGATAATATTGCTGAAATTGCCCAAGCGGGGGCGGATATGTTTGTTGCTGGCTCTGCTATTTTCAATCAGCCGAACTATAAACATGTTATCGACAATATGCGCCGTGAATTAGAAAAGGTATCGTAATGACAGATAAAAAACTCAAAGGCATCCGTGCTATCGCCTTTGATCTTGATGGCACACTCACTGACAGTGCAGTAGGACTTACAGAAGCAACAGATTACGCATTGAAAGCAAAAGGCTTTCCTCCTGCTGGCAAACATAATGTCACTATTTGGGTAGGCAACGGCGTTGATATGCTACTCACGCGCGCTTTGCATAACGCTGGTGTCGAGGATGTCACTGAAACCCTATTAAAAGAAATGCGTGACCTTTTTGATGCACATTATGCAACTTCCGTCAAAACAGGCAGTGATTTATTCCCACACGTTAAAGAAACGCTTGAAGTATTAGCTTCGCATAATATTCCATTAGGCATTGTCACCAATAAGCCATCACCTTTTATTGCTCCATTATTACAGCAACTGGGAATTGATAAATATTTTTCCTTAGTGCTAGGAGGAGATGATGTTAAAGAAAAAAAACCGCATCCAGCACCATTATATTTAACAATGGGCACATTTGGTGTTAAAAAGGAAGAACTCCTTTTTGTTGGGGATTCTCGCAACGATATTATTGCAGCACAAGAGGCACAATGCCCTTGCGTAGGTTTAACCTATGGCTATAACTACGGCGTATCTATCGCAGACAGCAAACCAGATTATACTCTCGATAATTTTGCCGATTTGCTCTCAATCCTCGACATCACGCCAATGACAACTGTGGAATAGAACTAACATGACGACTTCAGTAGAAAAAACGGCAAAAAAGCCAATTGTATTCAGTGGTGCGCAACCTTCTGGTGAGTTAACTATCGGAAACTATATGGGTGCATTACGTCAATGGGTACAAATGCAAGATGATTATGACTGCATTTACTGTATCGTTGACCAACATGCCATTACAGTTCGTCAAGATCCAAAAGAGCTAAGAAAAAGAACATTAGATACGCTGGCACTCTATCTTGCTTGCGGTATTGATCCAGAAAAAAGCACCATTTTTGTTCAGTCACATGTTCCACAACATGCTCAATTAAGCTGGGCACTAAATTGTTACACCTATTTTGGTGAATTGAGCCGTATGACTCAATTTAAAGATAAATCGGCACGCCATGCTGAAAATATTAATGCTGGGTTATTTGATTATCCTGTATTGATGGCAGCAGATATTCTTATTTATCAAACGAACCAAGTCCCTGTGGGTATTGACCAAAAACAGCATCTTGAATTAAGCCGTGATATTGCTCAGCGTTTTAACGCTATTTATGGCGATATATTCACTGTACCAGATCCTTTTATTCCCAAAGGTGGTGCACGTGTTATGGCATTACAAGATCCGACTAAAAAAATGTCTAAGTCTGATGATAACCGTAATAACGTTATCGCCCTACTTGAAGATCCCAAAGCTGCGGCTAAAAAGATCAAACGCGCAATGACAGACTCAGAAGAGCCACCTCGTGTTATTTACGATCTTGAAAACAAAGCTGGAGTCTCTAACTTACTGGATATTTTAGCGGGTATAACAGGCAAAACTATTCCTGAATTAGAAGCCGAATTTGAAGGTCAAATGTACGGACATCTAAAAGGTGCTGTTGCAGATGCAGTCTCTGAAATGCTAACTAACATTCAAGAACGTTTTAACACATTCCGTAATGATGAAGCTCTGCTCAATAAAATTATGAAAGAAGGTGCTGATAAAGCCAAAGCTCGTGCTCAAGCAACCTTAGACAAAGTTTATGACGCCATTGGGTTTATTGCGCATCCGTGATTTTTTGTTAATACATAAAAAACACCTCACCTATTTTTAGGGAGGTGTTTTTTATTTAGTAAAGTATTTATTCTTTAAACAACCGCCTATTAAAACTCTCAATTGCTTGATTTTTCAATCTTAACTGCATAGTCTTACTCCAACTTGCTGATAATCCCGCAGCACTTAATAGACGACGATAAAGCTCTTCATCAAAAGGAATATGAAAAGCAATTGATATTGCTTCTTTAACAGAAACATCACTGTTTCTTGAAACCAAAACGAGAGGATGATGGTTGCCTGTTTCTCCTGCACTCACGACACGATACAACCAACCACAATAACCGCTATCTTGCATAATTTGCGAAAAGTGACTGACTTCTGTCACTGTATTAAGTTTATAGCAAGGAGAGCGTGGTTGAGTAACTTGAATTAATGAATTACCCCATTGGTAAATATCACCAATAAAGACATTTTCTTCTGTCATACCCATTGTTGATATATTTTCACCAAAAGCTGGCGCATTAAAAAAATCCGTCAATTGTGAGAATTGTTCTGCCCAATACAGATAGTGCTCTTGAGGATAATGACACAGTGCGCGATCTGGCCCACCATGAAAACTCTTTTCTGCTTGCTCATCGCCTTCTAATCCCAGCGAAGTAAGTTTGATATGACCATCCACTAGCCTCTTAGTGATCGCACTGGTAAATCCATTAGACGTTGTTATGATATTGCCAATATAAACACTCGGAAAATAACGCATAGCTCACTACCTAAACAGAAAAGGATAACTCATAGTAAAGAGAGTGTTCAAAAGAAACAATGCCGACATTTGTCGGCATTAAAAATAGAAAAGAAATGATCAATTTAATTATGCTTTGCTCTGAAAACGTTTTTGCGCTTCATCCCAGTTCACAACTGACCAGAACGCTTTGATATAATCAGGGCGACGATTTTGATATTTCAAGTAATAAGCATGTTCCCATACATCTAACCCAACAATTGGATAGCCTGATGCACCAGCTAACTCTTCCCCCATTAATGGGCTATCTTGGTTAGCTGTAGAGACGACAGCTAATTTACCATCGTCTTTTAATACCAGCCATGCCCAACCTGAACCAAAACGGCTAGCAGCTGCTTTTTCAAACAACGCTTTAAAGGCATCAACACTACCAAAATCACGGTCAATTGCCTCTTTTAGTGATCCTTGTAATTGAGTTCCTAGTTTTAAACCTTTCCAAAATAAAGAGTGGTTAGAATGGCCACCCGCATTATTACGTAAGAATGTACGTTGTTCAGCAGGCACTTTATGAAGTTTTTTAACTAACTCATCAATATCTAAATCTGCAAGTTCCGGTAATTTTTCTAATGCAGTATTGGTATTATTTACATACGTCTGATGATGCTTTGTATGGTGAATTTCCATTGTACGCTCATCAAAATGAGGTTCTAACGCATCATAAGCATAAGGCAGTGCAGGTAATGTATAGCTCATATTTATCTCCAGTGCTGTTTTATCTTAGATCACATCATGTGATTTATCTTTTCATTTCATTATAGTGAAAAAAACGTTAATGAAAATCATTATCATATCCATATTATTTTTGTGGTTTTTTTATTCAGCACTCGTTAATTAATTTTCACAGTATATTATTTTAATTTAAAAGCATTTTATTAAATAATAATTCTATTAAACAAGATAAATATAGATAAATAATACATGCTATGCTTTAGCACTAATTGAACATTCCATGAAAAGCATTTCCATTAATTCGTGATCTTCTGCGCAAAAAAGAAACAATCTTTATTTCCCCTCTTTTGTTAACGACTTTTTGACATAGTATTAACAACAGTAAGGAGAACTATTATGACAAAAATAAACCAACATCATATTCCTGCAAACATTGCAGAACACGCCCTGATCAATAAAGAGCAATACCAAAAAGACTATGAATTATCTATCAAAAACCCGGAGGCCTTTTGGGCAGATAAAGGGAAAATGATTGACTGGATAAAACCATATACTGTGGTAAAGAATACCTCATTTGACCCAGGGCATGTTCGCATTCGCTGGTTTGAAGATGGACAACTAAACATCAGCCAAAACTGCCTCGATCGCCACCTTAAAACACGAGGTGATCAAACCGCAATTATTTGGGAAGGCGACTCACCTAATGAATCAAAAAAAATAACTTACCGACAACTCCACCAAGATGTTTGCCAATTCGCTAATGTATTAAAAAATTTGGGAATTAAAAAAGGCGATGTTGTGGCAATTTATATGCCGATGGTACCTGAAGCCGCAGTTGCTATGCTCGCCTGTGCTCGTATTGGTGCTATTCACTCTGTTATTTTCGGTGGTTTTTCTCCTGAAGCTGTTGCAGGTCGGATCATTGATTCAAAAGCCAAATTAGTTATCACTGCTGATGAAGGCTTACGCGCAGGTCGCGCTATTCCCCTAAAGAAAAATGTCGATGCTGCATTAAATCACACTGATATTCCGCCTATTAACCATGTTGTTGTATTTCGCCGAACAGGAAATACAGAACAATGGATTGAAGGACGTGATATTTGGTGGGATGAAGCTATCCAAGGTGTCAGTACTGAGTGTGATGTCGAAATTATGGATGCGGAAGATCCACTCTTTATTCTGTATACATCAGGTTCAACAGGAAAACCTAAAGGTGTGTTACATACCACAGGGGGCTATCTTGTTTATGCTTCGATGACGTTTAAATACACCTTTGATTATCATGAAGGCGATATTTATTGGTGTACTGCTGATGTAGGCTGGGTAACAGGACATAGCTACTTACTGTATGGCCCGCTTTCAAATGGCGCAACAACCGTTATGTTTGAAGGTGTACCTAATTACCCCTCAGTGAATCGTATGGCTCAAGTCGTTGATAAGCACCAAATCAATATCCTGTACACAGCCCCTACTGCAATCCGAGCATTAATGGCTGAAGGAGATAAAGCGATTGAGGGAACTCAACGCACTTCTCTGCGCATTTTAGGCTCTGTAGGTGAACCAATTAACCCTGAAGCTTGGGAATGGTTCTATCAGAAAATGGGACGTAGCCAATGCCCCATTGTTGATACTTGGTGGCAAACAGAAACAGGCGGTTTCATGATAACGCCATTACCCGGTGCGATGGACTTAAAACCGGGTTCTGCAACACGTCCTTTCTTTGGTGTTCAGCCTGCCATTGTCGATAATATGGGAGAAGTACAACAAGGTGCTTGTGAAGGTAACTTAGTGATCATTGATTCTTGGCCTGGCCAAGCTAGAACACTTTTTGGTGATCACGATCGCTTTGAACAAACATACTTTTCGACCTTTAAAGGCATGTATTTTTCTGGTGATGGTGCCCGCCGTGATGAAGATGGTGACTATTGGATAACAGGACGTGTTGATGATGTCTTGAATATTTCAGGCCACCGACTAGGAACAGCAGAAATTGAATCTGCTCTCGTTGCACACCCTAAGATTGCTGAAGCCGCAGTAGTGGGTATCCCTCATAATATTAAAGGGCAGGCTATTTATGCTTATGTCACGCTAAATCATGGTGAAGAGCCAACACCTGAACTTTACACAGAAGTCCGTGATTGGGTACGTAAAGAAATAGGGCCAATTGCAACGCCCGATATTCTTCACTGGACAGACTCTTTACCCAAAACGCGTTCAGGGAAAATTATGCGACGTATCTTGCGTAAAATTGCCTCTGGCGACACAACTAACCTCGGAGATACCTCAACACTCGCCGATCCAGGTGTTGTAGAGAAACTGTTAGAAGAAAAACAGTCTCTATCACTTACTGCGTAACTCACAACAACAATATAACTGTCATTTAAAAACGCAATACGACAATGCAAAGGCATGAAAATGCCTTTGCTGGACTCTCTTACCTAAAAATCATGGAATGCGGGGGATTTAAGCCTCTAAATCAAGTGATAAACCAAACAATTATATAGAGGAGAACTCTGATGAATGCCGATATTTATCAAGAGATAGAAAACAACCCTCGCTTTAAAGAACTGGTTAAAAAACGTAGTCGTTTTTCATGGACACTTTCAATTATTACTCTCGTTATGTATGTCTCATTTATCCTACTTATCGCTTTCTATCCACAATGGTTAGGTACACCACTGTATGAAGGAAGCTATATTACACGAGGTATTCCCATTGGCATTGGCTTAATCATTGCTTCATTTTTATTAACGGGCATTTACGTTATTAAAGCCAATACGGAGTTCGACAAACTGGCAAGCGAGATTATAGAAGAGGTAGAAAAATGAGAAAATTACTCTATGCAATAAGCCTATTTTTCCTCTCTTCAACCATTGCTTATGCGGCTACAATAACAGAAGGTGGTGAGAAACAACCGATGAATATTCAGGCCATCATCATGTTTCTGATATTTGTCGGATTAACACTTTATATCACTTACTGGGCCTCTAAACGTACTCGTTCACGTGCAGATTACTATACGGCTGGAGGTAAAATAACAGGATTTCAAAATGGGATGGCTATTGCAGGCGATTTTATGTCAGCAGCATCCTTTTTAGGGATCTCCGCACTCGTTTATACCTCTGGTTACGATGGCCTGATTTATTCAATAGGATTCCTCATCGGCTGGCCGATTATTCTTTTTATTATTGCTGAACGTTTACGTAATTTAGGTCGTTATACCTTTGCTGATGTTGTTTCCTATCGATTAAGCCCAAAACCGATTAGAACACTCTCTGCTATTGGCTCTCTAGTTGTGGTTGCTCTTTATTTGATTGCACAAATGGTCGGTGCCGGAAAATTAATCGAGCTACTTTTCGGTTTAAACTATCATATTGCTGTTGTACTCGTCGGTATTCTAATGGTGCTCTATGTGTTATTTGGAGGCATGTTAGCAACCACTTGGGTGCAAATCATTAAAGCTATTTTATTACTTGCTGGTGCAAGTTTTTATGGCGGTGATGGTTATGAAAGCAGTTGATTTTAATTTCAATACTTTATTTAAAGAAGCTGTCAATGTGCACTCAAAAGGGTTCTCAATTATGAGCCCTGGAGGTTTAGTTTCTGATCCTATTTCTGCACTTTCTTTAGGTCTTGCTTTAATGTTTGGTACTGCGGGGCTTCCTCATATCATCATGCGCTTCTTTACGGTTAGTGACGCCAAAGAAGCCCGTAAGAGTGTCTTCTATGCAACAGGTTTTATCGGTTATTTCTATATTCTTACTTTTATCATTGGTTTCGGCGCTATCTTACTCGTTAGCCCTAATCCTGTGTTCAAAGATGCCGCTGGCGCTTTAATTGGCGGCACAAACATGGCCGCAGTTCATCTTGCTGATGCTGTGGGAGGTAATTTCTTCCTCGGTTTTATTTCTGCAGTTGCATTTGCCACAATATTAGCCGTTGTTGCTGGATTGACGTTAGCAGGAGCTTCTGCTGTTTCTCATGATCTTTATGCTAATGTGATAAAAAATGGTCATGCTGATGAACGTCAAGAACTTAATGTTTCCAAAATAACCGTCGTTATTTTAGGTATTGTTGCGATTGGTTTAGGTATTTTATTTGAAAAACAAAACATTGCCTTTATGGTCGGACTTGCCTTCTCAATAGCCGCAAGCTGTAACTTCCCTATTATTTTATTATCAATGTATTGGAAAGGATTGACAACGCGTGGTGCAGTAGCAGGAGGATGGGCTGGCTTATTAATAGCCGTAACATTAATGATCTTAGGCCCCACAATTTGGGTCAGTATTTTAGGTCACGAAAAACCTATCTATCCTTATGAATATCCAGCATTATTTTCAATGATAATTGCTTTTGTTGTTTCATGGCTTTTCTCAATTACAGATAAATCATCTTTAGGTGAGAAAGAAAAAGCAAAATTCCAAGCTCAATTTATTCGCTCTCAAATTGGGTTAGGAATTGAACAAGGTAAAGAACACTAAAAACTATAAAATTCACTTATTTTTTACGATAAAAGTGCCCATTATTTTACAATAGAAATGGGCATTTTTATTTTTTGATAGACAGTCTGATCATATTTCTCCTCTTTACGTAATTAGAATAAATCTAATTTTTAAATACATATCTATACGATTATTTTAATAATTTGCTATTTATTAACTATTTATCAAAAAAAGAAGCAAAAATAAAATAAAATCAATGCGTTACAAAATAAGACTATTATTATTTATTCACTGTATGACTTTATTAATAATACAAAAAATTAGAAAAATCGTAATAATATCAAATTCGGACACATTTCAGCCAAACACGTCTTGTATTGTCAAAAGGTAAATGGTTAACTTTTTTATTCTACATAAGAAGAGGTGACAATTTTAAATAGATTATGTCTCGACTAACTTATTACACACTTTTATTTCTTCTATCTATAACACCAGCAATACTGGGTGGCTCAACATTGTACATAGAACAAAAACTCTATATTGTTCTCATTGGTTGGCTACTTATGTTGATGTGTAGTGGAATTTATCGTTCAATTCTAGGAAAAATAGTAACATTTATAATCAGCGCCTTATGGTCTTTAAATCTCTCTATTTCTCTATTTTTCTATCGTGAACACGATATTGCATTTTCCTCTTCTATCGCAGAAACGTTTATAAATACTAACGGCAGTGAGACTGTTGGTATGCTTTCTTATAATAAATATTACGTATTATTTTATATATGTAGCTTCTCTATTTATTATTTTCTTATCCATAAAAGTGCTCGATTTTCTCATTTAAAAACCACGAAAAATAGTGTGATAGCAATGGTTATATTAATAGCCATTATTCCTATATATAAAAACTTAGCGTTAAGAAATGATAATAAAACTAAATTACTCGCTGAATATACTCTTCTAAATACCCCCTTTTATAATGCAGCAGCACTAGTTAAAACATTTCACGAAAATCGTCAAATAAAAAAGAATTGCTTCTCAAAAAGTTGATTATCAATACAGTAAAAAGAACGATAACACAGAGATTTATATTCTGATTATTGGTGAGTCTGTTCGTCGCGATCATTTAGGTATTTATGGTTATCCTCATGATACAACACCAAATTTAATGAAAGAAAAAAACAATCTAATTCTTTTTGAGAATGTTTACTCTCCTGCTCCAGTAACAATACTCTCAGTACCGATATCACTCTCAAATATTGGGTTAAAACAGCTACAAGATAAAAATCATTATGCTGATAATATTGTTTCTCTCGCAAATCATGCTGGGTTTAAAACTTATTGGTTAAGTAATCAAGGGAAAGGAAATCAAAAAACAAGTGTAATTTCAGTCATTGCAAATATGGCGCAGAATAAGAAATGGAATGAATTTATCGGTTATGATGAAGAACTACTTCCTCATTTAGATAAAGCACTCAACGAACCATCTACACAAAAAAAACTGATTATCTTGCATACTTATGGTAGTCATGAACCTGCTTGCAACCGATTTCCAAATCAAGATTTAAAAAAATTCACACAACAGGAAGACGATAACTGCTATGACAGCTCTATTGCTTATACAGATAAGTTAATAAATAACATTATTGAAAGAGTAAAAGATAAACCCGCATCTATTCTTTACTTTGCAGATCATGCTTTACAACGCCTCGATAAAAATAAAGAAATTCGTTACCATCATGGCGTAAATACCCCTCGTAAAGAAGCTTATAACATTCCTTTGTTCATTTGGTATAGCCCTTCTACAATAAAACCAATAATAAGTAATGAAGTTTTGAAAAAGCCTTATTCCACAGAAAATAATTATTGGTTATTAAGTAGTTGGCTGGGTATAGAACATAATTCACCAAATAAATGCTATTCACCACTAGATGATTGTTATAAGCCAAAATCACCTATTATGGTTATTGATGGCAATAGAAATTTATTGAACTACAATTTATTGAGTTCTGAAGAACAAGAGCCACAATAATATATGGCTCCTTACAAATAATTATTAGCAATCTTCAATCACAATATAAATGGCATTTAAAGAGCCATGAACACCAACAACTTTAATTAATTCAATATCAGAGGTACAACTTGGGCCGCTGATAATATTAATACAGGAAGGCATTCGGATATTTTCCGATGCTAATTGATGAAGTTTTTCCGCTAATTGAGCAACTCGAGGTAAAATAGTACTTCTTCTAATAACAAAGAGTGTTGTTTCTGGGATCAAACTGACACTACGCCCTTTATCTGCTCCAGAAAATAAAACAACGCCTCCCGATTCAGCAAGCCCATATTCGGCAAAAACAATACCCACTTTAGCATTTTTTACATGCTCTATATTTTCCACGCCAAAATGGTGATCCCACACACTAACATCACAATGTTG
The DNA here is from genome assembly GCA_901472505.1 of Proteus vulgaris. Classification (NCBI taxonomy): domain Bacteria; kingdom Pseudomonadati; phylum Pseudomonadota; class Gammaproteobacteria; order Enterobacterales; family Morganellaceae; genus Proteus; species Proteus vulgaris. The sequence continues at coordinate 1,627,386 of LR590468.1, forward strand.
AGATAATAAATCAACAACACCACTTTCTTTTAAACGAAGATCACCCGTCAATATCACTGATGAACCATATTTATTGCATAACGCAAGTAAGCACTGAGGTAAGGCTTCTTGTGTCGTTGTCTCATAATCGCTTCCTGCTAATTTAGCGGTATTGAGAAAATATTGATATCGTTCCTCTTCTGATAATTCAGTTAATCTTTCTTCTGGATATGTATTTACTGGTGTTGGGAATGGATCAGGTTTTGTTTTTAATGGCCTTCCCAACTGAGAAGCTAAATGAGATAAGAATGTATTTTTATTATTCATCTCTTATTTCTCCTCTTTTTGATGTTTTTTGAACCGATTACGGAAACTTTCACCATCGCCTTTTGGCAGGTTTCTTGCTTCAGTCCATTCTTTTAATGCACCTATATTTAAAGGGGCTTTACCCTCTTTTATAAACCACCTTGCCGCATGAGCGCCCCAATTCATGCCAACTTTCCATAATGTTGGATGACGATTCACATAATTGAATATATCGGTGATCGTACGCTCAGTTATTGGCGTGATTTTTTCCCTAACCATCACATCTCTATGTTTTTTAATTAAACTGGATAAAGGTATTTTCACGGGGCATACAGAATCACAAGCAGTACATAATGAACAGACATAAGGAAGGTTTTTAAAATCTTTATAACCACCTAATAAAGGAGTTAAAACAGCGCCAACAGGACCTGGATAAATAGAACCATATCCTTGGCCACCAATATGACGGTAAGCAGGGCAAGTATTCATGCATGCACCACAACGAATACAACGCAAAATATCTTTAAATTCTGTTCCGATAATTTTTGAACGCCCATTATCAACAATAACAAGATGAAAATCTTCAGGGCCATCAACATGGTCTTTTTCTCTAGGCCCTGTAAGCCATGTGTTATAGCCTGTTAAACGTAATCCAACGGCACTACGTGCTAACATGGTAATGAGAATATCCACTTCTTTAAATGTCGGTGCTATGCGCTCCATCCCCATCACAGCTATATGTGTTTTAGGTAATGTCGTACTTAAGCGAGCATTACCTTCATTAGTCACTAAACAAACTGAACCTGTCTCTGCAACAGCAAAGTTACATCCCGTTACACCTATATCAGCAGTAAAAAAATCATCTCTAATCTTTTGACGAACAAAACGAGTCATTTCTTCTGGTGTATCAGAACCGTTATATCCTAATTTATCGTGAAATATTTGACGGATTTGTTCTCTATTTTTATGGATAGCTGGTACAACAACATGTGACGGAGCATCCTTAGCTTGCTGGAGTATAAATTCTGCTAAATCGGTTTCTATAACATTAATGCCTGCATTCTCTAACGCGTCATTCATACCGATTTCTTCAGTTACCATAGACTTAGCTTTAACAATTTTCTTTGCTTTTTTTTCTCTAGCCACGCTAAGAATATATTGAGTCGCTTCTTCTTTTGTTTCAGCAAAGAAAACATGTCCACCATGTTCTTCTACTTTTTCAGATAATTGGTATAAATAAGCATCCAAGTTAGCAAGCACATGATCCCGAATTTGAGTAGCTCTATCTCTCCAATCTTCCCAATGCCCAAGATCATCAATCATTTTTTGCCGATTTCTACCAATGGTTTCTTGTGCATTAGCAACTGCTTTTTGCATGACTTCATCATGTACTTGACGATTGATTAGGTCTTTAAATGGAATAGTACTCGTTCTTAACGACATAATTCCTCCTCATGACTCATCAAGACCTGTGCAATATGCAACACTTTAACAGGACGGCCTTCTCGCTCTAAACGTCCACCAATATTTAAAAGGCAACTAACATCCGCACCAATCAAATAATCAGGTTTAACATCCATGATATGGTGTACTTTTTCTTTTACCATTTCCCCTGAAATCTCAGCCATTTTGACTGAAAATGTCCCACCAAAACCACAGCATGTTTCCATATCTTCAAAAGGCAATAATTCAAGACCTTTTACATGCTGTAATAATTTAATAGGTTCTTCTTTGACGCCCATTTTACGAAATAGGCTACAAGATGGGTGATAAACAGCTTTACCTTTAAGACTTGCGCCAACATCAAGAATACCAAGCTGATTTACAATAAAGGAAGTTAAATCAAACATTCTATTAGCTATTTTTTCAGCTCGTATAGCCCAATCAGGTTCATTAGCAAGATATTTGGAATAACCTTTGATTGCATAAGTACAAGATCCAGCAGGAGAAATAATGGGATAATCATTAACTTCGAAGGTTTCAATGAGTTTTTTCATTGCAGGTTTTGCGTTCTCGATATAACCACTATTAATAGCGGGTTGACCACAACAACCTTGTTTTTCAAGAAAATGAACCCGACAACCTAATTTTTCTAGCAGTAATACACTGTCTCTTGCCATATGGGATTTTAGAGCATCCCCAATACATGTGACATAGAAATTAACATCCATACATTTGCTCCTATTGCTTATCATTTATACAAAATAGCTTACTGACCGCCATTTATTTATCGCTATATTTGTATGACAATTAATGTTTGCATAAAAATGATGTTAAATATATGTTTAATTCTATGTTTTTTTATAATTTGAATAGGTACATAAAACTAATTTATGTATAGAGATAGGATAGAAATAAATTATTTTAAATAAAAACAATTTATTAAGAAGAAAATGAAACAAAAGATTAAAAAAATAAAAACCTTAAACGCAAAAAAGCCAACCCAGTGGGTTGGCTTTCTCGTCTTATTTAATGCCTGGCAGTTCCCTACTCTCACATGGGGAGACCCCACACTACCATCGGCGCTACAACGTTTCACTTCTGAGTTCGGCATGGGATCAGGTGGGACCGCTGCGCTATGGCCGCCAAGCAAATTCGGTTTTATTACCCGCTTCTTTCCTTTCGGTTAGTCGCCAGTAATATCAATCTTAAACAAGCCTACTTTATCTACTCTTCGTCTCTCAGACAAAACACCTTCGGTGTTGTCAGGTTAAGCCTCACGGTTCATTAGTACTGGTTAGCTCAACGTATCGCTACGCTTACACACCCAGCCTATCAACGTCTTAGTCTTAAACGTTCCTTTAGGTCACTCAAGGTGACAGGGAAGACTCATCTCGAGGCAAGTTTCCCGCTTAGATGCTTTCAGCGGTTATCTCTTCCGCACTTAGCTACCGGGCAATGCCATTGGCATGACAACCCGAACACCAGTGGTGCGTTCACTCCGGTCCTCTCGTACTAGGAGCAACCCCTCTCAATCTTCCAACGCCCACGGCAGATAGGGACCGAACTGTCTCACGACGTTCTAAACCCAGCTCGCGTACCACTTTAAATGGCGAACAGCCATACCCTTGGGACCTACTTCAGCCCCAGGATGTGATGAGCCGACATCGAGGTGCCAAACACCGCCGTCGATATGAACTCTTGGGCGGTATCAGCCTGTTATCCCCGGAGTACCTTTTATCCGTTGAGCGATGGCCCTTCCATTCAGAACCACCGGATCACTAAGACCTACTTTCGTACCTGCTCGAGCCGTCACTCTCACAGTCAAGCTGGCTTATGCCTTTGCACTAACCGCATGATGTCCGACCATGCTTAGCCAACCTTCGTGCTCCTCCGTTACTCTTTAGGAGGAGACCGCCCCAGTCAAACTACCCACCAGACACGGTCCCCGACCCGGATTACGGGCCTAGGTTAGAACATCAAACGTTAAAGGGTGGTATTTCAAGGTTGACTCCATGCAGACTGGCGTCCACACTTCATAGTCTCCCACCTATCCTACACATCAAGGCTCAATGTTCAGTGTCAAGCTATAGTAAAGGTTCACGGGGTCTTTCCGTCTTGCCGCGGGTACACTGCATCTTCACAGCGAGTTCAATTTCACTGAGTCTCGGGTGGAGACAGCCTGGCCATCATTACGCCATTCGTGCAGGTCGGAACTTACCCGACAAGGAATTTCGCTACCTTAGGACCGTTATAGTTACGGCCGCCGTTTACTGGGGCTTCGATCAAGAGCTTCTCCCTAAGGATAACCCCATCAATTAACCTTCCAGCACCGGGCAGGCGTCACACCGTATACGTCCACTTTCGTGTTTGCACAGTGCTGTGTTTTTAATAAACAGTTGCAGCCAGCTGGTATCTTCGACTGGCTTCGGCTCCGTCCGCAAGGGACTTCACTTACCGCCAGCGTGCCTTCTCCCGAAGTTACGGCACCATTTTGCCTAGTTCCTTCACCCGAGTTCTCTCAAGCGCCTGAGTATTCTCTACCTGACCACCTGTGTCGGTTTGGGGTACGATTGTTGGTAACCTGAAGCTTAGAGGCTTTTCCTGGAAGCAGGGCATCAATTGCTTCACCACCTTAGTGGTTCGTCATCACACCTCAGCATTAAGTGACCGGATTTGCCTAATCACTCTGCCTACATGCTTGAACCGGGACGACCGTCGCCCGGACAACCTAGCCTTCTCCGTTCCCCCATCGCAGTTACCACCAGTACGGGAATATTAACCCGTTTCCCATCGACTACGCTTTTCAGCCCTCGCCTTAGGGGTCGACTCACCCTGCCCCGATTAACGTTGGACAGGAACCCTTGGTCTTCCGGCGTGCGGGTTTTTTCACCCGCATTATCGTTACTTATGTCAGCATTCGCACTTCTGATACCTCCAGCATACCTCACAGTACACCTTCGCAGGCTTACAGAACGCTCCCCTACCCAACGAACGTATCCTTAAATTCGCTTATCGGACTTTCGCCTCGACTTTTATGGACGCATTGACGTCTCTTCGTTCCGTCAATCGTTTCTCACTTAAACAAATTTAAGTGATACGTTCGCTGCCGCAGCTTCGGTGCATGGTTTTAGCCCCCGTTACATCTTCCGCGCGGGCCCGACTCGACCAGTGAGCTATTACGCTTTCTTTAAATGATGGCTGCTTCTAAGCCAACATCCTGGCTGTCTGAGCCTTCCCCACTTCGTTTCCCACTTAACCATGACTTTGGGACCTTAGCTGGCGGTCTGGGTTGTTTCCCCTCTTCACGACGGACGTTAGCACCCCGCCGTGTGTCTCCCGTGATAACATTCTTCGGTATTCGCAGTTTGCATCGAGTTGGTAAGTCGGGATGACCCCCTAGTCGAAACAGTGCTCTACCCCCCGAAGATGAGTTCACGAGGCCGCTACCTAAATAGCTTTCGGGGAGAACCAGCCTATCTCCCGGTTTGATTGGCCTTTCACCCCCATCCACAAGTCATCCGCTAATTTTTCAACATTAGTCGGTTCGGTCCTCCAGTTAGTGTTACCCAACCTTCAACCTGCCCATGGATAGATCACCGGGTTTCGGGTCTATACCCTGCAACTCATTCGCCCAGTTAAGACTCGGTTTCCCTACGGCTTCCCCTATTCGGTTAACCTTGCTACAGAATATAAGTCGCTGACCCCCATTATACAAAAGGTACGCAGTCACCCCACCACTAAGCCTCCTCTGCCTGATTGGATTGGTTGGACGTCACTTCGCGTCGTCTACCGCTCTTTATCATGCAAAAGAATCGCTGTGAGTTCACCACTAGCTTAGTGGTGGGGCTCCTACTGCTTGTACGTACACGGTTTCAGGTTCTTTTTCACTCCCCTCGCCGGGGTTCTTTTCGCCTTTCCCTCACGGTACTGGTTCACTATCGGTCAATCAGGAGTATTTAGCCTTGGAGGATGGTCCCCCCATATTCAGACAGGATAACACGTGTCCCGCCCTACTCGTCGAGTTCACAATAACAGCATCTTCGGATACGGGGCTATCACCCTTTACTGCCGGACTTTCCAGACCGTTCTCCTGATGCTGCTGTTGATTAAGACTCTGGGCTGTTCCCCGTTCGCTCGCCGCTACTAGGGGAATCTCGGTTGATTTCTTTTCCTCGGGGTACTGAGATGTTTCAGTTCTCCCGGTTCGCTTCATTAACCTATGTATTCAGTTAATGATAATATCCATTGGATATTGGGTTTCCCCATTCGGAAATCGTCGGGTATAACGGTTCATATCACCTTACCGACGCTTATCGCAGATTAGCACGTCCTTCATCGCCTCTGATTGCCTAGGCATCCACCGTGTACGCTTATTCGCTTAACCTCACAACCCGAAGGTGTTTCCTCTCGAAGACGAATGTCTTGGAGTTTCACACTTCAAAGTTTGAGATTTTGAGAGACTCATCAATATACCTCGGTGATATATTGATTTGTTTTCAATTTTTCAGCTTGTTCCAGATTGTTAAAGAGCAAAATAATTCGCAGTATACTATTGCTAATATACTCTGAATTATTATTTTATATTCAAGAGATTATGGTGGAGCTAAGCGGGATCGAACCGCTGACCTCCTGCGTGCAAGGCAGGCGCTCTCCCAGCTGAGCTATAGCCCCATAATGCATTCTTTAATACCGTTTTTATTTCTCAGGTTTCTTTCTTATTGGAAGTCTTCCTTTAAGTAAGAATTGAGCCAATCGCAGTGAGACAAGGCGTGAAGTCACGAAGTTTACATCAGTAAACGAGTGATTTCACAACGCAGTATCAATACGATTTGGTAGGCCTGAGTGGACTTGAACCACCGACCTCACCCTTATCAGGGGTGCGCTCTAACCACCTGAGCTACAAGCCTATACCGGTATTTCTGCTCATTCTTCATCAGACAATCTGTGTGAGCACTGCACATAACACGTATCTCTTAGGTAAGGAGGTGATCCAACCGCAGGTTCCCCTACGGTTACCTTGTTACGACTTCACCCCCAGTCATGAATCACAAAGTGGTAAGCGCCCTCCCGAAGGTTAAGCTACCTACTTCTTTTGCAACCCACTCCCATGGTGTGACGGGCGGTGTGTACAAGGCCCGGGAACGTATTCACCGTAGCATTCTGATCTACGATTACTAGCGATTCCGACTTCATGGAGTCGAGTTGCAGACTCCAATCCGGACTACGACAGACTTTATGAGTTCCGCTTGCTCTCGCGAGGTCGCTTCTCTTTGTATCTGCCATTGTAGCACGTGTGTAGCCCTACTCGTAAGGGCCATGATGACTTGACGTCATCCCCACCTTCCTCCGGTTTATCACCGGCAGTCTCCTTTGAGTTCCCGCCATTACGCGCTGGCAACAAAGGATAAGGGTTGCGCTCGTTGCGGGACTTAACCCAACATTTCACAACACGAGCTGACGACAGCCATGCAGCACCTGTCTCAGCGTTCCCGAAGGCACTCCTCTATCTCTAAAGGATTCGCTGGATGTCAAGAGTAGGTAAGGTTCTTCGCGTTGCATCGAATTAAACCACATGCTCCACCGCTTGTGCGGGCCCCCGTCAATTCATTTGAGTTTTAACCTTGCGGCCGTACTCCCCAGGCGGTCGATTTAACGCGTTAGCTCCAGAAGCCACAGTTCAAGACCACAACCTCTAAATCGACATCGTTTACAGCGTGGACTACCAGGGTATCTAATCCTGTTTGCTCCCCACGCTTTCGCACCTGAGCGTCAGTCTTTGTCCAGGGGGCCGCCTTCGCCACCGGTATTCCTCCACATCTCTACGCATTTCACCGCTACACGTGGAATTCTACCCCCCTCTACAAGACTCTAGCCAACCAGTTTCAGATGCAATTCCCAAGTTAAGCTCGGGGCTTTCACATCTGACTTAATTGACCGCCTGCGTGCGCTTTACGCCCAGTAATTCCGATTAACGCTTGCACCCTCCGTATTACCGCGGCTGCTGGCACGGAGTTAGCCGGTGCTTCTTCTGCGGGTAACGTCAATTGACAAAGGTATTAACTTTATCACCTTCCTCCCCGCTGAAAGTACTTTACAACCCTAAGGCCTTCTTCATACACGCGGCATGGCTGCATCAGGCTTGCGCCCATTGTGCAATATTCCCCACTGCTGCCTCCCGTAGGAGTCTGGGCCGTGTCTCAGTCCCAGTGTGGCTGATCATCCTCTCAGACCAGCTAGAGATCGTTGCCTAGGTGAGCCATTACCTCACCTACTAGCTAATCCCATATGGGTTCATCCGATAGCGCAAGGTCCGAAGAGCCCCTGCTTTGGTCCGTAGACGTCATGCGGTATTAGCCACCGTTTCCAGTAGTTATCCCCCTCTATCGGGCAGATCCCCATACATTACTCACCCGTCCGCCGCTCGTCAGCAAGAAAGCAAGCTTTCTCCTGTTACCGCTCGACTTGCATGTGTTAGGCCTGCCGCCAGCGTTCAATCTGAGCCATGATCAAACTCTTCAATTAAAAGTGTTTGATGCTCAAAGAAATCGAAAACTTAGCTATTCATAAATGAATTTACTTTTGTTGTTCACTCTTCAAGACTTGATACATCTAATATTTTAGAAGATATCGTCTCTGCGAGTGCCCACACAGATTGTCTGATAATTTGTTAAAGAGCAGTGCAACATTCGCTGCCGTTTCCGGTCTTCTGCGTTGTTGCGAGGAGGCGTATATTACGTTATTCCTCTGAAGAGTCAAGAGTTTTTTCAAACTTTTTTCTTTTCTCTTCGCAGTCCTTCGTGGCTGTTGTCAGCTCATCGTCGGTCAGTGGATGCGCATTATAGGGAGATCTCGGATTAGCGCAAGTGTTTTTTTAAAATAATTTTTCGTTCGCTTTTTTTTTTCAGCAAAACACGGAAAAACGCTCTATTTCTATGCTAATAGCGTAAAATCCGAACAGCTTTCTATAGCTGACTCACGTAAGATAGAAGATAAATTATGGTATAGGTAACCTTTATTATGCAATTTAGCGACCAACGTTCAGCTTCTCAAAAAAACCTTTCTTATATTGTTGCTGAAAAATTAGGTAAACAAATTCTTTCTAGTCATTACGAACCTGAATCTTTGTTACCAGGAGAAATAGAATTAGCAGAATTACTCTCTGTTAGTAGAACCGTTATTCGAGAAGCGATAAAAATGCTTGCGGCAAAAGGAATGCTTTTACCTCGCCCAAGAATAGGCACTCGAGTAACACCAATGCAGAACTGGAACTTATTAGATAATGATCTTCTTAATTGGTGGATAGACAGTGGTGAATTTAATAAAGTCAGCCACTACTTTCATCATGTTCGTTTAGCTATAGAACCTCAAGCTTGTTATTTAGCTGCATTTAATGCAACCGAAAGCCAAAAACAGTCTCTTGCTTTATTCGGCAGAGAAATGCAATTGCTTGATGATAATTTTGATAGGCAACATTGGTTAGATATCGATACTCAATTTCACTATCTTATTTATCAAGCCAGTGGCAATCCATTCTTTGCCTCTTTTGGCTCATTATTTCTTTCTGCTTATAAAAAGTATTTCGATCTTATTGTGGGTAATGAAACTGTTCAGCCAGAAACACATAACCAGATTGTTCAAGCTATTATTGATGGTGATGGCAATAAAGCACGCGATCTCTGTTTAATCTTATTAACGAGTGATTGAATAGTTTTAATACAAAAATTGTAGGTTTTCTGTTTATAATGAAGCGATAATCAAAATATAGAACAGACGGTATATGCTTCATGTTGAAATCCGCCAAAAATATGTCTGGGTTGCCTTGGATAGCTGCAATGGCTTTTTTTATGCAAGCTCTCGATGCAACCATTCTTAATACGGCATTACCTGATATAGCCAAGAGCCTTAATCACTCACCGCTCGCCATGCAATCTGCCATTATTAGCTACACATTAACTGTGGCATTATTAATTCCAGTTAGTGGATGGCTAGCCGACAGATTTGGAACTCGCCAAATTTTTATTATTGCAGTTTCTTTATTTTCTGCAGGTTCTTTATTATGTGCACTTTCTCCTAACCTCTCTTTTCTTGTTATTTCACGAATTATACAAGGAATAGGAGGGGCAATGATGATGCCTGTTGCACGACTTGCTTTATTAAGAGCCTATCCACGTAGTGAATTATTGCCTATTTTAAACTTTGTTACGATGCCAGGGCTTGTTGGTCCAATAATAGGACCTCTCTTAGGCGGGATACTGGTCACTTATGCCTCTTGGCATTGGATATTTATTATTAATATTCCTATTGGCCTATTAGGTATTTTCTATGCCATAAAGCATATGCCTAATTTCACCATGCCAAAACGTAAGTTTGATTTACTTGGTTTTATTTTCTTTGGTTTTGGCTTAGTGATGCTTTCCGTTAGTCTTGATCTTTTTGGTGATAAAAATATCTCTCGCTACATCCCTATAGCCGTTATTTTAGGTGGTTTTTCTTTACTTGGTTTATATATCAATCATGCAAGACGCCACCAGCAACCACTTATTCCATTAAATATATTTAAAACACGGACCTTCTCTGTTGGTATTGCAGGAAATATCGCAACAAGACTAGGGACTGGCTGTATTCCTTTTTTAATGCCGCTTATGTTGCAAGTCGGTTTTGGTTACCCAGCTATTGTTTCCGGTATGATGATGGCGCCAATGGCTCTGGGCTCTATTTTAGCCAAATCATTTGTCACCAAGATCTTAGTGAAATTTAGCTATCGCCGAACGCTCTTTGCTATCACTATTATTATTGGTTTGATGATCGCTCAATTTTCACTTCAATCTCCTGACATGTCTATTTACTATCTTGTTATTCCGCTCTTTTTATTAGGTGTGGTCATGTCGATACAATTTACATCAATGAATACAATTTCATTGGCAGACTTAACAGATAATAATGCAAGTTCAGGAAATAGTGTTTTAGCTGTCACTCAACAATTAGCGATTAGTTTTGGTATTGCCGTTAGCGCATCTATCTTAGGATATTTTGATACTGAAAATGTAGGCTCGACTGTAGATAACTTCCACTATACTTTTATTACCGTAGGCATTATTACGTTACTATCCTCCTTCGTGTTTTTACTCCTTGATAAACATGATGGCGATAACCTCACAAATAAAAAGAAAAAAAGCTAATTACTTTTATTCAGACTAAAATAGAAAAGAGAGCTTAAGCTCTCTTTTCTATTTCTGCTTTATAAAGAAGATCACGATAACGATGTAGATAAAAAAGTATCAACTTCATGACGCCAAGGTACAGAAGGCTGAGCACCAGAACGAGTCACAGCAATTGCAGCCGCAGCATGAGCAAATTTAATCGCTGTCATCATAGGCTGTCCTTCTAATAAAGCAGTTATTAAAGCCCCATTAAAGGTATCACCAGCAGCTATGGTATCTACGGCTTTCACTTTAAAAGCTGGAACAATACAACCCCTATTATTTTGTTCACTCACCCAAACACCACGACTGCCTAATGTAATAAGCACTGTTTTAATTCCTTTATTATGTAAAACCTCTGCTGCTTGCTGTGCACTTTCATCATCAACGACTTTAATTCCAGTCAAATATTCAGTCTCGGTTTCATTGGGCGTAATAATATCCACCAATGAAAGTAATTCATCAGGTAGTGCTTGAGCAGGAGCCGGATTTAATATTACCTGCACATTTTCTTGTTTTGCAATTTCAGCTGCTTTTAACACCGAATCAAGAGGTGATTCTAATTGCATTAATAACGCATCGGCTTCTTTTATAATACCGCCATGACGTTGCACATAATGTGTATCTAACCGACCATTAGCACCAGCATGAATACCAATGACATTTTCTCCCTGCTGATTAACAAAAATCAGGGCAACACCGGTTGATTCATCATCAATTAACTCAATACTATGAGTTTTAATGTTGTCAGTAATTAATTGGGCCTTAGCTTTTTGGCCAATATCATCATTTCCCAAACAAGCAAGAAATGAAATATTAGCCCCACAACGCCCAGCAGCGACTGCTTGATTCGCTCCTTTACCGCCGAATACCAGTTGAAATTGATTACCTGAAATGGTTTCACCAGGAAGCGGAAAGTGGGCAACATTAAGAATATGATCAGCATTAACACTACCTAAAATCACAAGTTTCTTCGCTTCCATGATTTTTCCTTACTCTCAATAATAAATTCTAAATGTATAGCATAAATAACATGCAATATTTTAAACCGATCATCTCAGTAACATTAATGGAAAAATGTGATCACCATCGAAACGTTTCGCTAGTAAAACAAAAAAGAACCAAAAATAAGCAGTAGGAAGCTGAATCGATTTTTGTTATAAACAATTTGTGTGCTAATAGAATGTTTGACTATATGTCAGCGATCCTTTTCTGATATTTTCGGGGAATAATGAAAATAAGTACCCACTATTAGGAGTGTTTATGCAACTAGCAGAACGGATTTCACAACTTAGCCAATACCTTGAGACTGGCCTTTATGAGCGACAGTCTGCTATCCGTCTTTGTTTACTTGCCGCACTGAGTGGTGAAAGTGTTTTTTTACTAGGTCCTCCTGGAATTGCTAAAAGCTTAATAGCAAGAAGGATGAAAGAAGCTTTTAAAGAGGCAAAAGCATTTGAATATTTAATGACACGTTTTTCCACACCGGAAGAAATTTTTGGCCCTTTATCTATTCAAGCTTTAAAAGATGAAGGTAAATACCAACGTTTAGTTGATGGCTATTTACCTGATGCTGAAGTAGTCTTTCTTGATGAAATATGGAAAGCGGGGCCTGCTATTCTCAATACGTTATTAACAGCCATAAATGAACGTAAATTTAGAAATGGAGAAACTGAAGTTTGCATCCCCATGCGCTTATTAGTTTCAGCTTCGAATGAATTACCTGATGCAGATAGTAGTCTTGAAGCACTTTATGACCGAATGCTAATCCGAATTTGGCTAACAAAAGTGCAAGATAAGAAAAACTTTCGTGCTTTACTCGTTAATAAAGAAGTTGGTTCTTTTCATATTCCGGCCCATATTCAAATTACCACAGAAGAATTTTCACGCTGGCAATCAGAATTAGAAAAAATCACATTAGATGACCATTTATTCGATTTAATTTATCAACTTCGTGAGTCTTTAGATAAAAGTGATACTGCTCCTTATGTTTCTGATAGACGTTGGAAAAAAGCGGTTCGTCTTTTACAAGCCAGTGCATTCTTTAATGGTCGTAGTACTATTTCTCCATTAGATCTTATTTTATTAAAAGATTGTCTTTGGCACGATCAAGCATCATTTGCATTATTAGATAAACTGTTACACAACCTTTTAACAGAACAAGCTTACCACCAGCTAGAATTGATCAGAAAAACAGAGGGTTTGTGGGCTGAGTGGATGCAATCAACGAGAAGCAAACAAGATCAACAAGCTTTTCGTTTTGAAAAACAAAGTGGAATATTTGGCCGTAATGTTCATTTTAATCTGCCAGAAAAAATGCAGGCAGATAAATATACGCTGTTTTTACACATACCTCTGCATATTCATAGTATTCAAGTTAACTTTATTACATTTGAACACAAAGCCTTAGAAAACTTCTTATCCAAAGGAGAAGAATTGTCTGCACGTTTAAATGGTATTGGTTTTCCTCAATCTATTAATGCTCAAATTCGCCCAGATGGCATATTAGAAATTTTAGATGTAAGTCGACGCACAACTTCTCTTTACCAACAACAAGAAACAGCACCTACGCCCCTTATTGAGAATAACAATGAGTGGCAAGATAAAGTAAAAGATCTGATTCAAGAAATTTATGGTGAACAAGAAAAATTTAATCATCACCAACCAAATTTATTTATTGATAATGATTGGCTTATCTCCATCGAGCAAAGTTTTGTTCAGCTAAATGAAAAACTCTCTCAATTAAAAAGCCAAATAAAGTGATGATATTATGCTGACACTTTCGACATTAGATATGCTTTTAGCTATAAATGAAGGACAACTTATAGAAGAAGTTATTATTGCTATATTAGCCTCTCCTCAATTAGCTGTTTTTTTTGAAAAGCACCCAAGATTAAAAAAAGCATTACTTAAAGATATCCATCAATGGAAAAAAAGCTTACAACAAAGAGTTAAGGAAACATTAGTCCCCACAATGGTTGCTGATGAGTTTGCTCTTTATCAACAAACACAATCCTTAGGTAATGCGATATTTAATCAGCAAGTTGAACATATTCTTGCTGAATTAAATAAATTAGACTCCTCTTTTATTGAAGAAGCCTCCCAGCTTATAAAAACAAACAAACCGTTTTCTCCAGCTCAGCAAGCTTTGTTTATCCAACACTGGCGGATAAGTTTAATTTTCCAAGTCACGGCATTACACAAAGCCTTATTTGACCAAGAACAAGAGCAACTCCTCGCAGAACTACAAGAACGTTTAGCATTAAGTGGAAGCTTAAGTAACACCTTCTCAGAAAATGAGCGTGCAGCAGGGCGTTTATGGGATATGAGTAAAGGTGTTTTAACAAAAACCCCTTTTGATGAAAAAATAATTCAGCGCTATAGCGATTTTCTTGATCAACAACCTGAATTACATAAACTCGCAAGTTTGTTAGGCCGAAGCAAAACAGCGAAATCACTCCCTGAAGAGAGTGTTATCTTTGAGCCCATAACAATCGTTGAAAAAGCACCTGATACGACACCAGAGCAAGTTAACGGTATTGGGCTTAGTGACGATATCTTACGCTTACTCCCAGCCGAGCTCGCTTTATTAGGTATTAATGAAATAGAGTATGAGTTTTATCGAAAGCTGGTGGAAAAACAACTTAATACTTACCGATTACAAGGTGATAATTGGCAAGAGCGTACTGTCTTGCGCCCAGTAACTCATCATCATGATGAAGAAAGGCCTAGAGGACCATTTATCGTGTGTATTGATACATCGGGTTCAATGGGAGGTTTTAATGAACAGTGCGCAAAAGCTTTTGGGTTAGCATTGATGAAAATAGCGCTTGCTGACAATCGTTCGTGTCATGTGATGCTATTTTCAACGGAAACGGTACATTACCAGTTATCCTCATCTAACGGTCTACAAGATCTTATCAAATTTTTAAATCAATCATTTAGAGGGGGCACGGATTTAAGTGCCTGTTTGGATGATGTTGCAGAAAAACTAAATAGCCCTGCATGGAAAGATGCTGATGCTGTTGTTATTTCTGACTTTGTCGCCCAAAGGTTACCCGAAAACCTAATCAACAAAATCAAAAAAAGCCAACAGCAACAGCACAATCGCTTCCATGCGGTTACCCTATCCAATTACGGTAAACCCAGCATCATGAAAATATTTGACCATATATGGCGTTTTGATACTGGATTAAAAAGTCGTTTACTTCGACGCTGGCGTCAATAATTACAGCATATCAGCGAAAGCTAAACGGGTATCTTTTTCCCACACACCGCACTGCACTTGTCCAATATGCTCTTTTTGCAGAAGTAGCATTACTAAACGCGATTGACCGATACCACCACCAATAGTTTGTGGCATATCGCCATGCATTAATGCTTTGTGCCAATCAAGCTCTAAGCGCTTAGTATCATCTGTCAGAGTTAACTGGCGCATTAATGTTTCAGGATCAACACGGATACCCATTGATGACAACTCAAACGCATCTTGTAATACAGGGTTCCAGACTAAAATGTCACCGTTTAAACCTTCAAATCCCTCTTCGTTTGGTGTCGTCCAGTCATCATAATCAGGCGCTCTAACATCATGAGATTCGCCACTTGAAAGTTTGCCACCAATACCAATTAAGAAAACGGCACCATATTCTTTTGCTATCGCTTTTTCACGACCTTTAGCATCAAGGTCAGGATAACGGCGCAATAACTCTTCAGTGTGGATAAATTGAATTTGATCTGGTAGGAACGGTACCAGACCAAATTCTTCGCTGACGGCTTTTTCAGTTTCTTTTATTGCCTGATAAATTTTACCCACTGTCTGCTTAAGATAAGGAACAGTACGATCCTTAGCTTCCATCACTTTTTCCCAGTCCCACTGATCAACATACACTGAGTGGATCTGAGTTAAGCGATCTTCGTCTGGTCGCAACGCTTTCATATGTGTATAAAGCCCCTGACCAGAACTAAATCCAAAACGACCTAACGTTTTACGCTTCCATTTAGCTAATGAATGAACGACTTCAAAGGTAGAATCTGGTAAAGATTTGACTTTAACTTGTACCGCCTTCTCATGCCCAGATAAGTTATCTTGAGTTCCATCACCAAGGCGACTTAAGATCGGTCCTTGAACTTCAATCAGTCCTAATTCTTTTTCCAGCAGGCGAGAAAAATATGATTTAACAAAGCTAATTTGCTGTTGAGTCTGAATGAATGATTTTTCCATTTTTATGTCCCTAGTGGTGATGTTGTGTTTCGCTGATATAGATTAAGCAACAAAATGGGTACTAAATTCAATATACTTCATTAAAAATAGCCTTGATTGTTTTAAATCGTTAAAAATAACGTTATAAAAATGTATTATCGTTAAAAATAGGAGGAGTTTATGGACAATATTTATCAGATCGACAATCTCGATCGTGACATACTTCACGCATTAATGGCGAATGCGAGAACACCTTACGCTGAATTAGCCAAAAAATTCGAAGTAAGCCCGGGCACAATTCATGTTCGTGTAGAAAAAATGAAGCAAGCGGGAATTATTACGGGAACACGTGTCGATATTAGTGCAAAGCAATTAGGTTTTGATGTCTGCTGTTTTATTGGCATCATTTTAAAAAGTGCAAAAGATTACCACACAGCATTAGACAAGTTAGATAAGTTAGATGAAGTAGTAGAGGTGTACTACACAACAGGGCAATACAGTATTTTTATTAAGGTAATGTGTAAAAGTATAGAAGCGCTACAAGATGTACTTATCAACAAAATTCAGACAATTGATGAAATTCAATCAACCGAAACATTGATCTCTCTGCAAAACCCGATAATGAGGACGATCAAGCCATAAGGATAAATTCTTATTTTTTTTTATAACCACATTATCCACAGGTAGATCCCAAGTGATTCACAGCGTACAATAGCGCGTCTTGAACATAAGGAGATCATTAATGAAAAAAGTCACTCTAATTAGTGGCAGTACCATGGGTAGTGCTGAATATGTCGCAGAACATCTTGCAGAGATCTTATCTGAAGAAGGTTTTGAGACTGATGTGCACCATGGCCCTTCACTCAATGATCTTCCAAATCAAGGGATCTGGCTGGTGGTTACCTCCACACATGGTGCAGGCGATATTCCTGACAACCTACAGCCTTTTGCTGATGAGATTTCGGCAAACGCTATTGATCTTAGCAATGTCTCTTTTGGTGCTATCGGTATAGGAAGTAGTGAATACGACACTTTCTGTGGTGCGATCAGAACATTGGATCAAAAATTAATAGAGAAAGGGGCTACTCGCCTTGGTGATCGTCTCGAAATTGATATTCAAAAGTATGACATTCCGGAAGATCCAGCTGAAGAATGGATAGCTTCTTGGAAAAATTTACTTTAATTTGCACAAAAAAACAGCAAACAGATGTGGATAACTCTGCCTAAAAGCAGGGGTTAACCCGTAGTTATCCATTGTATAAGCCTCTATCAAGAAATGACCTGTGCATAAGTCGTCATTTTGATCCCAGCTTATCAGCAGATAGATCACGGATCATTCACAGTATATGATCCTTTACACTTTTATGATCTTTAAATAGAAAATCCACTTATCCACAGAGGATCGCTTCCTTAATAAAAGATCTAATAAAGAGATCTTTAAATAAAAAGATCTTTAAATAATTACCTGCGGATCAGCTCGCTTGTATCTGTCAAAAAGTTGAGTAGAATTCGTTTTCCCAATGCAACACATTCAGCATTCGTAACATTTAAGGTTCACACATGTTTTATCCAGAACACTTTGACGTCATCGTCATCGGTGGTGGTCACGCCGGTACAGAAGCCGCTATGGCAGCAGCTCGTATGGGGCGTCAAACCCTATTACTGACCCACAATATTGATACTTTGGGCCAAATGTCTTGTAACCCAGCTATTGGTGGGATTGGTAAAGGGCATCTGGTAAAAGAGATCGATGCCATGGGTGGATTAATGGCAACCGCTATTGACCATGCTGGTATTCAATTTAGAACCCTTAATGCAAGTAAGGGGCCCGCTGTAAGAGCCACAAGAGCACAAGCAGACCGTGTTCTTTACCGCCAAGCAGTTCGTACAACACTTGAAAATCAACCTAATTTGATGATCTTCCAACAACCAGTAGAAGATCTGATTGTTGAAAATGACCAAGTAACGGGTGCAGTTACCCGTATGGGATTAAAATTCCGTGCTAAATCAGTTGTTTTAACTGTAGGAACTTTCCTTGATGGAAAAATCCACATTGGTTTAGAAAACTACAGTGGTGGACGAGCAGGAGATCCACCTTCAGTATCGCTATCACACCGATTACGCGAATTACCTTTACGTGTCGGTCGATTAAAAACAGGAACACCACCACGTATTGATGCTAGAACCATTGATTTTAGCCAATTGGCTGTTCAATTAGGTGATACACCGATGCCTGTTTTTTCGTTTTTAGGTAATGTGGATCAACATCCGGAGCAAATGCCTTGCCATATCACATACACTAACGAAAAAACTCACGACGTTATTCGTAATAACCTCGATCGTAGCCCAATGTATGCTGGAGTCATCGAAGGAATAGGGCCTCGTTATTGCCCATCTATTGAAGATAAAGTGATGCGATTTGCTGATCGTAATTCGCATCAGATCTTTTTAGAGCCAGAAGGTTTAACCAGTAACGAAATTTACCCAAATGGTATTTCAACAAGCTTACCTTTTGATGTTCAAATGCAAATCGTAAATTCTATGAAGGGTATGGAAAATGCGAAGATCATTAGACCGGGTTATGCTATTGAATATGACTTTTTCGATCCCCGAGATCTAAAACAAACTTTAGAAAGCAAATTTATCAATGGGTTATTCTTTGCTGGCCAAATTAATGGCACAACAGGCTATGAAGAAGCGGCTGCTCAAGGGATGTTAGCAGGCCTTAATGCTGCACGTTATGCCTATGATCAAGATGGTTGGTTCCCACGTCGTGATCAAGCTTACATTGGTGTATTGGTTGATGATCTTTGTACTCTTGGTACAAAAGAACCATACCGTATGTTTACGTCTCGTGCGGAATATCGCTTGATGTTACGTGAAGATAATGCTGATTTACGTCTGACAGAAATAGCTCGTGAATTAGGCATGATTGATGATAACCGTTGGGCACAATTTAGTGAAAAAGTTGAGCTTGTTGAAAAAGAACGTCAGCGTTTAAGAAATATATGGGTTCACCCTCAAGCTGATAACCTTTCTGAAATCAATAAATTACTAAACACACCGTTATCTAAAGAAGCGAATGGTGAAGATTTATTGCGTCGTCCTGAAATGACGTATGACATACTAAAAAATATCACTCGTTTTGCACCGGGTATTGATGATTCAAGACCACAAGCGGCAGAGCAAGTTGAGATCCAAGTAAAATACGAAGGTTATATTAACCGCCAACAAGAAGAGATCGAAAAAAAGCTACGTAATGAAAATGCGGCACTGCCGATAGATCTCGACTACAAGCAAGTGAGTGGGTTATCTAACGAAGTTATTGCCAAACTTAACGATCATAAACCGACATCTATCGGTCAAGCATCAAGGATCTCAGGTGTAACTCCCGCCGCCATCTCTATTTTATTAGTATGGTTAAAAAAACAAGGCTTATTACGCAGGAGCGCATCATGAGTGACTTACTTAATCGGCTAAAAAAGCTGGCTAAGCAAGCCAATATTGAGCTAACAGATATTCAAGCTGAAAAGTTAACGGGTTATGTGATGATGCTTGATAAGTGGAATAAAGCGTATAACCTGACCTCAGTCAGAGATCCACAGCAAATGCTAATCCGCCATATATTGGATAGTATTGTGGTTAGCCAATACCTTGAAGGCGAAAGATTTATTGATGTAGGTACCGGGCCAGGATTACCCGGTATTCCTTTGGCGATAATGCGTCCCGATCATCACTTTGTCTTATTGGATAGCTTAGGTAAGCGCGTTCGCTTTATGAAGCAAGTTCAACATGAATTAGGGCTTCATAACATCGAGCCTATTCAATATCGTGTTGAAGAATACCAACCTGAGAAACCTTTTGATGGTGTTATCAGTCGTGCATTTGCATCTATGAAAGACATGCTTTCTTGGTGTTCTCATTTAGTGGCTGAAGAACAAGGGTATTTTTATGCATTAAAAGGACAAATTCATCAAGAAGAGTTGGATGAACTTGCTGATAGTGGCTTAAAGGCACCTAAGAAAGTGATCAGTTTATCCATTCCTGAATTGAATGAACAAAGACATTTGGTGATTATTTAGTCAACCTTTGTGTGTCTTATTGACCTTTTTTTCATTTTTTGTGCTCTGGCGATAACATTTACAATGTTATCGCCATTTGTTTTATGGGGAGTTATAAGAAGCATTGAATTTTACTTTAATAAAACAATAAATTAACATTTTATTATCTTTCGTGTTAATTCGCTTTGTAGCCTGAGTTTTTCTTATTTTATTTCCAAAATAAATTAATAATTCTGTGCATTATAAAAATATTGAATTTATTTAATTGAAAATGAGTCAATTTTTTTTCAATTCGTACTAAATTGTTCATAAAAAGGAAGTTAATTGTTAACTCAGTTGTATATTTTATGAAATAAGTTTTATTTATACTTTTATATTTGTGATATATATCACGCTATTTATTTTATTCGGCTCTATTATTTTTACTCTTTTTGTCCTTAATCATTTTTCATAAATGGAACCTTGGTAAGAAATTTAAATTAATCTTCACTTTTTCGCTACTTATTGATTGAATTCATTGCCACGCCCCGTATAATTTGCTCGTTTTTGTCACTTGACACTTTATAGCAAAGACAGTTTGATACATCATTCAGTAATACCTTTTACGATAGCTAGTCTGGAGAATACAAACGTCATGTCTGTCTCCCTCTACAACGGGAAAGTTGCACTGAAACTGTTATTTTTGCAGTTTATGACTTTTGTTATTCTCAGTGCGGTTTTCTACTTAAAGAGTACAGACTGGAGTTTTTCGGCTTTTTTAGGCGGAATAGCATGTTGGTTACCCAATATTGCTTTTTTATTGTTAATGCGCTTACAAAAAGTCAACGAAGAAGAAGCTCCAGTTCGCATAAACTGGCTTTTTGCTTTCAGTGAAGGGTTGAAGGTTATATTATCAATAGCCTTGCTGATTGTTGCTTTAGGAGTGTTTAAAGCGGCATTTGCACCACTGGTCATGACCTACTTAGCGGTGCTTGTTATGCAGGTCGTTGCACCAGCCGTCATTAACGGTTAGCGTTTTTAACAACAAAAGGGTAATTGGCATCATGTCTGCATCAGGAGAAGCATTAACCACTAGAGACTACATAGGTCACCACCTGAATAACCTTCAGTTGGACCTACGTACTTTCGAGTTGGTCAATCCCCATGCTGAAAATGCGCCATCATTCTGGGTGTTAAATATTGACTCACTTTTCTTTTCAGTATTAATGGGAGCATTATTCCTATGGCTGTTTAGAAAAGTAGCAGTAAGAGCAACCAGTGGCGTACCGGGAAAATTCCAGACTGCAGTAGAAATGATCATCGGTTTCGTTGATAGCAGCGTTCGTGATATGTATCACGGAAAGAGCAAGGTCATTGCACCTTTGGCATTGACTGTGTTCGTTTGGGTGCTGTTAATGAATGCCCTGGATTTATTACCAATCGACTTCATCCCTTATATCGGTGAACACATCTTAGGGTTACCAGCGTTACGCATCGTTCCAACTGCGGACGTGAGTATTACTCTTTCGATGGCAATTGGTGTATTTATCCTGATCCTTTTCTATAGCATTAAGATGAAAGGTATTAAAGGGTTTACTAAAGAGCTGACGTTACAGCCTTTTAATCACCCTATTTTTATTCCTATCAACTTAATCTTGGAAGGGGTAAGCCTGCTATCAAAACCTGTTTCACTCGGTCTTCGACTGTTTGGTAACATGTATGCAGGTGAACTGATCTTTATTCTTATTGCTGGTCTGTTACCGTGGTGGTCACAGTGGTTATTAAGCCTTCCTTGGGCGATATTCCACATATTGATTATTACGTTACAAGCCTTTATTTTCATGGTTCTAACGATTGTTTATCTGTCGATGGCATCTGAAGAACATTAATTATTAACTCTTTGAAGAAATAACTGAAACAAACTGGAGACTGTCATGGAAAACCTGAGTATGGATCTGCTGTACATGGCTGCCGCTATTATGATGGGTTTAGCTGCAATCGGTGCTGCAATCGGTATCGGAATCCTCGGAGGCAAATTTTTAGAAGGTGCTGCTCGTCAGCCTGATCTGATCCCTCTTCTGCGTACACAGTTCTTTATCGTTATGGGTCTGGTTGACGCCATCCCAATGATTGCTGTGGGTCTGGGCCTTTACGTGATGTTTGCTGTTGCCTAATGATGGCAATGAGCAGTAAAAGCATCAAGTTAGTTAATAACCAAGAAAGAGGTATTGTGCTGTGAATTTAAATGCAACAATCCTCGGCCAGGCCATCGCATTTGTCCTGTTTGTTTTGTTCTGTATGAAATTCGTATGGCCACCAATTATGGCGGCCATTGAAAAACGTCAAAAAGAAATTGCTGACGGTTTATCATCTGCAGAACGTGCGAAAAAGGACTTAGATTTAGCGAAAGCCGATGCAGGCGATCAACTAGCAAAAGCAAAAGCAGAAGCGCAAGCAATTATTGAGTCAGCGAATAAACAGCGCACTCAAATGATTGAAGAAGCTAAAGCGGAAGCAGAGCTAGAACGTAGTAAGATCGTAGCGCAAGCTCAATCCGAACTGGATGCAGAGCGTAAACGTGCTCGTGAAGAACTTCGTAAACAAGTCGCAATGCTGGCTATCGCAGGTGCCGAGAAAATTATTGAACGTTCCGTGGATGAAGCTGCTAATAGCGACATCGTTGATAAACTGGTCGCTGAACTGTAAGGAGGGAGGGGCATGTCTGAAATAGCAACTGTAGCTCGCCCCTACGCCAAAGCAGCTTTTGACTTTGCTGTGGAAAACCAGGCTGTCGATAAATGGCAGGTTATGCTGGCGTTCACCGCTGAAGTAGCACGCAATGAGCAGGTAACCGAATTACTTTCTGGTTCTTTAGCATCAGAAAAACTGGCTAACATCTTCGCCGACCTCTGTGGCGATCAATTAGATGAACATGCTCAGAATTTAATTCGTGTTATGGCTGAGAATGGCCGTTTATCAACGTTGCCTGAAGTATTGAGCCAATTTATTCAATTGCGCGCAGTACTCGAGTCAACGGTTGACGTTGAAGTAACATCTGCCATTGAGCTAACTAAACAGCAGCTAGCTAACATTTCTGCAGCGATGGAAAAACGTCTATCACGCAAAGTGAAGCTGAATTGCAAAATTGATAAGTCTGTTATCGCAGGCATGATTATACGCGCCGGTGACCTCGTCATCGATGGCAGTATTCGTGGCCGTTTAGAGCGATTAACTGACGTCTTGCAGTCTTAAGGGGACTGGAGCATATGCAACTGAATTCCACTGAAATCAGCGAACTGATCAAGCAGCGCATTGCTCAGTTCAATGTAGTGAGTGAAGCTCACAATGAAGGTACGATTGTTTCCGTCAGTGACGGTATCATTCGTATCCACGGTTTAGCCGAAGTTATGCAGGGTGAGATGATCGCACTGCCGGGTAACCGTTTCGCTATCGCACTGAACTTAGAGCGCGACTCTGTTGGTGCGGTTGTGATGGGTCCTTATGCTGACTTAGCAGAAGGCATGAAAGTTAAATGTACAGGTCGTATTCTGGAAGTGCCTGTAGGGCGTGGTCTGCTTGGCCGTGTGGTAAACACACTGGGTGAGCCGATTGATGGTAAAGGTGCAGTAGAGCATGATGGTTTCTCACCTGTTGAGATGATTGCTCCTGGTGTTATCGACCGTCAATCCGTTGATCAGCCTGTACAAACAGGTTACAAATCCGTCGATGCCATGATCCCAATCGGTCGTGGTCAGCGTGAATTGATCATCGGTGACCGTCAAACAGGTAAAACTGCTCTGGCTGTCGATGCGATTATCAACCAACGTGATTCTGGCATTAAATGTATTTATGTCGCTATTGGTCAGAAAGCCTCTACTATTTCGAACGTTGTTCGTAAACTAGAAGAACATGGCGCGCTAGAAAATACCATTGTTGTTGTTGCTTCTGCATCAGAATCAGCAGCGTTGCAATACCTCGCGCCTTATTCAGGTTGCGCAATGGGTGAATACTTCCGTGACCGTGGTGAAGATGCTCTGATTATTTATGATGACCTGTCTAAACAGGCTGTCGCATATCGTCAAATTTCACTGTTACTTCGTCGCCCACCAGGACGTGAAGCATATCCAGGTGACGTTTTCTATCTGCACTCCCGTTTACTTGAGCGTGCTGCTCGTGTGAATGCTGAGTACGTAGAAGCTTTCACTAATGGTGAAGTTAAAGGTAAAACCGGCTCTCTGACTGCGTTACCAATTATCGAAACGCAAGCAGGGGACGTTTCTGCATTCGTTCCTACGAACGTAATCTCTATTACCGATGGTCAGATCTTCTTAGAATCTAACCTGTTTAACGCAGGTATCCGTCCAGCTGTTAACCCAGGGATCTCCGTATCTCGTGTAGGTGGTGCAGCTCAGACTAAGATCATGAAGAAACTTTCTGGTGGTATCCGTACTGCACTTGCGCAGTATCGTGAGCTGGCAGCATTCTCACAGTTCGCTTCTGATCTGGATGATGCTACCCGTAAACAATTGAACCACGGTCAGAAAGTGACTGAATTGCTAAAACAGAAACAGTACGAGCCAATGTCTGTCGCACAACAGTCTTTATCACTGTATGCAGCAGAGCGTGGTTATCTGGAAGATGTTGAAATTTCAAAAGTTGTGCCATTTGAAGCGGCTTTATTAGCTTATGCTTCTCGTGAACATGCTGATTTATTGAAAGAAATCAACCAGACTGGTTCTTATAACGAAGAAATCGAAGCGAAGCTGAAAGGCGTGCTAGAAAACTTCAAAGCGACTCAGTCCTGGTAATAACTATTCGGCCTAATAGTTAAACATTAGGCCGTCTGGTTCATGAGGAGAAGCAGAAATGGCCGGCGCAAAAGAGATACGTTCGAAGATCGCCAGTGTGCAAAACACACAGAAGATCACTAAAGCGATGGAGATGGTCGCCGCGTCGAAAATGCGTAAAACGCAGGAACGCATGGCAGCCAGCCGTCCTTATGCAGAAACCATGCGCAGTGTGATTGGTCACCTTGCGTTAGGGAATCTGGAATACAAACATCCATACCTCGAAGAGCGTGAAGTTAAACGTGTCGGGTACCTGGTTGTTTCGACCGACCGTGGTTTGTGTGGTGGTTTGAACATTAACTTGTTCAAAAAACTGCTGGCAGACATGAAAGAGTGGTCTGAAAAAGGTGTACAGGTAGATTTAGCTCTAGTGGGTTCTAAAGCCGCTTCATTCTTCGGCTCTGTGGGCGGAAATGTTGTTGGTCAAGTAACCGGCATGGGCGATGATCCAAAACTGTCAGACCTTATCGGTCCAGTCAATATCATGTTGCAGGCTTATGACGAAGGTCGTTTAGATAAACTGTATGTGGTGGCAAATAAGTTCATCAATACCATGGCTCAAGAGCCTAAAATTCTTCAGGTTTTACCATTACCACCAGGTGATGATGAAGAGCTGAAAGAAAAATCTTGGGATTATCTGTACGAACCTGATCCTAAGGCGTTACTGGATACTTTACTGCGTCGTTATATCGAATCGCAGGTTTACCAGAGCGTCGTAGAGAACTTAGCGAGTGAGCAGGCCGCCCGAATGGTCGCGATGAAAGCCGCTACAGATAACGGTGGTAACCTGATTAAAGAGCTGCAATTGGTGTACAACAAAGCACGCCAAGCAAGCATTACTCAGGAACTTACAGAAATTGTGTCTGGTGCAGCCGCGGTATAACAGCTAGGTTTACGAATTACGTAGAGGATTCAAGATGGCTACTGGAAAGATTGTCCAGGTAATCGGCGCCGTAGTGGACGCCGAATTCCCTCAGGATAGCGTCCCTAAAGTGTATGACGCTCTTGAGGTTATGAATGGTAAAGAAAAACTGGTGCTGGAAGTTCAGCAACAGTTAGGCGGTGGTATCGTTCGTTGTATCGCAATGGGTACATCAGACGGTTTAAGCCGTGGCTTAAAAGTTGAAAACTTAGGCCACCCAATTGAAGTACCAGTAGGTAAAGCAACACTGGGACGTATCATGAACGTTCTGGGTACACCTATTGATATGAAAGGTGATATTGCAACTGAAGAACGTTGGTCTATTCACCGTGAAGCACCAACCTACGAAGAGTTATCAAACTCACAAGAACTGCTTGAAACCGGTATCAAAGTAATGGACTTAATCTGTCCGTTTGCTAAAGGTGGTAAAGTAGGTCTATTCGGTGGTGCGGGTGTTGGTAAAACAGTTAACATGATGGAATTGATCCGTAATATCGCGATCGAGCACTCAGGTTACTCTGTATTTGCTGGTGTTGGTGAGCGTACTCGTGAGGGTAATGACTTCTATCATGAAATGACAGATTCTAACGTTCTTGACAAAGTATCGTTAGTTTATGGTCAGATGAATGAGCCACCAGGAAACCGTCTGCGTGTAGCACTGACGGGTCTGACTATGGCTGAAAAATTCCGTGATGAAGGCCGTGACGTACTGTTATTCGTCGATAACATCTATCGTTATACCTTAGCCGGTACAGAAGTATCAGCACTGTTAGGTCGTATGCCATCAGCGGTAGGTTACCAGCCAACATTGGCTGAAGAGATGGGTGTTCTGCAAGAACGTATCACTTCAACCAAAACAGGTTCAATCACCTCTGTACAGGCTGTATACGTACCTGCGGATGACTTAACTGACCCATCACCAGCAACAACGTTTGCTCACTTAGATGCGACAGTTGTACTGAGCCGTCAAATTGCTTCATTAGGTATCTACCCTGCGGTTGACCCACTGGATTCAACCAGTCGTCAATTAGACCCACTGGTAGTTGGCCAAGAGCACTATGATGTCGCTCGTGGTGTTCAGTCTATCCTGCAACGTTATCAGGAACTGAAAGACATCATCGCTATCTTAGGTATGGATGAACTGTCAGAAGAAGATAAACTGGTTGTTGCGCGTGCGCGTAAGATCCAGCGCTTCCTGTCACAGCCATTCTTCGTTGCTGAAGTATTTACCGGATCACCAGGTAAGTTCGTTTCCCTGAAAGACACTATCCGTGGCTTTAAAGGCATTCTGAACGGTGATTATGACCACCTGCCAGAGCAGGCGTTCTACATGGTTGGTACTATCGAAGAAGCAGTAGAAAAAGCTAAGAAGCTTTAATACGGCTGACGGGAGGTTGATATGGCCGATACATCGTTCCACCTGAAAGTTGTCAGCGCTGAAAAGCAGTTATATGACGGCGAAGTCAAACGAATTCAGGTAACTGGTAGCGAAGGTGAGCTCGGTATTTATCCGCAGCATACCCCGTTATTAACTGCCATAAAACCGGGCATGGTACGTGTCGTAAAAACATCGGGCGAAGAAGAGGTTATCTACCTTTCAGGTGGTATTCTCGAAGTTCAGCCGACGGGCGTCATTGTACTGGCAGATACAGCTATCCGTGGTCGTGATTTGGATGAAGCGAAAGCGTTGGAATCTAAGCGTAAAGCTGAAGAACACATTCAATCCTCTCATGGTGATGTTGATTATGCTCAAGCATCAGCAGAATTAGCCAAAGCGATTGCAAAACTACGTGTAATCGAACTGACTCGACGTTGATGTAAATAGGCAGTCTATGAATAAAAAAGCCAGTTGGTTCTTAGCTAACTGGCTTTTTTGCGTCATGAAATATTTTGTGTGACGAAATATGTAGTATTATTTGGCATAAACAGGTTTACTTGCCATTCTTTACGGGAGTTATCAGGTTAATTATGTCTAATTCAGCTAAAAGCGTTGTTATTCTTGCTGCGGGAAAAGGCACCCGCATGTATTCACAGTTACCTAAAGTTCTTCATAAACTTGCGGGTAAATCCATGGTTCAACATGTGATTGATACTACTAAGTCATTAGGTGCTCAACAAACACACCTTGTCTATGGACATGGTGGTGAACTAATGAAAGAAAAATTAGGTTCACAACCTGTTAATTGGGTACTACAAGCAGAGCAACTAGGAACGGGTCACGCAATGCAGCAAGCCGCGCCTTTCTTTGCTGATGATGAAGATATCCTGATGCTTTATGGTGATGTTCCTCTTATCACCAAAGAAACATTAGAACGTTTAATTGAAGTCAAACCAGAAGGCGGTATTGGTTTATTAACGGTTATTTTAGATAATCCAACTGGCTATGGTCGTATTGTTCGTGAAAATGGTGAAGTAATTGGCATTATCGAACAAAAAGATGCGTCTGAAGAACAACTCAAAATTAATGAAATCAATACCGGCATTTTAGTCGCAAACGGTGGTGATTTAAAACGTTGGTTAGGTAAGCTCGATAATAACAATGCACAAAAAGAGTATTACATTACTGACATTATCGCGTTAGCGCATAAAGAAGGTCGTAAAATTGAAACGGCTCATCCTCGTCGCCATAGTGAAATGGAAGGGGTGAATAACCGTTTACAACTGGCTGCATTAGAACGGATTTACCAAACAGAACAAGCAGAACGCTTATTACTCGAAGGTGTCATGTTGCTTGATCCTGCGCGTTTTGATTTACGTGGTACGCTAACTCACGGTAAAGACGTCGTGATTGATACTAACGTGATTATTGAAGGCGATGTCACTTTAGGCAATAACGTTGAAATTGGTACAGGGTGTGTTCTAAAAAACTGTGTGATTGGTGATGATTCTATTATCAGCCCATATACGGTGATCGAGGATGCAAATTTAGCACAAGAGTGTACTGTGGGGCCATTTGCACGTCTTCGCCCGGGTAGTGAATTGTCGGATAAAGCTCACGTTGGTAACTTTGTTGAGATGAAAAAAGCAAGTTTAGGTGTTGGCTCTAAAGCCGGTCATCTGACTTACTTAGGTGATACTGAAGTAGGTGCTAATGTTAATATTGGTGCTGGGACTATCACTTGTAACTACGATGGTGCGAATAAATTCAAAACAGTTATTGGTGATGATGTCTTTATTGGTTCCGATACTCAGTTAGTGGCGCCAGTTACTGTTGCTAATGGTGCAACCATTGGTGCAGGAACAACACTCACTAAAAACGTGAATGAAAATGAATTAGTGATCAGTCGAGTTAAGCAAACTCATATCAGTGGATGGAAACGTCCAGTGAAGAAAAAACAATAATTTTAAGAGAAGGGCGTATATTTCATTAGCGCCCTTTTCTTGTACGCTATTATTCTAAAAACAAAAAAATATTCCCGCTTTCTACAATGGCTTGGGGAATAAACCAATCAGGTATAGACATCCAAGTGCGAAAAAACGCACAGTTTTAGGAATAACACAATGTGTGGAATAGTAGGTGCAGTTGCACAACGCGATATCGCTGAAATATTAATTGAAGGCTTACGTCGTTTAGAATACCGCGGTTATGATTCTGCGGGTTAGCCGTTGTTGATAATGACTGCAAAATGACGCGGTTGCGTGAAGCTGGCAAAGTACAAATGCTGGCTGAAGAAGCAGATAAAACACAAGTCATTGGTGGCACAGGTATTGCTCATACTCGTTGGGCAACACATGGTGAACCTTGTGAAAATAATGCGCATCCTCATGTATCTGGCACGATTGCGGTGGTACATAATGGCATTATCGAAAACTACCAAGAACTGAAAGCAGAATTAATTAAAAAAGGGTATCAGTTTGCTTCACAAACTGATACCGAAGTCATTGCTCATCTAGTGAACTGGGAGCAGCGTCAAGGTGGTACATTACGTGAAGTAGTGCAACGCGTTATACCTCAATTACGCGGTGCTTACGGTACGGTTATTATGGATAGTCGTACACCTGAATTATTAGTCGCTGCTCGCTCTGGTAGTCCGCTGGTGGTTGGCCTTGGTGTGGGAGAAAATTTCCTTGCTTCTGACCAATTGGCTCTATTACCTGTTACTCGTCGTTTTATCTACCTTGAAGAAGGGGATATTGTTGAAATTACCCGTCGCCACGTTCATGTTTTTGATGTAAATGGCAATGAAGTTGATCGTGATACGATTGAATCTAACGTTCAATACGATGCGGGTGATAAAGGTGTTTATCGTCACTACATGCAAAAAGAGATCTACGAACAGCCTCTCGCGATTAAAAATACGCTTGACGGCCGTTTAAAATCAGAAACGATTGATCTGAGTGAGCTAGGCCCTAAAGCTGAAGAGATCTTATCTAAAGTTGAACACATTCAAATTGTAGCTTGTGGAACGTCTTATAATGCAGGTATGGTTTCTCGTTACTGGTTTGAATCTTTAGCTGGAATTCCTTGTGATGTCGAAATCGCATCAGAATATCGCTATCGTAAACCAGCAACTCGCCGTAATAGCTTACTGATCACATTATCTCAATCAGGTGAAACTGCGGATACTTTAGCCGCTTTACGCTTATCCAAAGAATTAGGTTATTTATCCTCTTTAGCGATTTGTAACGTTGCTGGCTCTTCTTTAGTCCGTGAATCTGAATTTGTCTTAATGACTAAAGCAGGTGCTGAAATCGGCGTTGCCTCGACAAAAGCATTCACAACACAATTAACCGTTCTATTAATGCTGGTGGCATATATGGGACGGATTAAAGGTGTTGCGACATTAGAACATGATGTTTCAATAGCATTACACGCATTACCAAGCCGTATTGAAAGCATGTTATCGAAAGATAAAGTGATTGAAGCGTTAGCTGAAGACTTCTCTGAAAAAAGTCATGCTTTATTCTTAGGTCGTGGCGACCAATACCCGATTGCGGTAGAAGGTGCTTTAAAGTTAAAAGAGATCTCTTATATTCATGCTGAAGCGTATGCCGCTGGCGAATTAAAACATGGCCCATTAGCATTAATTGATGCGGATATGCCCGTTATCATTATTGCGCCAAACAATGAGTTATTAGAGAAATTAAAATCTAATATCGAAGAAGTTCGGGCTCGTGGTGGCTTACTGTATGTGTTTGCTGATCAAGATGCTGGCTTTGAAGAAAATGAAACGATGAAGCTGATTTCCTTGCCTCATGTTGAAGAGCTTATTGCGCCAATTTTCTATACTGTACCATTGCAGCTGTTGTCTTATCATGTTGCTTTAATTAAAGGCACGGATGTGGACCAACCTCGTAACTTAGCAAAATCAGTTACGGTTGAATAAAAATTAGCTTTTTATAAAGAATTTATTGTTAATTATACTTAAACCCAGTGAAATTTTAACCGATACACTGGGTTTTTTATTATATTTACAGTACGTTGGATCTATAGTTATAAATAAAATTTATTAAATTAGTAGAGGGATTCTAATTTACAGTTAGCATAAAAATAAAGAAATGAAAAATAAATAATGAGTGATATTTAACTTAGAGAGCAACTGACTAAGTTTAATAAAATTATAAAAATATACTTTTTATAAGAATAATTTGTTTTCCATAAAGAATAAAAAATATTTTATTTTTTTAAATAAATTTATAATAAAATATTTAACTTATTGTTAATTATCGTTATTTTTATTTTACCATTTCATTTTTCCTATATTTAATTATCAAATATATATCAATAATCATTATTGATATTCTTTATTTTATCTATATTGATTTAAATTACGTTAAATTTAAATTCTTTTTTATTTGGTTTTGTTTGTCTAGTTTTTTATTAAAACAATCAAGCAATATTTAGGTTAATTCCCCTATCTCCTCCGATCTCTTATTAAAAACGATCTATTTTTAAAACCAATTTATTGTGAGTTTGATTAATTGTTGTTATGAGTTTAAAAAATAGATGCAATCATATTAAATATATGTAAAGTTTAAGGTTGTTTTATTTATTAACCCATAATGAAAATTACAAATTAACGCTAATAATCGTATTTGGCGTTTTGTTGCAGTTTTATAAGCAAGTTCTTTCAAGAGAAATAAAAGCTCAAAAACAAGCTAAGAAAAACGACAAATTATAATTACAAGAGGTAAGAGAAATGCAAAACACAATTCATTCACAATACAATGAAATGGTTGAATTTTTAAAAGAATTAGTGAACACAGAAAGTGGCTCTTATGATAAAGAGGGCGTTGATGCTGTGGCTAATTTACTTATTCAACGTTATAAACAATTAGGTTTTCTCGTCGAGGTTTTTGAGAATGAAAAGCTGGGTAATAATTATCGCTTAGTTCATAAAGAAGCCAAAAATCCACAAATTTTCATTGCTGCTCATCTTGATACTGTTTTCCCTAAAGGTACAGTCGCTGAGCGCCCATTTAGTATCGACGGTACTCGTGCTTATGGACCTGGTGTTATTGATATGAAAGCCAGTCATGTTCTGACTTATTACGCTATTAATGCACTAATACAATCAGGTAATAACGCTTATAAAAATGTTGAAATATTCTTAAATTGTGATGAAGAGATTGGTTCAAAAACGTCACGTGGTTTGATTGAACAGTATGCAAATAATAAATCTTATGCCTTAGTGATGGAGCCTGCTCGTGCTAATGGGGCAATTGTTAGTGCTCGCCGAGGTGTGGGAACTTACGAACTTTTAATTGAAGGCAAAGCTTCTCACTCTGGTATTGCACCAGAAGCGGGAATTAGTGCTATTCAAGAGTTATCTTATAAAATTCAAGCATTACATGCACTGTCTCGCCATGATGAAGGGCTTTCTATTAATGTTGGTTTGATCTCTGGTGGCACATCAGTTAATACGGTAGCACCTAATGCTCGTGCTGAAATTGATGTGCGTATTTCAACCGATGAGCAAGGTGTTGAAATAGATAAATTAGTCAGAGAAGTATGCAGTAAGCCTGTTTTAGAAGGCGTTAAACTCACGCTTAATGGCGGTATTAATCGTCCTCCAATGGTAAAAACACCAGAAAGTGCAACTTTAATTGACATTATAAAAGAAGAAGCGCGTTTACTCAGTCTTGATATTGAAGATATTTCGACAGGAGGAGGCTCTGATGCTTCATTTACTGCGGGTGTGGGTACACCAAGTGTTGATGGGTTAGGGCCTATTGGCGGATATCAGCACAGTGATAAAGAATATATTGATTTACCTTCATTAACCGAAAGAACGGCGTTATTTGCCAATATCTTAAAGCGTCTGTCTCAATAAGGTGAATGTATGGATAAGAATAAAAAAATAAAATGGGCTATGCCTGATGCCTTTATTATTATTTTTGGCATTGTAATCTTAGCCGCAATAGCAACTTATTTAATTCCTGCAGGAACCTATGAACGCGAAACAGTAAATGGGCTAAATCGTGTTGTACCAGGTAGTTTTGGTTATGTTGATCAAAATCCAGCTTCGTTAATGGATGTGTTTTACGCTATTCCTGTTGGATTAAAGCAGTCAGCAAGTATTATTTTCCTGATATTTATGATTGGTGGTGCAATTGCTATTTATGACAGAACGCGTGCTATTGATTCAGGGATCAATGCGTTAATTGTCAAAACAAAGGGTAATTACCAAGCGCTGATTATTACGGTTGCATTTATCTTTGGTATGCTTTCATCATTGGGATTGGCGGCAAATGCTGTTATAGCCTTTATTCCAATAGGAATAGCCCTTTCACGTTCGATGAAATTAGATGCCATAACGGGTGTTGCTGTTGTTTACCTTGGATATTATGCAGGGAATGCTGTTGGTGTTTTGGATCCAACTATTTTAGGTACAGCACAAACCTTAGCTGAAGTGCCTTTATTTTCAGGCGTGATTTTTAGAATTGTATTATTCTCAGTTCTGATTGTGGTCACTATTGCTTATATTGTTTGGTATGCAAGACGTATCGCGAATAATCCAACTAAAAGTTATATGTATGGGTTAGCTACAGATGATCCTGATTATGATGATCACAAAGATCAAACCGTGGACGGTACTTTCTCTTTAATGCAGAAATTGAGTCTTGTGGTCTTTATTGCATTTATTGGGCTATTTTTATACGGTGCTTTTGAATATAAATGGGGTATTGAACACTTATCTGCCATCTTTATTATGATGAGTGTTGTGGTTGCTGTGATGTTTAAAATCGGGCCAAACGACTATATTAAAACCTTTATGAAAGGTGCCCAGTCTTTAGTTTATGGGGCATTAGTTGTTGGAATTGCAAGAGCGGTTATTGTTATTTTGGATGAAGGGCGTGTGCTAGACTCTATTGTTCAAGCTACACTCGTTCCATTACAGCAAACCTCCCATTTTTGGGGCGCTCAGTTACTTTATTTCTTTAATTTATTATTCAATTTATTAGTGACATCGGGTACAGGGCAAGCATCTATTGTGATGCCTATAATGGTACCTATTTTAGATATCTTAGATTTAACTCGCCAAACGGGTGTCTTAATTCTTAAATTAGGTGATGGATTTACTAACATTATTACACCAACATCAGGTGTATTAATGGCAGTATTAGCTGTCGGTAAAGTACCTTGGACTCGTTGGGTTAAATTTGTTTTCCCTATTTTAATGATTTGGATAGTGATTGGTATGGCGGCAATTGGTATTGCAACGACTATAAGTTATGGTCCTGTTTGATTGTATAAGGTAAGAAAAATAGCCGCATATTTTAAGCGGCTATTTTTTTATCATGATCCATTTATTTGATGCTGAAAACCTAAAATAAGATGCTCTAATCCAAAGTCAAAACGATAGGTAAAATCATCAGCAAACAGAACCTCTCTCGCTTGCCAAGTTTGAGGAAATTTATCTTGAACTAATTGTTCAAAAGCTTCTCTTTTATTGGCTAGTTCTTCTTTCTCAATCAGCATGACAGATTGCTGTTCTATACAGCAGCCTAAAATAAAATAGAGCAAGGTCATTGTTATTTTACTTGCGAGTTGAGCTGAAGTGCCGGACTGCATAATGGCGCTAATAAATGTATTGTTTATACGTAATACATTTTCAGATATCACATAAGTACCAGCAAATACTCTCGCCCCATCTCTGTGGCGTAAAAATGCATTTCTTAAATCATAAGATAGACGCTTAATATCTTCTTTCCAATTATTTTTAAATTCAAAATTTATTGCAACCTCACTGACTATTCTATCTGCCATCCCTTCAATTAAGGTTTGTTTATTATCGAAATGCCAATAGAGAGAGGCCGCTTTAATCTGCAACGCATCCGCGAGTTTACGCATTGTTAGGCCTTCAATACCTTCTGTCTCTAGCAATGAAAGAGCGGTATCTAATACTTTCAGCCGATCAATTTTAGGTGTTTTCATAAATAATTCTCATTACCCCTTTTCTATCTAACAATGTTAGTTTACCATATTTGAAAAACCTAACAATGTTAGATTGCTATTTAAGAGAGCAAAAGATCGGGGTTTGGAGTTAACAATGGAAAATATGCCATCAAATAAAGAGAAAATAACAAAGTTTATAATGACTTATACTCCTTGGGTTGCTGTCATTTGTGTGATTACATTTATTGGAATAGCCATAATAGATTGGGATAAATGGTGGAGCGATGCGCGTTATCAAACGACAGATAATGCTTACATTAAAACGGATACCACAATATTAAAATCTCGGATGACAGGTTTTATTTTAGATGTAAAAAAAAAAAATTATCAATATGTTAAGAAAGGTGAAGTTATTGCTACTATTAATAATAATGAGCAAATTCTCAATAAAGAAGCGGCTATTTCTGAGTTGAAAAAAGCACAATTACAACTTGATAATTTAAAAGAAGAGATAAAAGCTGCTGAACTTAATATTGGAATATTACGTAATCGCTATGAAGCTACGATAATTGATGTGGAACAGGCTAAGCGCAATCCTTTATTACGAAAAGATTTGATTCAAAGTGGTGCAATAACAAAACAAAACTACCTTGATGCACAGTCTGATTTGCAACGTTTAATTAAATTACAAAGTGCTGCTAAAAATGAATGGGAGCAAGCTAAGCAGTCATTAGTGTTACTGAAAGCGCAAGAACAGATCCGTTTAACAGAAAAAAATATTGCACAAACCAGATATCAACAAACAGAGACTGAACTCACCTATACCACTATCGAAGCCCCTTTTGATGCTCAATTAAATAAAATAAAAGTAAATATTGGTAGTCTAGTAACCTCTGGCACAGAGGTTGTTACGCTAACACCATTAAATCATATTTATATTATTGCTAATTTAAAAGAAACTCAGATAAAAAAAGTTATTCCAGAACAACGCGTTTTAATCAAAATAGATGCTTTTCCTTATGAAGAGTTTCAAGGGAAAGTTCGTTATATTGGCGCACAAAGTAGTGGTGAATCAGCACTTATTCCAGCGGATAATGCCAGTGGTAATTTTACTAAAGTGGTACAACGTATTCCTGTTTACATCACTTTTGATAGTAATAATAAATTATTAGCTAAATTACGTGCTGGTATGTCTGTCGAGGTAAAAATAGACACAGAAAGTTTATCTATAGAGGGTGATCATGAGGCTTAATTTCTTATTTAGCGCACAAGAAAACAGGCCAATCTTTATTGTGCTTTCTGTTTTTTCAGGTGCTATTTTATCAACACTTTTTATTCGTATGTTTTCTATTTCTTTAGCTGATTTACGCGGTATTTTTGCTCTAGATATAGTGCAAGGCTCTTGGTTAAACGTAGCAATTAATTCTGCTCAGTTAATCAGTATGACATTAGTACCTTGGTTTATGGTGATTTATGGTGCTGAGAAAATATTAATTAGCTCAAGCTTGTTACTTTTTTTCTGTTGTATTTTTGTCTCTAGTAGTGGTGATTTTATTGGACTCCCTTTTTTATTAATACTACATTTTTTGATTGGTTTTTGTTTGGGAGTCTATTTGCCAATGACAATATCTTTGGCATTAAGAAGTTTAAATCCTAATGTTTGGCTAATCGTTATGGCGGCTTATAGCCTACGAGTTTCAGTCGGAATGGATGCAGGAGTAGGAATATCTGGTTCAATATTCGAAATCTTAAATTGGCGCTGGCTCTATTGGGTTTCAATGTTATTTTCGTTAGCTATTATGTTTTTTGCTTGGCGAGGTATGCCTATATCCTCTATCAATAAAGAACTATTAGCACAAAGTGATTGGGGAGGTATGACATTAAAATGCTTAGGTTTAATTTTATTGTATATTGGTATTGTGCAAGGTGAATTACTAGGATGGTGGGATTCAGGGCTGATTATTTCTTGTTTACTAGCTAGTTGTATCTTAATACTCACTTTTATTATTAGAGCGTCAGTTTATAGCAAAAGCTTTGGATATTTAAATTGGTTCAAAAATTATAATTTAAGGCTCTGCTTTATTATTGCTTGTTTATATGGTTTTTTAATGTTGCCTAACTCTTTGTTTATACCATCCTTTTTAAGTATTGTGGCAGGTTTAAAAGCTCAGCAAATAGGTGATGTGAGTAATATAGCTTTTATTATTTATCTTCTTTTCAGCCCTTTTGCCATAATGATTGCTCGTCGATTAGAGCCTCGATTAGTGATGATAATAGGGATAACGATTATTGGAATTGCTTGCTTAATCGGACATCAAATGACTTATCAGTGGCGA
Source organism: Proteus vulgaris (assembly GCA_901472505.1). Lineage (NCBI taxonomy): Bacteria > Pseudomonadati > Pseudomonadota > Gammaproteobacteria > Enterobacterales > Morganellaceae > Proteus > Proteus vulgaris. Next base: position 1,664,999 of record LR590468.1, read on the forward strand.
GCAGATGATTTCTTTGTGCTAATGATGTTACAGGCTATTGGGGAGTGTATTTTATTAATTGGGTTGATTGCATCATTTGTCACAAACATTAAGCCTAGTGAAGCATTACATCTTGGTGCATATATTTCGATTGCTAGAGTATTAATGCCTGCATTAGCTGGGGCTTTAATGAATACCTATTTACGAATATCTTATGATACGCATCACAACTCATTGAGGGGTTATATTCAAACGGGAGAGCAGAAATTATCTAGTGATTTATTAGAAAATGTTCAATATATAGTGTCATTAATAGCAAGGGGATCTCATGTCGCCTCTTTTATAGATGGATTTCATTTAATAACGTGGTTTGTTATTTTAGGGCTAATTTGTATGATTTTTTTAAAGCCTTCACCTGCTAATCCTATTGTGCCAACATTATTTACTATCCAAAAATAAAGTACTGCCTGTAAAATCGAAAACAGGCAGAGAAAAATAACGCTATCGGAGAGCTATATTGCTATTAAAACGACACGATAGTAAGAACAAAATTAGTTGTAAGACTTAAACAGTGACTGATTACCTGATTTATCAAAAGCAATCACTTGGTAAGGCTCTTTATAATCACCCGCATACATACCTAAACTACCTGCTGGCATACCTGCAACCGCAATACCAGATTTCGATTTATCCACTAAATTGATATTTTTTAAACTATCAACAGGAATGTGCCCAACTAAGTCTTTACCTTGGTAAGTCGCTAAGTGGCAACTAAATAAATTATTTGGTACGCCTGCTTGTTGATATTTTTCCATTAATTGCGTTTCTGAAACAATATTTACCTTAACGTTAAAACCAGCTTCTTTTATGCCATCAGCCCATAAAGCACAGCATCCACAACTGTCCGTTTTATAAACCTCAATAATATTATGATTATTAGATGCATAAGCGGTGCTTGTAAATACTGAAATTGCAATAATCGAAGGTAGTAATAATTTTTTCATTGTCCATTCCTTTCATTAAATTGATGGGTATAACAATAATGTTTCCCCCTACGGGAAGGTCAATGTAATAAAAGTATAAACACGTAGAGTTTTGTAAAAAAAATATTTATATAAAACAAAGATATAAATAATACTATGTTTATGTTTTTTAATTTTTTTCGAAAAAAAAAGCACTTAATATAAAAAGAAAAAAGCCAATTTATTCAATAAATTGGCTTTTTTAATAAGAGATGCTAATTTTGTTTAGATACAAATTATTTGATGATAATTATTTAATGATAGTAATTTGTTTTACGTCGATCTCTGTACTTGTCCACTCTTTATCTACTTTACCTTCAATTCTGACGGTATTATCAGGGGTCACTGTTTGCCCGCGCCATCTTTTATTATCAATATCTACATTGATACCACCGGTACTATCTTCAAAAACATACAACTCATCACCAATCTTTTTCGTAATTTTACCGGTTAAGATAACCCAAGTGTCATCCGAAAGATCTTTTGCTTTAGCAACGGTGGTTTCACTAATAGAAGGGCCTTTAAATCCACCTTGTTCTGTTGGTGCTTGAATTGAGCCTTGAAAACCACCTTGTTGTGTCGTATTTGCTTGAGATGCAAAAGCCAACGTACTACCAATTAATAATACCAGTATTTTTTTCATAACAAGCTCGCTTATAGGTTAATAATATAACTAATTATTGTGTTAGATTTTATTTCATTTTCATGTATAAAACCGCATATTAAGGTAAATTTCGGTATTCATATATCAACTGATTGATATTACCTCTTAAATTATAGACTGTTATTTTTCTTTGTATTTTTTATTGATATAAGCATCTATCACTAAATACTTCTTTTCTCTAAGTTAAATCCACTAGTTATTTCCCCTTAGTATCAACGTGGGCAGTTATTCAAAAATATACCCATCGGGATCATTGTTTTTAAATGTATTACCTCTTATTATCCAGCGCCTTCAAATTTTTTTTAATTTTCCCCTATTATTTTTAGAGGTTTTAGGTTTTATGACTAACGAACGTATTGCCAATCCGGGTCCATTAGGTTTGATGGGTTTTGGTATGACAACGATTTTGTTGAACATACATAATGCCGGTTTTTTCCCTGTTGTCTCTGTCATTATGAGTATGGGAATTTTTTATGGTGGGATCGCACAGGTTATTGCTGGAATTTTTGAGTTTAAAAAAGGCAATACTTTTGGCGCGACCGCATTTACCTCTTATGGCTTCTTTTGGGTCACATTAGTGGGAATTTGGTTATTACCCGTAATGGGGTTGAGTGAACCCACAACTCCTGTCTTTTTAGGTGTCTTTCTAGCATTGTGGGGAATATTTACCTTTTTCATGTTTATTGGCACATTAAAAGCCAATAGAGCACTGCAATTTGTCTTTTTAAGTCTGACAATTTTATTTGCCTTACTGGCGATAGGAAATATCACCAGTAATGCACTGATTTTAAAAATTGCTGGCTTTGAAGGTATTATTTGTGGCGCCAGTGCTTTTTACCTTGCAATGGCTGAAGTATTAAATGAGATGTATGGCAGAACAATATTGCCAATCGGCCACAAATAATTGTTTTATCAAGAAGTGGCTTTTTATTTAGCCACTTCTATTATTTGGCTTTTTCGTCGGACTAATTTTTTTGCGCACCATGCATAAAATAGTCCCGCAACCACACCTGCAATATGTGATTCAGTCGATACACCTAATTGACCAGGAATTAAGCCATAGGCCATTGATCCATAATAGAATAGAACAAAGAGTGCTATCACGATATCGATAATTTTACGACGTGTAAACGCATGAGCAATCAACAAAGACCATAATCCAAAAATCCAGCCACTTGCACCAACATGAATAGCACTTCGTCCAAAAACCCACACTAATAAACCACTTACGATAATAATAAATATGCTTGATAAAACATACTCTCGTAAAGATTGTGTCATGGATAAAAAACTAAGGATAAGAAGAGGGAGTAGATTACTAAACAGATGAGACCAAGAACCATGAATAAAGGGTGCGATGAAGATACCTATTAATCCTTCACCTGTTCTTGGAATAATTCCCCATTGAAGAAGTGAAATTGGTAAGAGAGAGCCAATTAACTGAAGTAGGATTAATGTGATAGTTAATCCACCAAGAAAAGTTAATCTTTTTTTAAACCATATCTTATCCATAACGATCGCCTTAATACCGAGTGACGTAGATAAAACCGTTTTGATAGAAGAGCCTTTAATAAAAGAAGAAAGGCTCTTTTTTGTTTATCAGTCTAATAAATTAAGGCAAGCAGCTCCACGGGCGCCACCTGCATCACCATGACGTGCTTTTTCTATTGCTGGAATTTGTGCATTTCCATAAATACAGTGAGAAAGATATTTAGGTAATTGGTCATACAATGCATTAAATTGTGATAATCCACCACCAATAACAATTAAATGTGGGTCAAGTACAGTAAGAATATTGCTTAGGTAAATTGCCAGTACTTTCATATAACGATCAACATGCTCTTCCGTTTTTTTATCTCCAGCATAATATTGCTCAACAATATCAACGGCTCTTTTGGGGGCATTATTGAAGGCTTTATACATACGTTCAAAGCCTCTGCCTGATAAATAAGTCTCAAAACACGCTTTTTTGCCACAACCACAGATAATTTTTGGCATGGTGTCACCTATGACGTTATCTGCATCCACCGTTAAATTCATATGGCCAATTTCACCAGCAATACCATTTTTACCGGAAAGAACTTTTCCATCAACAACAAAGCCACCCCCGACTCCTGTACCTAAAATAAGGCCAAGTACTGAAGGGTGGTGACGAAATTCAGGATCCCATGCTTCTGATAAGGCAAAACAGTTAGCATCATTTTCAACTTTAACGGGTCTATTGAGTATATGTGCGAGATCATGAACCATTGGTTTGTATTTGGCTGCGGGAACGTTGGTGGTAAATACTGTTCCTTCTTTTGCGTTAACAATGCCTGGCACACCTACGCCGATTTTCCCTTTGCATCCTAATTCTTTATCGGCTTCTAAAGTGAGCTCCTTAAACACATTCAATAATGCCTGATAGTCATTTTTAGGTGTAGGAACACGCTTTTGCCATACTTGAGTAAGATCTTTATCAAAAACGGCAAGCTCAATTTTTGTGCCGCCCATATCAAAACCATAATACATATCAGTCTCTTAATTATTCTGTAAATATTATTTATAGTAACAATAAAGTTGTTGTTACCGGGCCATTTCTATTTCAGTCAATACTTAAGTTATCTCTACTGTTTATATACACTAGGTTAAATAAGAACAGTGATTGGTGACAGTTGAGTTTTTTACCTATTGATGACTGCCTTCAATTAAAACACGACGTACTTTCATTAGAGCAAAGCCTAATAAATTTAATCCATTCCATAAAAGGGGATTACCGATCTCTTTGTCTTGTTCACTTAAACCTACTCCCCATATCTTATCAACGGGGCTTGCTTCCACAAGCACACGATTGCCTGTCGAAATTAAAAAATTACCTAGCGCATTATTTTGAGAAAATTTAGCAATATTAGCTCGAATAACAATAGCCATACGTTGTTGTTCCCAAATTTCTTGGTTAAATCCTTTTACTTCTCGACCAAGTGCTTTAGCTGTACCTGGGTTTGATGTTGTAATTATACGTTCTCGTATTTCTATATCATTAAAAAGCTTTGCTTTCTCTGCCATCATATAGTGTTCAGCACTAACGTAATGAACATCATCTAAGATAAACGGTGCAGGATACCATTGGCTAAAGCAACTTTTTGTGACGTCATCTGTTTTACTTTTGTGCCCCCAAAAATAGATAAATTTTATTTTCTTACCAGTACGAAAATCTTTCTTTAATTGTTCTAAATCCATCTTTTTTCCATTATCGCGAATACGTTCGATTCATCTAATAAAGATAGCATAGAAGTAAAGAAGGATAGAGTGCCTTTTTGTTATTCTGTGAGTAGGTGAAGCGATTCCGCAATTTTGAATTATCGCTGCAAAAAAACATCTTAATTTGATGTTTTTTTGCTAAAAGATAAAAAAATACAACTTAGATTCATAAGATTACTCTTAAAAAAATGCATCTGAAGAGTACCTTTATTTACGTATTTACCTAAAAAGAAGGTCTTAAAATGATACTCTCTGTTTAGTATAAAGCTATAGTTAATTAAGTATTTTTAATATAAAAAATCACTTTGATTGGTATTTATACTAATTATTAGTATTTATAACTAAGTGGTTGTTTGTTTTTATTTTAATTCAATGTGTTATGTTGAATTGTTAGCTTGTTTTCATTGTTACATTTATTATTTGAACCAAATCACGATTGTCTGTTTGTTAAGCTAAGTTAACAATATTATTTTAGTAGTAAAATATTACTTAAGTTAATTATTCTGAAATACAGGTTATACTTAGCAGTATTTACTATAAGTAAATAATAAGACTATTCATAGATTGATAATCTATTTTTGTATTTTTTTAGATGTTTTTTTCTAAAACTTAACGAATACTGATGTGTTTTATTTTTTCTTTATAAAATAAAACTATCAGAATATGACAAAAAACAATAAATTCTCTTTTTAAGAGTAAAAAATAAACCTATTTTGATGCTAATCAATATGAATAAATAATTATTTTTATTTTTTTTTATTATTTATTAGTCATTTTTAGAATGGAAATAAGGTGATTTTTTTTAATTGATCTTGAAAGGTTCTTTAATTTTTAGAAGAAATAATATTAATACTTAATTATTTTAGAATTTTATTTTTATAAAATTTATACAAATTGTTATTAGTTGACTTTAGTTATTATCTGGCTTTTAAACCTATTTTTTTAGAGTAAAAAGACACTCTTTTTGATGATAATAATCAATATGAAGTTAAGTAAAAGTACTCATTTTTATAAAGCAAAAATAAGGTGTGGCTAAGTTTTTATATTTTTTTTGATGTTGTATTTTTCATTAAAATAATTATACAATTTAATTTAAATAATCATTACTCCTAATCGAATGATGTTTATTTGTAATTTAATAAATTAATATAAATAAGATTGTTTTACCCTACATAGTTGATGTTCATTAATTGATGTTTTAATGAAAGTTTAAATTTGAGTTTATAAAGATATATTTTTAACTTGTTGTGGATATTATCTCTAAAGTACTCACTTTCTTATTTTAGATGAGCATCAAATTATTGAACAAGGTTTAGAGTATTGTTATTAAAGGGGCCACACTATGTATGATGACATTAGTAATCTAAAAGATAAGTTTCAGGAAGATGCCTTTGCTTTCCAAGAGTTTTCTTCTTCTCCAACACAAGATGTTGATAATAAAGTAGAACCAATAGTTATAAGTAATGAAGATAACAATAAAATGGGTAATTTAAGTAATAAAACGTTTTCAGAAAGTTCATCTTCTTCTATGAAAAATGAACAAAAACAATTTCTTATGGTTTCTTCAAACCCTTCTTATCGCCAGGATGCTTTAGTTGTTAAAGCAAAGAAAGACAATTTAATTAAGAGCAAGAAAAATTTGTTAGCAGATAATAAAATATTTGATAACAAAGAAACGGATAGAGTTTATGCGCATGAAAATATATCACTAAAAGATATATTTTCATTTATTGCCTCTGTCTAATTTAAATAAGTAACACTCTTTGTATAAATAAATAATATTGACTAGTGTCAATCTTTAGCCATTGTTATTTTATTTTTTAAGCTAGGTTTGTTTTTTTCGATATTTATTTATATCGATGAATAACTATTTTCTTAAGAAAAAATCTATGGCGATGACAAAGGTATGGGTTTATGAATAAAGTATTTAAAACATTAATTACGGCTTTTCTATTGATAACAATGTTTTCACTTATTGTTATGCCAATGAGTGCCGAACAACAATATATATTCGGCATTATCAATATATTGTTGTTATTTGTTGTCGGCTTTAAAAAATCAAAAAAACGATTGTTAACAATGGTTTTTATCTCGTTGTTGATGTCAACACGTTATCTTTACTGGCGTGCAACGAATACCCTTAATTTTAATACAACCATCGAAGCTGTTTTAGGTAGCGGTTTATTTATGGCTGAAATTTATTCTTGGGTTATTTTAGTCTTAGGATATTTTCAAACATCATGGCCATTAAATAGAAAAATAGCGCCTTTACCTAAAGATATTTCTCAATGGCCAACAGTTGATATTTATATACCGACGTATAACGAAAGTTTAGATGTGGTACGTGATACGGTTTTAGCGGCTCAAGCTATTGACTACCCACAAGATAAAATGAAAGTGTATATTTTGGATGATGGTAGTCGTGAAGAATTTAAACAATTCGCAGGTGATGTTGGGGTAACTTATATTGAACGTGAAGTTCATGATCATGCCAAAGCAGGTAACTTAAATCATGCTATGGGATTAACAGATGGTGAACTTATTTGTGTTTTTGATTGTGACCATATTTCAACCCGTATTTTCTTGCAAGCAACAGTTGGTAGCTTTCTTGAAGATCCTAAATTAGCGCTTATTCAAACACCACACTATTTCTATTCTCCAGACCCTTTTGAACGTAATTTAAGTGCAGCAAAAGATGCACCACATGAAGGCGCCCTTTTCTATGGCCCTGTTCAACGTGGTAATGATAACTGGAATGCGACTTTCTTCTGTGGTTCATGCGCTGTAATGCGCCGTAGCGCACTTGAAGAGATCGGTGGTATTGCAGTTGAAACAGTAACAGAAGATGCCCACACCGCGTTGAAATTACAACGCCTAGGTTGGAACTCTGCATTTATTGATATTCCTTTAGCCGCAGGCCTTGCAACAGAACGTTTAGCATTACACGTTAATCAACGTATTCGTTGGGCGAGAGGGATGACACAAATATTCCGTGTTGATAATCCAATGTTAGGTCGTGGTTTAACATTTCCTCAGCGCTTATGTTATCTCAATGCCATGCTCCATTTTCAGTACGGTTTACCTCGCATTATCTTTTTAACTGCCCCATTACTGTTTATGTTATTTAACCTCAATATTATTGCTTCATCTGCCAGCATGATATTCGCCTATGCATTGCCACACTTAATCATGTCGGTTTATGTAAACTCAAAAAATATCGGTAAATATCGTTATTCTTTCTGGGGGGAAATTTATGAAACCGTCATGGCTTTTAGTTTGGTTTTACCTACGCTACTCAGCTTAGTTTCACCAAAATTAGGTAAATTTAACGTAACAGATAAAGGTGATTTACTTGATAAGAGCTATATGGATTATCTCACTGTACGCCCTTTAATTATTACCGCTCTTCTTTTAATTACGGGTATTTCATGGGTCGTTATCCGTTATCTATTAAATGATTTTCAAGGTATTGATCCTCTAGTTATTGTTTTAAACCTAACTTGGGCAACTTATAGCTTATTTATCATTCTTGCATCGATTGCTGTCGGTAAAGAGACTCGTCAAATTCGTAAACATACCCGAATTAATGCTGCTCTTCCTATTACATTGTATTTTGATGATGGCGCGAAATTAAGCACAACCACTGAAGATATTTCAATGGGGGGCGTTCGTATCGCAGTGAATAAAATGGCGGAATTTCGCCAACGCAATGTCACTTCAATCACGCTCAATGTTCAACGCGATGAAGTTTCAGTTCCTGTTGAAATAGTAAGTTTAGAAAATAATCAATTACGCCTTGAATATTTACCTATTAATTTAAATATTCGTCGTAAATTGGTGCGTATTATTTTTGGTCGTGCTGATGCATGGATCCATCAAGCAGATTATAAAGATAAACCTTTTAAAGAGTTAGCAGGTATTACTCGTTGTATTTTTGAATTGTTCTTTGGTCGTCGCCAAAAAGTAAAAGCAGCCGCAACAAGAACCAAAGCCAAAACTTCACTCTCTGTGCAATCAATTAACGGGGATGACTAAGCATGAAAAAGAAACTGACATTAATGCTAAGCCTGACTGCGATAGCGATTGCGAGTATTAATTTATCTCAAGCAGCGACGGGTATGTTAGAACTCGGTGGTGAAATTTTGCCTGACCCGACTTCTTATATCCAATCAACCGTACAACAAAATGTCAATAATCCCATTCGAATTGAAGATGCGAGATTATCTGAAGCTCGTAATATCGAAGAGCAATTAACATTGGCACAGATGGGAAATCCATCGCCTATCGTATTATCAGGAAGAAGATTACTTTCTGGTGTGACTTTTAATATGGCGAATGATTTATTTATTGATAACGCCACATTAACGATGAAGGTGAAGGCATCTCAAGGATTAGTTCAGTCTGACCAAACACTCCATTTAATGTTAAATGGTCAACCTATGGGATTTTTACCTTTAGAAGAGGGTGGGCAAGAACATGAATATGTTTTAGAAATCCCTGAAATGATGTTGACGAATGAAAATAACCTCAGCTTTCGTTTAGCTAGCCGTGATGCATTGGATGAAAATCAATGCATGCCACCATTAGCCGAAGGGCTTAGCCTCGTTATTTCACCTGATTCATCATTAGATTATCGAGGTCGTTGGATTAATGGCGGGTATAGTCTGGAACGATTGCCCCTACCGTTCTTTGATCCCGACAGAATGACAGCGACCTCGTTACCTATCATATTGTCAGATAAACCTGACCATGCGGAGGTAACAACAGCTGCGATTGCAGCATCATGGTTTGGTAGTTTTAGCCATGATATTAAGCAAGTTGATTTACCGGTTTTAATGAATCAATTACCTGAAAGTGACGGTATTTTAGTTGGGTATTCAGGACAAACTATCGCAGGTATAACTCTTCCTTCAGGGAATAGTGGGCAGTTAACGATAGTTGATAACCCTGTTGATCCTGTTTTCAAATTATTACTGATTAGTGGTGATAATGAGAAATCATTACGCCAGGCGGTATGGGCGTTAAACAACGGTAAATTGCCACAAAATGATCACTTGGTCGTTCCTTTTCAAACATTGGCTGTACGAAAAGATTACGATGCACCACGTTGGTTAAACACGGATAAACCGGTCACATTGGGTCAAATTGCTAATGGCAATGATGATTTCTCACGCCAAGGTATTAATCATGCACCGAATCAGTTTTCGTTTCGTGTTTCTCCCGATCTTTTTTGGTGGGATGGTGATGCGTTACCTTTAGAGTTGAAATATGTTTTTCCTCATTCAGATAAGCTAAATAGTCGTCGCTCGTCATTGATTGCTTCTTTGAATAACCAATTCTTAGGTGCGTTATATCCAGCACGTTCAGAGCCTTTAGGTATGCTAAGACAATGGCTAGGTATGGAGAGTGAACAACAAAATAGCACTCTTTATTTAAATCCTCGCCAAATTTATAGCCAGAATCAATTGCAATTTTATTTTGATTTACGCGAGCCAGATGATTCTCCTTGTATTTTAACGGATGGCAGTAGCTTGATTAGCCAAATTGATCCGCAATCAACACTGCAATTTAAAAATACTTGGCACTATTCAAGAATGCCGAACTTAGCGTATTTTTCTGGGGCTTCATTCCCATTTAGTCGTCGTGCTGATTTTTCACAAACCACACTTCTATTACCTGAAAATCCGACAACAGAAGAGCTTTATACCTTAGTCAACTTAATGGCGAGAACGGGTTATGCCACAGGTACACCGGTTTCTCATACTTCTGTGTTCTTAGGGGCTAAGGCGCTAGAGAAAAATAATCTATCTCAACAGGATATATTAGCGATTGGTTCATTAAGCAGTGAAGGTTTTTTACCTACACGTTTTTCACAACAGGCATTCTCTTTTTTAAATAAAAATATCGAGATCAAATCACAGTCATTTCTTGATAAAGCAAAAGGCTGGATCGCGGGTGATTATTTATCTCAAAGTAGTGATGCCACTAATTATCTCGCTTCCATGAAAAACTGGCGTGGCATGGTGAGTTTTATCTCACCTTGGGCGAGCGATAGGGTTGTCGTGTTAGTGACTGCTAAAGGTAATGATTCGATAAAAACCATCATCAACGATTTAAATTTAGCTCAGATAAATGCAGCCATTAAAGGCGACATCACACTGATTAGTGGTAAAGACACAGTAAGAAGTTTCCATTTAGGCGAACACTTTTCTCAAGGGGACTTACCTTTATTACAACAATTTCTTTGGTATAGCTCTAGGCATGTGTATTTGCTTGGTCTTTTAGCTGTTGGTTTTTGTGCGTTGACGGGCTTAGTGACTTATTACTGGTTACAGCGTCGCTCAACTCGTCGTTTACATCAGATATCACAGCATCGTTCAGGTAAATAGGAGGATATGGGATGAAAAACCACGCACTTAACATCATCGTTAAAGTTATTTATGCCGGTTGTATTTTAGGCGCTTCAAGTCAAGTACAAGCTACGGCAAATGATGTAAATACAACAGCTACTGATCCAAATATTGTGAGCTCTCTTATTGAACAAGCTAATTATTGGCACGGTAAAGCGCATGATGCGCGTGCAGTAGAAGCGCTACAAAAAGTGTTGATTATGGAAAGTAATAATCAAGACGCTTTATATTTAATGGCATTCTTTACAGCACAGCAAGGGAATGAAAAACAAGCGACCTATTGGCGCGAAAAACTTGCACAAGTCGCACCGCAAGATCCGCGCATTAATGGATTAAAAAACATCCGATCATCACAATTTAATGATCAACAATTAGGCTATGCCAGGGAATTGGCAAAAAAAGGGCAACATGAAGAAGCAGTAAAAGCGTATCAACGTTTATTTGTTAGCAGTGAACCACCTGAAACACTGGCATTAGAATATTATCAGACGATGGCTGGTATACCTGCAATGTTGCCACAAGCCATTACTGGGTTAAAACAGCGTGCAGCATTAATGCCTGATAATAAAGAAACACAAAGAGCATTAGGACTGACACTCACCTACAACGAAGAAACACGTCGTGAAGGGATAACTATTTTAAGCCATATTTCGGGTGATGAGTCAGCAAAAAAAGGCCTTCGTCAAGCACTGCTATGGCTGAATGTTCGCCCTGATGATGACGTGTTATATAAAACTTACTTACAAGCGAATCCGAATGATAAAGCGATTGCGGAACATTTCCAAGGCGCTATACAAGGTAATGCTCGTCAAGCAGGTTATACCGCTTTAAATAAAGGTAAATTAAAAGAAGCTGAAGGTTATTTTAAACAAGCATTAGCAGCAGATAATAATGATGCGCAAGCATTAGCAGGGTTAGGTTATACCGCATTACGTTCAGGTGATTTATCAACAGGTCAGCGCTTATTAAATCAAGCTGCACAATCAGGTGGCGAGCAGGGCAGTAAATGGAAGCAACAAGCTGAAGATGCGGGTTTCTATGCGCAATTACGTGATGCGCAACACCGGGCTAAACAAGGAAATATTCAACAGGCACTTGATAAATTAGCACCTTTAACGGGCGCTTCAGGTGAGAAAGGATTATCCGCTAATTTGCTACAAGCTGATTTATTACGTAAACAAGGTAATTTACCCGCTGCTCACCAATTATTAGCCGGCCTTTATCAACAAAATAGTCGTAATGAAAAAGTGATTTCTGCTTACTACTATTTATTGGTTCAGGAAGGGCAAAATACGAAAGCAGAGCAATTACTGGCTCAACAATCAGCCTCTTTACGTCAAAAACTTACTGCAAATACAGATCCTTCAGAGACATTACGTCGTGAAGCACAAAAAGCGTTAGAAAATGGTAATCGTGTTCAAGCAAGACAATTACTGACACAAGCACAACGTAAGAATCCACAAAATAACTGGGTTTATCTTGATTTAGCTCGTTTAATGGCTGCTGATGGCGATAGTGTTGGTGCAAAAAATATTATTTCACAATTGCAAAATCGCAAAATAAGAGACACAGATTACGTCGCTTCTCTATTTTATGTTGAGCAAAAAGAGTGGGATAAAGTTTTTAACTTGTTAAGTAGTCATAATCAACAGACAGAAGCTGAAAAAGAGTTATTACAGCGTGCTCGTTTTCATCGTCAACTTGCGCAAGCGGACCATTATCGCCAAGCGGGCAATCTTGTAGCAGTACGTAATACCTTGCGCCCTTTAATTAATCAAGTTGCTGATTATCCAAATGATGTAGGTGAATTAGCTGAACGATTAGTAAGTAGTGGATTAAACGATGAAGCGTTGCAGTTAGTTGAAAATGATATTGCCAAAGGCACTAAAGGCTCTGTAGGTAACTATGCTGGGCATATCAATGTTCTCAATGAATTAGGTCGTTATACACAAGCATCTAGCTTGATTAACGATCCAGTATTGCAACAAGAAACACCGATTGTTGAGAAGAAACGTTTAGAAGTCGCGACTAAAGTTGCCCAAGCCGATAGCTTACGTGAAAAAGGTGAAATTAAAGCAGCTTATGACATGCTGGTTGTCGCCTTAAAATCATCCCCTAACGATCCTGATTTATTAATGGCATTAAGTCGTGTTTATTTAGCGCAATCCATGCCGGAACAGTCAAATAAAATTCTCTCTTATTTAGAAAAAGAGCAAGGAAAAGATACCAAATTAATCCAGGCTCAAATTGAAGTTGCATTAGCGCAACAAGATGGTCGAAAAGCACAGCAGTTATTGCAACAAATTCCGTCCTCTTCACAACCCGCTTATTTATTACAAGCAGCGCAAATTGCGCAATTAAACGGTGAAAACCGTAAGGCCTTAACCTTGCTACGTAGTGCGCAATGGCAAAACAACGATAGTACATTGAATACTTCTGCGGGCCAATTACGTGTATTAGAGAGCGATAATACAGCCATAGCAGGTTCTATCTATGAACGTAAAGAGATGGCTTCTGTTCAACGTTCTATTCGTGAGTTAGAAGAAAAAGTCTCACCGTGGGTGCAAGGTGGTGTTGCTGTACGTCACCGTAATGGTGATAAAGGATTATCTAATGTGACAGAAATTTCTGCACCAATCAGCATTTCAAGTGTTCCTGGAGAGGAGTTCCGCTGGGAATTTAATGTCACCCCGGTTTCTATGACGAGTGGCTCAGTTTCGGGTGAGAGAGCAAATCGTTTTGGTACAGGTCAGCTTCAACATGCTGAACGTTTTGCTAAAAATAGCGATAACCATGATGAGAAAAACAAAATTAATGCCGATGAAGCCGGTAGCCAACGTGCTTCTGGTGTTGAATTAGGACTACGTTTATCTGACAAGAATGTCAGCTTTGATGTTGGTTCAACACCATTAGGTAAAGATACGGCAACGGTTGTCGGTGGTCTCACATATTCACCTAAAATTGGCCAAAATGGGCAATTAACACTGACTGCAGAGCGCAGAGCTATCAAAGATAGTCTACTTTCTTATATGGGACGCACTGATCCTACTACGGGTGAAAGTTGGGGCCGTGTAACACGTAATGGTGCCAAAGCTCAATATGCTTGGGATGATGGCAAAGTTGGCGCTTATGTCGGAGGGGGGATTTATAACTATGAAGGTAAAAGTGTTGCGAGTAATGATGAAGTGAAAGTATGGATGGGATCTTACGCTAAGTTCTATAAAGATGAGCAGCAAGAGGTGAAAGCTGGTGTGCATGTTGATTATATGAACTTTAGAAATAACCAAAATAACTTTTCATTAGGGCATGGCGGTTACTTTAGTCCACAAGATTATGTTTCTGTTTCATTACCTGTTGCTTATACCCGCCGTTTTGAAAAAGGTGAAGTGTCCTTAAATGGTGCGATAGGTATACAAAGTTACAAACAAAAAGGCAGTGATTATTTTCCAACACATAGTTATATGCAGGACGTCCTAAATAAACATAACGCGAGCGATCCTCGTATTAAATCTCGTTATGAAGAAAAAGACGAAACAAATATTACTTACAGATTAGGTTTAGACGCGAAATATTATTTAAACAAAGAAACCGAGTTAGGTGTCAGCTTATCGCATGATACATCCGGTGATTATGCTGAAGATAATATGTGGTTACACCTAAAATATACTCCAGACTTTCTGTCTAAATAATTAAGGAAACAAACAATGAATAAGCATGACAGTGATATCTTACAATTACCTTTTGAAAGCGGCTGGCAAGATCTAACTCAATTATTATTTTTTCAAGTATTAAATGACAATGATATTTCTACCGCCGAAAGTAAATTAAGAAATATTGGTAAAGATATTGCCTTACGCTATCCTTTGCCAGAAAGTGAAAATATTCAATTACTTGAATCACATATTAATCGCGTATTAACGTTATTCAAATGGGGTTTTGTCACCATATCTCCTGCAATGAGTGAGCTTTTATTAGTGCACTGTGCATGGCCTCATTTTACGCAAAGCCAAGATGATGTTCAGTGGCGTGTTGCAAGTGCTGGCGTATTAGAGGGGCTATATGAGGGTTGGTTAACCCATCAAGGCGGTAATGCAAAAATGCAAGTACATCGTCAACCCACTGATGCTAAAGATGTTTTTATTTTTCGCTATGCGCATAACTCATCAGCCGAATAATAATATATATGCTTTATTGATGAGCATAGGAGGTCAAAAATGAATGAAATGATATTTAATGATGATAATTCTAAATGCTTATTAATAAAGCAATTTACTAATAATGTTTTTATGATGTTAGTAACTGATATTAATGGCGTTATAGTTTATGCTAATGAAAAATATTGTGAGTTTAATAATGTTCATTTCGAAAATATAAAAGATAAAAAATACAACTTATTTTATTTAATTGATGAGAATCAAATCAATTATTGTGTAAATGGTAATAATGATAATAAAGGCGTTTATCGATTAGAAGCAAAGAGAAATAATGAATCTCAACAAGATGTATGGGAAGATATTAGTATTATTCCTGTATTTGATAAAGATAATTTAATTTCTCATTATGTATTTATCAGCTTGGATATTACTGATAAAGTAGAATTAAGAAATGAGTTGTTTAGTAAAAGCTATATTGACTCATTAACCGGAATATCAAATAGATTGAGTATTGTTGAAAAAATTGAAAATGAGCGATTAAATATTTCACATCCATCATCATTTTGTCTTGGTATTATTGATTGTGATAAATTCAAAGCAATTAATGATCAATTTGGGCATCATGCTGGTGATAAAGTATTGTGTGAAATATCAAAGCGATTATCACAATTAGAAAACAGTGAAGTCTATTGTGGTCGACTTGGCGGTGATGAGTTTGCTGTGCTTTTCCCTAACGGATTACGTTCTTGTTCAGTTATTTTATTAGAAATAATAGAGTCACTTTGGAAATCGATGGAAAAGCCAATCAATATTAATTCAGACTATATGTTAACGCCCTCCATTAGTTTAGGTATCGCAGAATATCCTAAAGATGGAAAAACATTATCTGAATTATTAAAATCTGCAGATGAAACACTTTATTCCATTAAAGAAATGGGTGGTAATAAATATGGGTTTTATTCTGGATTTTAAATAGAAAGTTTTTTAAATAAAGATATATAAAATAATATTATCTCTTTTTTAATAAAGAGGGAGATAGCTATATTTAAAATATATCTTGCACTCCTTATGAAATATAAGAGTAACTTTAAAATAATATTAATTATTAGTTTTAGATAAATATCTATTAGAGGATTTTATTATGATGAAAGCGGTTATCCCTGTTGCTGGATTAGGTACTCGTATGTTACCTGCAACGAAATCAATTCCTAAAGAAATGCTACCTATCGTTGATCGCCCTTTAATTCAATATATTGTTGAAGAGTGTGCTCAGGCAGGAGTTGAGGAAATTATTTTAGTTACTCACTCTTCTAAAAATTCAATTGCAGATCATTTTGATACTAGCTTTGAATTAGAAAATATGCTTGAACAGCGTATTAAAAATAAATTATTAGATGAAGTACGTTCAATTTGCCCTGAAAATGTCAAAATTATACAAATTCGTCAAGGTCATGCATTAGGCTTAGGCCACGCTATTTGCTGTGCTCGTCCTGTGATAGGTGATAATCCATTTATTGTTTTACTCCCTGATGTTTTATTGAATGCACATTATTGTGATCCTAAACATGACAATTTATCAGCAATGATAAAACGTTTTGAAAAAACAGAACGTAGCCAAATCATGGTTGAACCTGTGCCAATGAGCCAGGTGCAACAATATGGTGTTGTGGATTGCGAAGGCATTTTCTGTCCTCAAGGTAATTGGGCTCCTATTCGTCGTATCGTGGAAAAACCAAATCCAGAAGATGCACCTTCTAATCTTTCTGTAGTAGGTCGTTATGTTTTCTCTTCTGCTATTTGGGAATTATTAGATGGTTTACCAGCTGGCGTTGGTGGTGAAATTCAGTTAACTGATGCAATTGATTTATTATTGAAAAAAGAGACGGCTGAAGCTTACACCTTAGTGGGTAAATCTCATGACTGTGGTAATAAGCTGGGATATATGAAAGCCTTTGTTGAATATGGTTTACATAATTCCGTTTTAAAAGAAGAGTTTGCTTCTTGGATGCAGGATTTTTGTGAAAAAACATTGTTACCCAAAACAGAAGTCATAGAAGAAGACGAAATTAATGAAGAACAAAAGATAGTTGCTATCTTTTGAGTTACCTTGAAATAACATGCAATGTGCCGACCGAAATATAATAACGGTCGGCAATAGCAGGAGAGAAAGGCAATGTCTTTTAGACACTTATCTCGTTTTAATTATCTATTTTTTACTTTTTTTATTTTAGGTTTGTTGCTTATGGTATCTCCCTCAATACAAGCAGCAGATACTCAAACCGGATGGCAGCAGTTTAAAGAGCGCTATATTAAGGATGATGGGCGTGTGATAGATAGTGCTAACAACAATATCTCGCACTCAGAAGGTCAAGGCTATGGGATGTTGATGGCGGTAATGAGTGATGATCATGAGACATTTAAGAAACTGTGGCGTTGGACTGCGACCTCTCTTTATCGAGGCGATTTAGGGCTGTTTAAATGGCGTTATGAACCTGAAAACAGTGAACATACTCCGGATCCTAATAATGCAACAGATGGTGATATTTTAATTGCTTGGGCATTATTAAAAGCGGGTGAAAAGTGGAATGATGAAAGTTATCTTTCAGCTTCGGATTCTATTCAACATGCTATTTTAGAACATACTTTAGTTAAAATAAAAAACTATACTGTATTATTACCCGGAATTAATGGCTTTAAAACGCCAGAAGAAATTATTATTAATCCATCCTATTTTATTTTTCCAGCATGGAAAGATTTTTACCGTGCAAGCAAAGATGTTCGTTGGAAAGCATTAATTAATGATAGCCAATCTTTACTTAGAAATATGCGATTTGGTGAATATCAATTACCAACAGACTGGGTGAGTTTATATCCTGATGGAAAGATAGAGCCTAGTAAAAAATGGCCAGCACGATTTAGTTTTGATGCTATACGTATTCCTCTTTATTTAGCTTGGGCTCATGATGAATTAGCATTACAACCTTTTGTGCAGTATTGGCAGCAATTTGATCGTTATAAAACCCCTGCTTGGGTCAGTATTGATGGTCAAGAGCGCGCTGAATATAACCTCACACCAGGTATGATGGCTGTGAGAGATTTAACGATGAAAACCCCTATTGATGATGTCGATTTGAGTAAAGATACGGATTATTATTCTTCAGCTTTACATTTGTTAGCGACATTTGCTCAGAATGGGCAATAAGTATTTTTAATTTAAACAATAGATAGCTTAAATTACTTTTAATTAACAGGTTTCTTAAGTTATCTATTTCGTTTATGGTAATAATGATAAAAATAACAAGATATAACTCTCTGAATTTATTTCTATTAATTCACTAGTTCTATTTATAACGCTGTATTTTTAAATAATAAATAAACTTTAAACTATGATCTAAGAATAATTTATTGGATAGTATTTATGGTACTGTTATCTGAGTGGTTTCATAGCGTTATTTATATAATTTCTCATGAATAATAGAGGTGGATAAATGAAAGTATCAGCACGCAATCAGTTAGTTGGTAAAGTTATTGATATTATTGAAGGTGCCGTTAATAACGAAGTTGTTTTATCGTTAGCGCATGGTGAAAAACTGGCAACCATTATTACTAAAGAGAGTTGTGGCAGTTTAAATATTAAAAAAGATGGCGAAGCAATTGCCATTATTAAAGCGCCATGGGTTGTTTTAGCACTACCTGATTGTGGTTTGAATTTTTCTGCACGTAATCAGTTTGCAGGAAAAGTAACTCAAATCGTACAAGGCGCTGTAAATTCAACGGTGCACTTAGAAACAGCGAAAGGCTTAGAGTTGACTGCGGTTATTACAAATGAGAGCTTGCAAGAGATGATGTTGGCAAAAGGCAGTGATGTTTTAGCATTAGTGAAAGCATCTAGTGTGATCGTTGCAACGCGTAAATAATAGCATTCAATGTTTTGAGATAAAAAAAGAGGCTAGATAATTAGCCTCTTATTCGTTGATATTAATCAGATTTATAATCCCGATCATCCATTATTTAAGTGACAAAAATTAATCATCAGCGACACCAGCAACTTTCAGTTTTTCGTAAATATAATTTTTATAACTGTTAATTAATTTTTCGTCTTCACAGTCATTTAATTTCCCTTCACATAAGTGTCGCATTTGAATATTGGCTTTATAGAAAGGAGATAATGGTAAACGTGCACGCTCCAGTATCATTCCACCTAAGAAGCTAATATCTGTTAATTCACCTGTTGTTATTGGTGCACCTTGAGTTAGATTGTCTCTTAATGTGAATTGAGTAATATGTGCGGGATTAGTAAATGGTGACTGGTAATTATTTAATTCAATATTAGGTTGATGATCACCAAAATAAAGAAACATTGTTGGTTTTTCTCTTTGAGCAACAAAATTAGAGAAATCTTTAATTGCTGGATCACTAGTAATAATTTTTTCCATATAGTGGCTAAATTTACCTGGTGCATTATTGCTTTCTGTTTGACCCGTAATTTGGTACATATCTCTGTGTGATTCATCATAAGGACCATGCTCATACATGGTTAATGAGAATATAAACAATGGTTTGTCAGTCCTTTTTTTCAAAACCTCTTCAACGTAACCTAGCATATCTTGCGTCGATATCTTCCACAGATTTTCTTCTAATGTCCCAGGGTAGCCAAGTTCTTGAGGTTGAATGATTTCATCAATTCCCATTTTTTCATAAGCGTAGCCTGCATGGTAAGCACTGCGATTAAATGGGGTGAGTAAGACGGTGTAATAACCTTCTGCTTTGAGTTGACGGAATAAACTCTCATTCAGGTTATCGACAACAAAATAGAATACAGAGTTTTTACGTGCACCAAAATCATCCGTATTTAACCCTGTTAATACAGAAAATTCAGAAAGCCAAGTACCACCACCAAAGGTTTGTACACGTAAAGGGCTTTGCGCACTTACTCCTTCATCTTTTTGGAACATAAATAAATCAGGGAGTGTGACATCTTTATCAAATTGATAAATGGAAGGATTAACTGTTGATTCTTGTAATAAAACGATAATATCAGGTTTTATTTTAACCTGTGTTTCAGGTAATACGGTTTTGCTTGCCTTTTCAAGAAAGTAGTCAGCACTTTCTTGAAAATAAGGCGGATGATATGTTGTTTGGTAACCTGACATCATTAAATTAGTGACAGTACCTCTTCCTCCTGGAAGCGTTCCTTCCCATTCAGCTTGCCATTTTTCTACGGTAAAATGGATTGTGGTAAACCCAATGATGATGAAAAGTAAGCTACTTATACGTAAGGCTGGGCGTGATTTTTTGGAAAAACGCCAAGCAATAGACATATTGATAAGAAGCCATATTAGCATTGCAACTAATGCTACAGCGGCTTCCCAATAATGCCCTAATGTCCCTAAATTTGAACTGTCAAAGGCTAAGTTAAAGTCAGAGAACATTAATGTTTCTTTGTAATAATGGACTTTAAGTTGGTTAATAAACTTAGTGATAAGGAAAAGCGTACCGGTGGTAATAGCCGAAAATAAAACACGCGCTGATAAAATAAAGCAAATAGAAAAAATAATAAAATAAGCACCTACAGAGAGTAGTGCAGTATAAATAAACGTTGCTTTCTCAAAAACAATAAACAGAGAGCCAATAAGAATGAGTGCAAGATAAGCACTTCCTAATAGTTTTTTCATATCTCTTCCGAGTATAGCGATAAAGAATAAAGGGGATATTTTACAAATATTGTAGGTGATAACCTTAACTTAGGCTAAATAAAGTTATTTAGCCTAAGTTAATATGGATATTTAGAATAACCCTTTATCTCGTAAAATATGAAGATCTTTTTTGCGACGAGTAAAACCAGTGCGGTCAAAATATTCTAAGATTTGTACTGCTAATTTACGTCCAACAGATAACTCATCACGAAAGTCCGCAGCGGTGACACTGCCATTATTCTCATTGTATTTCACAATAATGGAAGCAAACTTTTCTATAGAAGTATGTGTATAGTAGCGATCAGCAATAATCGGAATAATTAAACCTAATTGTGCTGCTTTGCGTAATAAGGAACGAATTTCTTTTTCATCGATTTTCATTTCGTTTGCAAGATCACGTACCCACCAAGGCTCAGATTGTTCAAAATAGACTTTAGCATGTTGCCATAAAGACTCTTGTTCTGACGAAAAAGCAAGACCATGAGTCGGGAGGTGAAGCCAACCACGACTTTGGCTAATCGCACCTTCTTTACGTAATTGTTCAATTAAGTGGTATACCAATTCATCATGATACGTTGGGAGTGCCATCCGTTTTAAACGAGAGCGTCCAACTCCCATTTGATCATTATGTTGTTGGTGATATTCCTCAAGAGTATTAAGTAATTTTTGTTTTGCATTATCAGCATTATTTTTAGAAAGAATAATGCCCGCAACGTTGACTAGCTCAAATGTCTCTAATAACTGCTCAAGTGCATTTTCGGTTAATTGTTGGCCCAAGCAAATTGATTGAGAGATAATTCACCTTTCGGTAAACATAGCGCCAAATTAGCGCGAGCACTGTCCGCCTTATCCAGTTGATGTAGCCAAGTTAAAAATTCACGTTGTCGTTTACCTCTGCGTGGTGAATGCAAATGTAAGACTTTTGCCGCTGCTAATGTACGTTGAGCACTAATATCACGTAAAATCAGTCTATCGTTATCCACCAGCCAAAGTGGTTCATCAAGAATAAGCTCGGCTAATTGTGGTGTATCGTTCGCTTCATTTAAGAGGGCAACTCGTCCCGTAATATGACGAGTACCATGGTGAATATGTACCGGTTGCCAATGTTTTAAAGGTTCATCTGCGATTAAACTAACTAAGACTTTATGGGCTTGATAGTTGGGCTTTTGAGAAAGCAACCAATCGCCACGAGAGACATTTTCTTTGCTGACATCTCCCGTGATATTAATTGCGATACGATGACCTGCTCCTGCACTTTCTACGGGATGATTTTGTGCATGTAACGCTCTTATTCTTGCCGGCTTATCAGCGCCTGTTAACCAAAATGTATCACCAACAGAAATTTGTCCTGCCAGAGCGGTACCTGTAACCACTAACCCCGCCCCTTTAATACTAAACACGCGATCTATTGCTAAGCGGAAGCGTTTATGCCATTGAGGGTGTTGTTGCTCTTGTTGATGAAGCTCAACAAGATAGTCACGAAGTGCTGGGATCCCTTCACCAGAAGGCGCTGAAGTGAC
Source organism: Proteus vulgaris (assembly GCA_901472505.1). Taxonomy (NCBI): domain Bacteria; kingdom Pseudomonadati; phylum Pseudomonadota; class Gammaproteobacteria; order Enterobacterales; family Morganellaceae; genus Proteus; species Proteus vulgaris. The sequence goes on from LR590468.1 coordinate 1,687,684, forward strand.
AAAAATATCAGGGTGTTGCCAACCTAAATTTGCTAATACATCGGTTGTTTGTGCACGAACTTCTTCAATGCGAGCTGATGTAACACGATCTGCTTTTGTGAGAATAACCGTGACTTGAGGACAGCCAGCAAGGTGTAAGATAGAAATATGTTCGATGGTTTGTGTCATAACCCCATCGTCACAAGCCACAATTAATAATGCATGAGAGATCCCACCAACCCCAGCAAGCATATTTGAAAGAAATTTTTCATGGCCAGGTACATCGACAAAACCAATAGACGTTCCGTCATCTTGGCGCCAATAGGCATAACCTAAATCTATCGTCATGCCTCGTTTTTTCTCTTCGGGTAAATGGGTTGTATTTACCCCAGTGATAGCTTGTATAAGTGTGGTTTTTCCGTGGTCTACGTGACCTGCTGTTGCAAAAATCATAGTAAAAGTGCCTGTATTAATGCATTTTCATCCTCAAGACAGCGCAGATCAAGCCACAGGCGACCATCCGTAATTCGACCTATAATAGGCTTTTCTAAATCACGCCAAAGCGCGGCTAATGCATCTAATTGGCTACCTTTTCCATCTTTCGCCTCAAAGGTCAGTGCAGCACTTGGTAAACTTTCAATAGGTAACGAACCACTGCCTATTTGAGATGCACATGAGGATATCGTGATATGGTAATTTTCCCCATAATATGCCTGAAAATGGGGTAATAACCGTTGCGCCATGTCATGAATTTCTGTTTGTGTCCGAGTTAACAAACGTAATGTCGGAATTTCAACAGCCATTTTTTCAGGTTGCTGATAAAGGCGTAATGTGGCGTCTAATGCCGCTAATGTCATCTTATCAACACGTAGCGCACGCTTTAGAGGGTGATGTTGAATAGCTTCAATCCACGCTTTTTTACCTAAGATGATCCCCGCTTGAGGTCCACCTAATAATTTATCACCAGAGAAGGTGACAAGGTCGATACCTTGTTGCAGATAATCTTGAGGCATGGGTTCTGAAGGTAAGCCTAAGGTAGCCAAATGAGTCATTGAGCCACTACCTAAATCGATAGCAGTAGGTAAATTCATCTCTTGACCTAAAGCAGCTAACTCATCACTATGTACTTCAGCGGTAAAGCCTTGAATAGCGTAATTGCTGGTGTGAACTTTCATCAGCAATCCCGTATTTTCATTGATAGCGTTACGATAATCTTTAAGGTGAGTACGGTTTGTTGTGCCCACTTCTTTGAGTGTACAACCTGCTTGTGTCATCACATCAGGGATACGAAAAGCGCCGCCAATTTCCACTAATTCACCGCGAGAAACAACAACTTCTTTATTTGGAGCCACTGTTGCAAGCATCAGTAAAACAGCCGCTGCGTTGTTATTTACTATACAGGCATCTTCTGCTCCTGTTAATTCACATAACAAGTCAGCGATAGCGCGATCACGGTGTCCTCTTGAAGCACCATCAAGAGAATACTCTAAGGTTGCTGGTGAACGCATAACTTGGCTAACGGCTTCGATGGCGGATTCTGCCATTAATGCACGCCCTAGATTGGTGTGTAAAACGGTACCTGTTAAATTGAAAACAGGTTTAATCGAAGATTTTCGTTGTAATGTAATGCGATTTTTTAATTCATCAGCCCAATGGTTGTGCCATTGTGGTAGGCCATTTTTTTGGCGAATAGTGATACGCGCTTCTTCTTGTAACTTTCGTAAATGCTCAGTAATAAATGTCTGACCATAAGAAGCAACTAAAGCCTGAATTTCTTCTTGATGCAACAACTTATCAATAGACGGTAGTTGGCTGTAAAGTGAGCGCGTATCATTTGTCATACTAGTACCTAATTATTATTCATTGGGGAACAGGAAAGGGTTAATGCTACTACGAGCAAAGCCTTCTTCTTCCATTTTTGCATCAAGAACAATAGAGGCTAAATCATCAGCCACCGCATCGACATTCGCATCTTTTTCTTGATATAAAATTTTCAGATAGCTTCCACAGTCACCACAGCTTTCTGCTTTAACAGGCGCATTTTCGCTGTCTAATGACCAGTAATTTAATTGACCTGTTAGTTCACAGTTGGTGCATTTTATACGCACAACATGCCACTCGGTTTCACATAAATTACAATGTAAATAGCGTAAGCCTTGTGTTGTTCCGATTTGTACTATGCTTGTCACTGGCATACTGTTACAAACAGGACAGAATTGGCGGTTTTCACCATATTCTGTTTTCGCTTTACCAGGAATATTAGAGGCCAATTGTGCCCAGTAAAGAGATAATGCAGACCAGATAAAGACCGATTTATCTGCAGACACTTTTGAATATTCATCATTAAGTAATGCTGTCGCCATCTCTTCTAATTCAGTTTCAGAAGCTTTAGACAGGTTTTCTAAGGTGATAGTGACGCTTTCAGGTACAACTGGACGTAATTCAGCGATGATAGAGGCTAATAAGGCGTGCCAATGTTTACTACGCTTGAATGTTCTTTTGTCTAAAGGTGCAATACCCGCTTGCTGAGTGAGAAGTGGTGCAAGATCAATAATCAATGGGTTGTCGTGGAGTGCTTTTTCTTGTGCCTTAGCAATTTCAGCTGCGAATTCAAGGTAGTCTGCAAAAGGATTCTCTTTTGCGAGTGCGTGAAAACGTTCAGCACGACGTTGGTAGAGATTTTTCAGATTAGGGAATAAGACGGGGGAATAAAGCTAATGCCTTTTTCTGATTGCTCTTTGCCTAATTGCTCTTTAGGAACGATGCGAATACTCATAACGTTCTATCTTCCTATTATCTTAAATTTTATAGTGAATACCCACAGGGTTTGGCTTCAGGATAAATCAAATACAAACACGAAGCCATGACAGCAGGTAATAATAGCGTGATTTTATTGTTTTTTTACGTTTTAAAACGGACGTAAATTGAATAAAAAACGGAGGCTAACAAGCCTCCGTTTGTTCAGAAATGTGCTCTATTGCATTATTTCTGTGACTGTTTTTCGGCTTCTTTTTTCTCTTCTTCGAGAATTTCACGATACCAACGAGGATGGTGTTTTTTAGCCCAACCACGAGTTACCCAGCCTTCAATCATGCTACGAATTGATCCTTTCACCCAGAATGCCGCATAAGCATGAACAAATACGGTGATTATCAGTAAAATAGCTGATAATGAGTGAACTAATAAGGCAATTCGAATCACTGGGATTGAGAAATATTCTGCGAAATAAGGGCGCCAAATGATAATGCCACTGACTGTGAGTAAGATAAGGCTAATACTTAACATCCAGTAAATACCTTTCTGACCTAAGTTATAGTGACCGATATCACCAGCTTCTTCGTTTTGCAGCACTTTATGAATATTTTTAGCCCAGACTAAGTCATCTTTATCAATAAAGTTATACTTCAAATATCTGAAGAACATAAAGATAAAGAGAATAGCCATCGCACTACCTACAAATGGGTGTAACAGGCGTGACAGTTCTGGTGTACCTAATATATTCATGAACCAGTTCAGAGATGGGAAGAAGAAACCCAATCCGCTGATTGCTGTGAACAGAAAGACAATCACAACGACCCAGTGGTTTATACGCTCTGATGCGGTGTGGCGAAGAATTTTATCACCTTTCTTCTTCATCATTTCTGCTCCTCCTTATTCACAGAGGTCTGTGTTTTAGAAGATGCTTCCATCTCTTTGAGTGCTTCTTCTTCATCTTCTTCAGTTGTACGGTTTGGACCGACACCTAAATAATGGAAAATCGCACCCGCGAAGGTTGCGGCAAAACCAACAGCAGCTAATGGTTTCCAGATACCTTTCCAGAACTTAACGGTTGAGCTAATTTCTGGATTTTCTGGTAAACCATGATACAGGTTTGGTTTGTCAGCATGATGGAGAACATACATCACATGTGTACCACCTACGCCTTGTGGATCGTAAAGACCTGCGTTGTCATAGCCACGCGTTTGTAGTTCTGAAACACGTTCGCTTGCAAGATTGATCATCGCTTCTTTCGAACCAAAATGAATCGCTCCTGTAGGACAGGTTTTCACACACGCAGGCTCTTGGCCAACTTCAACACGGTCAACACATAACGTACATTTGTAAGCACGGTTATCTTCTTCATTAATGCGAGGCACGTCAAAAGGACAACCAGCAATACAATAACCACAACCAATACAGTGTTCTGATTGGAAATCAACAATACCGTTAGCGTATTGAATGATAGCACCTTCCGCAGGGCACGCTTTTAAACAGCCCGGATCGGCACAGTGCATACAACCGTCTTTACGGATCAACCATTCCAGCTTGCCATTCTCTTCAACTTCAGAAAAACGCATGACTGTCCATGATTTTGCCGTTAAGTCAGTTGGGTTATCGTAAACACCAACGTTAGTGCCAATTTTATCGCGAATATCATTCCATTCAGAACAAGCAACCTGACAGGCTTTACAGCCGATACAAGTTGTTACGTCGATAAGTTTTGCCACTTCTTCCTTGTAATCCCGCACATGAGGTGCGGGTGTTAGGGAGTTGGTGGCAGAGCGACGAATAATGTCTTGGGATTGCAGTGACATAATTTATCTCCTTACACCTTTTCCACATTAACAAGGAACGCTTTAAATTCAGGCGTTTGTGTATTTGCATCACCAACAAATGGTGTCAACGTATTGGCAATAAAGCCTTTGACTGCAACACCTTCAAAGCCCCAGTGGATAGGAATACCAATGGTATCCACTTTGCGCCCATCAACATCAAGGGTTTTAATACGCTTAGTGACCACTGCTTTGGCTTTGATATAACCACGTTTTGAGCTGACTTTAACGGTATCGCCTTGTGTAATCCCTTTTTCTGCGGCTAAACGCTCACCAATTTCAATAAATTGTTGTGGCTGAATAATCGCATTTAAGCGCGCGTGTTTAGTCCAGAAGTGGAAATGCTCTGTCAGACGATAAGTTGTTCCGACATATGGGAAGTCTTCTGCTTTACCCATCTCTTTCCAGTCATCTTTAAAGACACGCGCTGCCGGGTTTGAAACCACATTTGGATGCAGTGGGTTAGTCCCTAATGGTGTTTCAATGGGTTCATAGTGCTCAGGGAATGGACCTTCTGCCATCTTATCGATAGCAAATAGACGTCCCATACCTTCCGGTTGCATGATAAATGGACCCACATCAGAACCTGGTGCAGCGTTGCTATAGTCAGGCACATCAATACCTGTCCATTTACTGCCATCCCATTCGATTAACTGACGTTTAGGATCCCATGGTTGACCTTGTGGGTCTGCCGATGCGCGGTTATAAATAATGCGACGATTAAGTGGCCATGCCCATGCCCAACCTAATGTATTACCCAATCCCGATGGATCTGAGTTATCACGGTTAGCCATTTGGTTGCCTTTTTCTGTCCAGCTACCAGAGAAGATCCAACAACCACTTGACGTTGTACCATCATCACGTAACTGAGCAAATGAGCTAAGCAGTTGGCCTTTTTTCAGAATGATATTGCCATCAGCATCTTTTAAATCGACTAATGCTCTACCATTACTTTCTTGTGCCACTTCTGCTGGTGTTGGATTATCAGGATCAAAATAATCCCAAGTCATATTCAACACTTGCTCTGGCATCGCACCGCCTTCTTCTTTGTAAAGTTGGCGTAAGCGATGGAAAATACCCGATAAAATTTCAGCATCAGGGATGGCAACGCCTGGGGCATCTCCCCCTTTCCAGTGCCACTGCAACCAGCGACCTGAGTTAACAATAGAGCCGTCTTCTTCTGCGAAACAGGTTGTTGGTAAACGGAAGACTTCAGTTTGAATATCTTCTGTCTTAACGTCGTTCTCTTCTCCGTGGTTCTGCCAGAAACAAGATGTTTCTGTGTTTAGCGGATCCATCGTGATAAGGAATTTCAGTTTTGATAATGAACGGATCACTTTGTTCTTATTTGGGAACGAGGCTACAGGGTTAAAGCCTTGGCAGATATAGCCGTTGACTTCACCTTTATCCATCATCTCAAAATATTGCAGAACATCGTAAGGTTTATCCCACTTAGGTAATAGTGAGAAGCCCCAATCATTATCACGTTGAGCGTTATCACCATAGAATGTCTTCATCATACTGACGAAGAATTTAGGATAATTGCCCCAGTAGTTTACTTGTCCTGGTACTGTCGCTTTTGGCGTATTCGCAGCTAGGTAGGTTTCTAATGACGTCTGCTTTTCAGAAGGCAACGTCAGATAACCTGGTAAGCTTTGAGATAACAGACCGAGGTCAGTTAAGCCTTGAATATTGGAGTGACCACGTAGCGCATTAACACCGCCACCCGCCATACCCATATTACCTAACAGTAATTGGATCATTGCCATGGTACGAATGTTTTGGGCACCGACAGTGTGTTGAGTCCAGCCTAATGCATACAGGAAAGATGCTGTTTTATCTTTCGCTGCTGTTTCAGCGATATATTCACAAACTTTTAAGAAATCATCTTTTGGTGTACCACAAATCTGAGTGACAACATCTGGTGTATAGCGACTCACATGTTGTTTTAACAGATTCCAGACACAACGAGGATGTTGTAATGTGGTGTCGCGTTTTGCGAAACCATTTTCATCCATCTCGTAATTCCACGTGGTTTTATCGTATTGACGTTTTTCAGCATCATATCCACTGAATAAACCATCATCAAAATGATAGTCTTCGCGGACAATTAAGCTCGCATTGGTATAAGCTTCAACGTACTCTTTTTGATATTTCTTATTTTCGAGCAGATATAAGATAACGCCCGATAAGAACGTAATATCAGTACCAGAACGAATAGGCGTATAGAAATCCGCAACAGCCGCTGTACGGGTGAAGCGTGGATCAATAACAATGAGCTTGGCATTATTATGGATTTTAGCTTCCATTGCCCAGCGGAATCCCACAGGATGCGCTTCTGCCGCATTACCGCCCATGACGACGATAAGGTTGGCATTTTTCATATCAACCCAGTGGTTGGTCATCGCACCGCGACCAAATGTTGGAGCAAGACTTGCTACCGTTGGTCCGTGTCAGACACGCGCTTGGTTATCGACGGCAAGCATCCCAAGAGCTCGGGTGAATTTCTGAGTTAAAAACCCTGTTTCGTTACTTGCTGCTGAGGCGCAAAGCATACCCGTTGTTAACCAACGTTGACTTCTACACCTTCTTTATTAAGTTTCTGGAAGTTGGCATCGCGGTCTTTTTTGATTAAGCGCGCAATTCTGTCAAACGTTTCTTCCCATGAGAGTTTTTCCCATTTATCCGAGCCGGGTGCACGGTATTCTGGGTATTTTAAACGACCTTCACTGTGGATGAAATCCACAAGACCAGCACCTTTAGGGCATAATGCACCGCGGTTTACTGGATGGTCTGAGTCACCTTCAATATGGAATATCGTTTCTTTTGCGTTTTTTGCGCCATCGCCCAGACTATACATTAATAGTCCACAACCGACAGAACAGTACGTACAGGTATTGCGGGTTTCGCGGGCTCTCAATAATTTATACTGACGCGAACCTGCTAGCGCAACTGCTGGTGCAAAACCGAGCGCTGCCGCTGTAGTACCTGCCATACCGCCAGCACAGATCTTAAAGAACTGTCTTCTGCTGACCTGCATGGGGTCTCTCCTCATCATACATTGCTTTTACTGACTCTGATTTTCTTCACGAAAATGGAGCTGATTGTTTTTTTATTCTTATTATCCCTAATAGGATCAGGTTCATTGCCTGATAGGTAGTGTAAAATCGTTTTACCCGTATTGTTATTATGTATTAATAAATTTAGGAATTCATCTTATGGATGAAACAAAATCGACAAAATTGTTAACTAAATGTGTAATCGTTGGCGTAGATCAAACAATTGTGCAACACAAAGGATCGCTTAACAGACAAGAAAGCGATTATATTGCACTCGAAGTTCCTGTTGCATTAGTGTACAACGGAATTTCCCACGTTGTTATGATGGCAAGCCCTAAAAATTTAGAGTTGTTTGCTGTCGGATTTTCTTTATCCGAAGGCATTATAGAATCTTCTAATGAAATTCGCAGTATCGAAATTGTTGAAAGTTGTAACGGAGGCATTGAAGTTCAAATTGAATTATCAAGCCGACGTTTTATGGGATTAAAAGAGCGACGCCGAAATATGACTGGGCGTACAGGTTGTGGTATTTGTGGAACAGAACAACTTGAAGAGGTTTTCCGTCCTATTACGCCATTACCTTTTACACAAACATTTGCACTTTCTAATCTTGATAAAGCGTTAGAACAGATGACGACAGTACAAGAAATTGGTGAATTAACTGGGTGCACTCATGCTGCTGTTTGGTTATCACCAGAGGGTGAAATGCAAGGTGGTTGTGAAGATGTGGGACGTCATGTGGCTCTTGATAAATTGTTGGGCATGAAAGCGCAAGAGAAGTGGTGTCAAGGGGCGGTATTAGTCTCTAGTCGAGCCAGTTATGAAATGGTGCAAAAAGCGGCTATGTGTGGTGCTGAAATATTATTTGCAGTTTCTGCGGCAACCTCTTTAGCTGTTGAGGTCGCTAATAAATATAATGTGACGCTGGTGGGCTTTTGTCGTCGAGGAAGAGCAACCGTGTTTACTCATCCACAACGACTAACTGATTAATGAGCATGAAACACATTAAAATAGGTGTAATAACTCTATATTCTCGCATTACACCTATTTGATCTTTCACTTTATTTATATTTATGACCACAGTTTACCTAGTGTGTAATCCCATTCTTGTGGCTTAATCGGAATCCGCCCTGCATTTGGAGTAAAGGTCATTTCGCTAAAGATAAGTCTATTTTCAGACATTAAAAAATCAACACGACAATAATTAAAGTTATCAGCCATTTTTGTGGCTAACTGCAACATTTTTTCAAATTGGATTGGTTTTTCAACCGGTTCTGGCGTGTTGGGATCTTCTAATGTGAAGGGTTGTAGTAGCCAGTCTGTATCATACACATTTATATACTCATTCCCTTTGGTATCAGAAATATCAATTTCAGCATAATGAGGATGACCATGAAAACAATGAAGACGGCAGGTTGTAGGGATCATAGGGCTTTGTGTATCAAACAAATCAATATATTCTTCACAAAGAATTTGAGGTTTAATATTTTTATAATGCCATTCTCGTGTAACAGGATAGAGATTACGTTTTAAATGAAAATGGAGCTTTTTTTTTGCTTTTTCAAAATCAAAGGTTGATTTATCGAGGCAGATCACCGTGCTTCCACTGTCATGATTGCATTTCAATACAAAGCGTGAAGGGAGTTGAGAGATATCTATTTCATCAGGGTGTGAATAAGTTTTAATAATAGGAACAAGGTAGGATGAGCCTATTTTTTCTATCACATAGTCTCTCACTTTAATCTTATCTGCCAAGCGCGTATAAATCGGATTTCTATCAAACAACATACGTGCATTGATTTTTTCATTTAGTGAAGTCGGTAGTTTAAAATTAGGCTGGTAACCTAAGTTACGAATGAATTTATTCTTTAAATAAATACGATCAGGTAATGCGATAGTACGAAATTTTTTGAAATAATATTCTATAAGTTTCATAAGCGAATTTATATTTTAGTTTGTTTTTTATATTAAGAAATAATTAAATTTATATTAAAAAAGTATTAACTTATTGAAGCAACGATAAGATGGTTAAATAAATATCTATTTATAATTTTTTTATTAATATAGATATCAACGCATCGATATTGAGAGTATTGACAGAAATTATTTTAAATTAATATAAAAATAGCGACATTAAGAGAGAATTAACAAATGTAAAAATTGATTAAGAGAATATTAATTGGATGACCACTTAGTTATATGAATAGGTTTATCCCAATTATGAAAGCGTAATCCTTTACCTGTTCGATTGCCGTGAGTATCTAATATTTCATAATACTCTTCAACAATTTGGCTACGACCACGTTGCCATTCATTGGTTGTTGCAAAAGGATCGATTAAATAGATATCACCGACAACGGTATATAGCTCACCTAAATAGCGAATTTTTTTTGTACTGCTATTTGAATAATGAGAAAACATAATTTGGTAGGTTTTATAGTGTTCAGGTTGGCCATAAGGGCCATATTTCATCGCGATATAACGAATACCTTGAGGATCAGAGCGGTTTGTACCACCTGGAACGGGCATATCTGGGGTGATATTAAAAAGAGTATACCGAGAGCTTGCAGTAGGTTGTCTTAATGCTTGTCGATAGCTTTGTGTATCGAGTCCTGTGGTGTTCCATGTTCTGTCCACCAGCCCATTTCCTGCAAAACAGGAAACAGATAATCCTAATAATGAAAGAATTATAAATAGGGACTTAGCAAACATAAATACTCCTTTATTGCCATTATGATGCCAGAAAATAAGGGATCTATTCCGTGAAACAGAGATGTAGAACCCTGTTATTTCTTGCTGTAACCCCAATCGATTCCAAAAAGTTATCAAAAAGAGAAAATAAGTGATTTTATTTTGAGCAATAAATACGTTTTTATATCGAGAGAATATAAGGTTTAATAGGTGAAAACGTATGAACACATACCAAACATTGCGAGTCGCGACAGTGCAGTTTCAGCATAAAGCGAATGATAAAACTAATAATCTAGCGAAAATTCATCAATTTATTGATAAAGCGGCGACTGAAAAGGTAAATGTTTTAGTTTTTCCTGAAATGTGTATTACGGGGTATTGGCATGTTCCTAAATTATCGGAGCACTCAGTGTATGCATTAAGTGAAAGAATTTTGGATAGTAGATCATTAGCATTAATAAAACAAAAAGCGATAGAGCATCAGATGGCGATAGGTGTTGGGTTAATCGAACGGGATGAAGATAACTCTCTTTATAATACATGGGTTGTTTGTATGCCTGATGGCTTATTACATAAACATCGTAAATTACATGCCTTTGAACATCCAATCATCAATAATGGTGAGCAATACACTGTATTTGATACCCCTTGGGGCGTCAAAATAGGGATACTCATTTGCTGGGATAATAATTTGGTTGAAAATGCACGAGCTAATGCATTATTAGGTGCTGATATTTTGCTAGCGCCTCATCAAACTGGGGGCACAAATTCACGTAGCCCATATAGCATGAAGCCCATTCCTATGATTCTTTGGAAAAACAGACACCAAGATCCAAAATCATTACAAGATGCTTTTCAAGGAGAGCATGGACGAGGTTGGTTAATGCGTTGGTTACCAGCAAGAGCCCATGATAACGGGATGTTTGTGCTCTTTAGTAATGGAGTTGGGCGAGATGAGGAAGAAATTCGCACAGGTAATGCGATGATTATTGATCCTTATGGGCGAGTCGTAAAAGAAAGTAACGCTATTACTGATGATATGGTGATTGCTGATATTGATTTGACGTTATTAGAAAACTCCACAGGAAGACGTTGGCTAACAGGGAGAAGACCTGAGCTGTATTCTATTTTGACAACGAAATTGGGTAATGAGCAAGATCCTATCTCGGTACGATTTGGTAAAGCATAATTCAATAAAAAAACAACTCACATTTTGTTAGCTGTTTTTGTTTTAGCTAGAGAATAATTTCAAAGAAAGATAGAACATTTGATTTATCAGGTTGTTGGTGTTGGTTATTAATTTTATTTATTTATTCTATGATAGAATAATAAAAGGAAAAATAATGTAGGATTAATGATTAATCATGGACACTCGTTTATTGAATGCCTTTGTTGTATTGGCTGAAACCGAACATTTTGGCGAAGCATCATCACGGCTTTGTATTAGTCAGCCTGCACTCACAAAACAAATAAAAACATTAGAAACCCAATTGGGTATTACTCTTTTTCAACGTGGGCGCCAAGGTGCAAAACTCACGCCTGAAGGACAATATTTACTTAATCAATCTCAATCAGTATTAAGAGAAGTTCGTCTTTTAGAAAAACAGGCTCGCCAATTAATTGAGCCTCAAAAGATCGAGCTTTATGCTGGGTTTGGCTTGTCATCATTAAGCTTTATCACCCCTTTATTGGCTAAATTTAAGCAAAAATATCCTAATATAACGGTTCATATTGATGATATGCCCTCTAATATAATGGAAGACAAATTACTGTTAAGTGAACTGGATTTAGCTTTTTCACGTTTGCCTATTTCTGAGCCATTAAAAGGTCTCCAATTAGCACAAGAGAGACTAATGTTAGCTGTTCCAATACAAAATATTACGGTATTAGAGGTGGATGATAATCCATTACACTATTTTGATACGCTTGGGCTTATTCAACTTGTGCCTGAAAAAGGAGAAAAGCTTTATCAGCAGATCCATGCTTTTTTAAAGTATCATCAAATAAAGCCTCGAGTATTACAACAATCACAAGATATTCAAACACAATTGGCGTTAGTTGCAGCAGGTTTGGGGGTAGCTTTTGTTCCTAATAGTGCTGAATTTATCTGTGATAAGCAAAAAGTAACACTATTACCACTTTCTGGTTTATATACACAATGGGAAATAGGTATTATTTGGAATAATAATATTAAAAATAAAGAGCGTGATCTTCTTATAAATATAGTTTCTGAAGAAATAGATATAACCTAATTAATAAAAGAGTCTTTTTTATTTTTAGATGTGATTATGTTTATAATTTTATTATATATTAAATTATAAATACTCATTTAATATTAATTAGTTTTAAAATAAAGCGATTTAATTAATTGCGAGACTGTTCACAAAAATAAACATGAAATACTTATTGGTTTTTTATGTATTTAAATAAAAAATTAAAGTAAATCATTTAATTAATCTAATTATCATAACATAAGTAGGGTTAATTAAAATCGCTCTAATTAAAATGTGTTATTTACAATAAAAGAGATTTATTTAATATTACCTACGAACAACACAGCAAACTTTATATTCGTAAGTGAAGCTAGAAAGATAGATAAAATATTAATATTTCTGTAAGTGGCTACTTGTTATTTCTATTTATAATAAGTAGCCACACCCTCAAATAAATAATAAGGAAGTTATTATGGAAAAACGTAATAAATTAGTCTGCGCATTATTTATATTAATGGGCTCTCATGCAGTACATGCTGAAATTCACTCTAATCAAAGTGGCCCTTTAACAACGATGGCTGTAGGTGCAAGTGATCCTGTTCAATATGGTTCTCATCAAATGCCTGGTGGAGAGCCGGGTGTTGGTATTAGCACAGTAGGAGGTGGAAAAAAAATTGGTTTTGCTTCGTTAACATCAGCAAGAATGAGTGGTGGGGCGGATAGTAATGGAATTTACACTATTCAGCCTAACGAAAGTACGCCTGCTAGTCATAGTAATATGGGTGTTTTCCACTTTGCCAAAATCACTGATGCCAATGTCTATTTTGGTGACTGGGCAAAAACAACATTAACGACAGATGCGACACATCAAACCTATTATGTCGGCAAAGATGTCACAACTACATTACCAACAGATAGTGCCACTTATACGGTAATGGGTATTAGTCGATACAGTGGTAGTAATCTACTTTCAGGTACGTTCGATGTTAATTTCTCACAAAAGAAAATTGAAGGTTCATTAGTTAATAACCAACGTACAGTTGAGTTAGAAAGAGGAAAACTTTATACAGCAAATAATGAAGTGACGTTTTCTGCAGATGCAAAGGAAGGATCAACATCAGGGACTGTTGAAGGGGCTTTCTTTGGTGAAAGTGCAGAAGCCTTAGCGGGTATTGTGGTGTTTAGTACAGATCATAAAAAAGATATTGGTTTTGGTGGTATAAAAAATAGCAGTGACAGTGAATAAATGACAGCAAGCATGGATGCTTCTTGATTTTTTCAAAAATAATATTATAGATTTATTTGGTAAAACAATCGGTTAATTCTTTAAAAGTGGTATTAGTGGTTATTACGCTAAATGTTAGCAACAGATAATCTGGTATAGGGTTATCTGTTTTTTTTTATCTAAATTAAACCGATTTAAAGGAATTGTTCTTTTGTTTTTATAAGGATATATCATGAATTATTATCAACTCTTAACTAGAGGGTTACTGGCTTTATTGCTTATTTTATTTTCATTTAATGGGAGTGCAAAAGAGAGCCGCGACAAACTACTTTATTATCTTGAAACAACGAGTACAGCTAAAGTAGGTCAGCAACTTTATCACTATTTGCAACAACAACAGTGGCAAAAAGCAGAAAGATTACTGCTTTATTATCAACAACAACCTCAACATGAAGCATTACTTGTTAATTACGCAAAGGCGTTATTGGCACAAAACAGAGGTGATTTTTTAAACGCTGAATTTTATTATCAGCAACAACTTAAGCAAAAAGCCGATTTTATCCCAGCTCAAACTGGGCTAATTCAACTTTACTTTCATTTACGAGAATATAAAAAAGCACAGCAACAACTTAATCAACTGAGCAATATTATTGATTTATCTAAAGATATTATCCAGTCTATTGAGTTTTATAAGGTTAAGTTAGCCTCTTATTTTCAAGGCCAACGTTTCTATCAACTTGGCTTTTTCTATGACGATAATATTAATCATGCACCTTACTTATCTGAAAAAATTGTCTCTCAATCCACTCAAGGAAAAACGACGCTAAGAGGTGCAAAACCTATTGCATCTACAGGAATTACTCATTATTTTTCTTTTTATCAACCTTTTATTATTTATTCTTACTATACTTTTTCTTCTTATACTTATGCTAGATATATAGATTATCACTCTCATCGTAACGCCAATTTTTTTGCATTATATACACAACTGGGTTATCGCTATCAAAAACCTCAATATCAGTGGTCAATAACACCTTATTACGAAATAAAATCATCACGGGAACAATATGAATATCAAGCATGGGGAAATGAAACACAGCTTTCTTATTTTATTAATAAAAAGCAAACTATTAATTTAAGCTTGGATTATAAAATAAAGAAATATCAAAAAACGTTAAATAATTTAAATAGTAAGCGATTTAGTTATAGTGCTTACCATAACTATTATTTTAATAATAAAATACACTTAGTTAATCAATTAAATTATCAGTTAGTTCGTAAAAAAAACACTTTATTAAATTATCATCTGTATGGTATAAAAACTGGTATTTATTATCCATTGTCAGCTAATTGGCATATCTCTCTTTTTTTACAGTATCAATTTAAATATTTTAATAACTATAATCCTTTATTAAAAAAGAGAAGAAAAGATAATAGTATTATTTTTACAACCAATATTAAAAGCAAATCACCTTTTGTTTTAGGGTTTTATCCCACAATTGAATTACGTTATACCCGAAGATTAAGCAATGTGGATTGGTTATATCAATATCAGCAACATGAAGTGTTATTTAAATTAGAAAAACAATTTTAATTAAATAAGTGACTTCCTTTATTAATTGAATAGGTAAAATAATGCATGTAATGCTTTTTAGAAAGCGGAAAATTGTGTCAATCTTCGTTTCTCTATCACTATTTTCTCCTTGCTTTTATCTGCAAGCCAAAGAAGATAAAACCAATCTTGGTTATATTCAAGTTTCTGATAATAAAGAAAAAGATAAACAGGGTTATTCACACGTTTATGAAAAAGATGTTTCTAATGTTTATTTAGGAAAAGAGCTATTAGAGCGTTATCAAGGCGTTTCTCCCGCTGATTTACTAAAAAGCGCCATTGGTGTTTATAGTGGTGAAGCGCGTAATGGGGGAGCGCTTGATCCTAATATTCGTGGTATTCAAGGGCAAGGTAGAATACCTGTTACTGTGGATGGGACAGAGCAGGCAATTACCGTTTATCGAGGTTATAGTGGTGCATCTAATCGTAACTATATTGATTCTAATCTGATTAGCAGTATCTATATTGAAAAAGGTCCCTCATTAACACCTGATATGAAAACGGGTATTGGTGGGGGTATTGCAGTAAAAACCCTAGATATTCGAGATATTGTACCTATTGGCGATTCTTTTGGTATCAATTTTAAAGGAGATATCAGTAATAACTCCACACGGTATAAAGAAGTTTATACAAATATGATTGAAGATTACCGCTATTATCCAACGTTTTATCAGCAAAATGCTTACATTATTGATCCTGCTTTAGAAATAACCCCTCAAAAAAGTAAAGTACAAAATTTTCAAGATTATTCATTTCGTCTTGGAGTAGGATTTGAAGAAGAAAAATTTAACTTATTATTTGCTTATGCTCTACGAGAGAAAGGAAATTACTTTGCAGGAAAAAGGAATGCCAAAAAATATAGTGAGAATAATAAAGACTTATTAGAATCCGTTCATGTAAGGGATGGAACAAGAAATTTTGAGCCTTATTTACCTTTTATTGCTCATATTTATCGTCCTGATAATGAAGTCCCTAATACCTCTAATCGTAGTCGCTCTCTTTTAGTTAAAGGAACGTTATTTCCTGAATTAATACACCGTTTTTCTATTAATTACCGATACACTGATTTACTATTTGGCGATATTATGCCATCACGTTTAAGTTGGGTTCGTTATGATAAAAATTTAGTCAATCAGTGGCCTCTGGGAAATATTACACAACAGGCAGGAATATTAACCTATCAATATAAACCAGAAGATAAAAAAACAGATTTACTATTAAGGCTATGGGGTAATTTAACTACAGGTCATACTAATACACGAGGAGGAAAACCAAGGGAGCCAAAACAAGTGGATCCATTTTCTAATAGAAATACACAATGGGATCTCAGTTATGAGACAGGATTTATTGATACATCTTCTCTTTATCAAGAGAACAATCGCTATGGTATCGATTTATCTTCTATATTTAAATTATCGCCTCAATTTTCTATTTCATTTTCCAGTAATTATCAGTTTGAAAAATTAGACAGTGATGAATTAGAAGTACCAGCCGGTTTTGATTTTGTTACCTCAGGGCGAGCAGGGCAACGTCATGAAATTAATTTAGCCCTTTCCACAGATTGGAAGCCACTTTCTTGGTTAGCCATTACTGCTGGCGGCAAATATCATTACTATCATTTAACGGATACTTTTTTAAATAATAAGCGACGGAATAACGTAAAAGGTTATGAGAAAACCTCATCAATAAGAGGCTTTATTCTTCCTTATCGACGAACTTTAACTGCTGAGGAATATTTATTATATAGAGCCTATCACCGTATTGATGTAGAAGGTTTACCGGAAGAACTAAAGAATGATCGACGTTATCCAGAAAGCTATAAAAAAATACGTGAGTTTGTACAATCTAAGTTTATTTACCCTGAATATGAAAACTTACCATTAGAAATAAAAGAAAAGATAATTAATAGTAATGGAGTTAAAAGAGTTCAAGTTGATATGATGCAGGATGATTTTCTTCGTGATAAACAAGGAAATCTCAACATAAAATCTTCTCAAAAACGTCTTATGGTCACTGAATATACAGTCTTACTTTATGATGAAAATGGAGAGTTACCTAAAAGTAAAAACATCTTCTTAAGTGGCTATGTTGATATTAATGAAAAAGTACCTGATCCAATTACAGGTGAACTAGTTAATAAGTATGAAATGGGCGTTTTTAATTCAATACCTATTTATCTTGATGATGATAAAGATAATTTTGCACTAGAGCCCAGCTATCATCATGGCGCATTTTCACCCTTAGTGTCTGCGACGGTATATGCCAACGATATATTACGTATTTATGGACGTTATACTGAGCAACTACGGTTACCTAATCTATTTGAAGACACCAGTGGTTTTTCTGGGTCCAAAGCGCGTTATTACGGTTTTAAATTAAAACCCGAACGTGCAAAAAGTACTGAGTTAGGTGTTGTTTTCGATTTGACAGATTGGCTAAATGTGGAGCGCCATGCCGATATTAAAGTTAATTATTTTCGTACCAATATTGAAAATGTGTTTGATAGAGATACGAATTGGCAAATTAGGCAATTTGAAAAGCAAATATTAGAGGGGTTAGAGGTTCAAGCTCGCTTTGATAATGGCTTTATTTTTATGGATACAGCTTTAGTTTATAGCCATAAAAATAAAGTATGTGATAAAAATGCTTTTAGTAACTATGATCCATTTGGTTTTTTGGGTATTAAAGAGTGTATGACGGGTGGTTATCCTGGTGGTTTTTTACGTACCTCTATTCAACCTAAATATTCGGTTAATTTACATTTAGGTACTCGTTGGTTAGATAATAAATTAGAAATTGGTAGTCGCTGGCTTTATTCATCAGAAGTGGAAAATAAAGATGAAAAATGGCTAAAAGAAAAATTACCACGAGAAATGTACGGTTAAAATAATAATCCAATGCGTTGGGCAAAAGTCTTTACCGTTGATGCTTATATTAACTATCAATATAGCCCTAATTTATCTTTTGAAATAACGGGCAGTAATTTATTAAATGAATACTACATTGATCCTTTAACGCGATCAGGTATGCCTGCACCCGGAAGAACATTCCGATTAGGTATGACTGCACAATTTTAACTAAAAGAGAGTAAGGAGCTTTTATTTATGTTGGCACTTTCTGTCAGGCATCCGTTTAATATTTATTATTGGCTAATAGGCATATCATTAGTTTATATCGCCATATTAAGTTGGGTGTTGCGTTCACTTTCTATGACAGAAAGTGCACACCATATTCATCAGCAACAAGAAAATACATTATCCGTTTACCAAGTGGTATTTTCACCGCCCCAACAATCTACAGTGATACCTGAGCCGATTGAAAAAATTGAGCCTCAAGACACTGCCATTATTTTACCGAGCGCTCAACAAGGTGAATTTGTTGAAGTACAAAAAAAGCCCCCTGAAAAAATAAAAGAAAAGCCGATACCTCTAAAACCAAAACCAATTACACCAGTAAAAAAACAGGTGGTGCAAGAAAAAGTAGAGCCGACAGAACAGCGTGAGTTAGAAAGCCAAATAGCGCAAACGACATCAGAAGCCTCGGCAGAAAGCTTGACGCAACATACGGCAAGTTCGTTAGCAGGAAGAAGTCATGCATTAAGCGAGAAAGGGATAGGGCAAGGCGGATCTGATAATCACTATATTAGCTCACTGCGTCGAGAAATAGAGCGTCATAAACGTTACCCATCACAAGCACGTCGTATGCAACATGAAGGTCAGGTGGTGGTGAGTTTTTCACTCACATCAGAAGGTGTGATTTCAAGGGTTGAGATAGAAAGTACCTCGGGTATTTCTTCCCTTGATAATGCGGCTATTGCTGCGGTTAAACGCGTAAAACCTATAGGTCCTAAACCCGAAAACTTATTGAATCCTTTGATTGTTTCATTAGATTTCGAATTAAATTGAGGATTGTCTAAAACACCTAAGTTTACATCGTACTTAGGTGTTTTTTAGGAACAACTATTAGAACATAACAGTAATATCTGCTAATACCGTATTCGGTTTAGAAAAGTGTAAATAGAAATAAAGATTTGATTCATTCTCATGAGTAAATAAACAATTTAATTCAAGCTGATAGGTACGAAAATAGGCTTTATTATTTGTGATAGGGTGATTAAGTAACGGCTTTATATTATAAATAATATTGTCTTGGTTAAGCCCAAGAGAAAACTCATTTGAGGCAATCAATGAACCATTAATCGCGTTACCCGTTCTTATAAACACTGATAATTGTTGTTCGTTTTCAGCTGCACACTGTAATAATATTTTCATCTTCTGAGCGGAATTTGTTTTACCTATGGGTTCTTCTGAAGGTAAGCAAAAATAGGCCTCTTGATTTAATAAAATACAGTTTTTACCTACCAGCATATCGCTATAACCAGATTGGGCGTTACTTAACTTTGTATCAAACCCATGATTTAAATCTAACTCATAGCTTTTTTGCGGTACAGGTAAATGGTTTTCAGTTTCTAATAAAAGAGATGCGTAGCCATCATAAAAACGAAATATTGGTGCTGACTCTGTTAGCCAAGCGCCAGAATCATCATGGCATTGTTTACCATTATGTCGGCTTAAATAAAGGTTTACACCATTAAAACAGTAACCTGGAATATTGAGATAGGATTTGTTCTCTCTGTTACCTTGTCCAAGAGTAAAGCTATCATTATTTACATCATCAAGCACCATATAATGTAAAGTGCCCCAAGGTGTATCAGAAATATAGCGAACAGAAGGTAAAATTTGAGAGGGCGATAAATAGGCTTTATTACTATCTGGTGTGAAGAATGTTCTTGTTTTCACGACATCTTGGTTATCACCCGTCACACCATAACAGCCTTCATATTGAAAACTATCGGCCACTTTTTCAACGCTGAAATAGTTGTGTTTAATGCGAATAATGGCATCAATATGGGAATACGTTTCGATACTTTGCAACATTGATGTTCGGTGTAATATGTCTTTTCCTATATCAAAATAAGCGTTGTAATAACTGATTTTTGGATCATGACTATAGTCATTTCCATATAACTCTAAGCTATTCCAGCGAGAAAATGGGGTATTTAACTCAATGGCAAAACTTCGTTTTACCCAAGTCTGATAAAAAGAGAGGCCGGAGGTATAGATACCAGATAAAAAAGTATTACTTTTATTGTAATCATCTTTAAATATCCCAGAGGTTTGCTGATAAATTGCAGTATGAATTTCACGATTGAACTTATCTATACTTTCTCTTAATGTTCTTAAATTACTTTTAAAGTAATTATCACTTAATCCTAGGCTATCTTTATTGGTCAGAATATCGCAGTGTGCTGCAACAAAAAGTGCGCAACAATGGCAGTAAAAAGGGAGTCCTGCTGATTGTGCTAAATTTAAAACTAGCGGTTGTTGAGAAATAACCGTCGTAATAACATCATCGAAACGGTTTAGTACTTGTTCTTGTAAGTCTTTTTTTTGTTGCTCAGAATAATTCGCGTTAGGATCAAGATAACGGGAGAGAGTATCAGAAAATAGTTGGTAAACATCAGAAATTCCTTCCGTAGTTAACTTGATAATTTTGACATTATTGTCAGTAATTTTTGCATCAATAATATGAGAGACATGTTCAATAATCTGGTCAGCGAGAGATCTATCTTTCATATTTTTATTCATCATATTAAAGAGCGCTGAAGTGACTTTGGATAATACACCGCCAACAACAGGTACTAAGCCAATAATATGTCCAATAACTGTTTGTCCGACAATAATGGGGGCATTGAGTGGATCTTGTTCATTAAATTTATCTACAATTGTAGGCAATACATTACTGTTACGATTAATCATATCTAACATACCATCTTGTAATTCTTGATAATCGATACAATGTAATTGCTGTGTAGCGGGTAATGATGACGGACTCATGGCGATTTTTAATGGGTTTAAATGCATAACTGAAGCTCCTTATTTGAACTAATTCCAATGCTCGATTAATTCGGGTTGCCCTGATAATCCGTTATAAACCGCAATAGAAAATTGAGAGCCCCGGATGTCGACAGATAAGTAATCGCCTTTAAATAAAGCGCCACTGTTATAAACAGGAATATCACCAAAGATCTCACTTCCTCCATAGCGATTATCCTGCCCAACATAATGGGTATGACCAACAAATACAGCTTTCACACCATAATGCTCAAGCATGTATTTAAAGAATGAGAGTTCCTCTTGTGAAGAGTTTTCAGGAAAGTGTTGGTTACCATCATGAAAGTTTAACACGATGGTTTTATTACGATTTCTTGCTTGAATTAAATCTTTTTCTAACCAATCAATTGAATCGGTGACTGTAATTGTGGATGCAGCCCAGTGATCAAGCACGACATGATAGGTAGGATAGTTTTGTAATTGTACAAAATGAATATCACCATACTCCCAAGAATAGGCTTTACTGCCGGAATATTCGCTACTATCAGCTCTAAAGTTTTCAGAAGTTGCATAATGTTGATATTCTTCAATACGGTAGTGCATATCAAATACCATGCCACGAGCACAGGCATTCATACTGTAATCAGAATTACCAGGCTCAGCGCAATCACCAACATTATTTTGATAGTCATGGTTACCAAGACCGACATAGGTGTTAAATCCTAATGGGGATGGGGCAAAAAGAGAACGAAAACTTTCTCGTTGGTAACGACGACCGAATTCAGTTAAATCACCATTGATAATGCCAAAAGCAAATGATTTCTCATGGTGTAATAATTTGATGCTATCTCTGACTTTTCTAACGGTAGATCCCCAACGGTCTTGGTCATTATTGGGGTCGTTATTATCTAGATCCAGTCGCCAAGGTTGAGGGTCGGACATGACGATAATGTTGTAATCTGTCGATTTTGGGGATGTCATTTCTATATTCCTTTTTACTGAAGTTGAGGACCTCCTTTTTGACTCAATAGATAAATAACTACAATTTCAAAGTTTGTTAGTAATATATGGAAAAATAAAAAGCAATACTTTATTAATGCGTACCGCTTTTTATTTATATGATAAAAGAATTAAATTACATTTTTTTGTGATTTATTTGCAATCCAAAGTCCACTCATTTTCATGGCATAACCAAATAAAACACCGACAATTAATGAAGGGATAGTTTGAGGGAGAAGATCCCCTTGAGCGGCAAATAGAGTGCATGCTCCAATAAATGTCCCTGGGATATAAGCAAGCAGAGCGCTTTTGGCTTGAATACACATCACGAAGGCAATCACACCCGTTACGGCATAACCAAAAATAGAGATATCATTAAATACTTGGCTACCATAAATAATCGCTAATGCCCAAATAATGCCACTCATAATGGTTGCTATAGTGACAACTAACCCTTTAATGCCTTCTTTAGGGTAAGCGAAATAAGCAGTACAACCTAAGAAACCAGCCCAGCTTAATAAACCAAATTGATTGGCAATAAATGCCCAAATGGCAGAAAGAATGCCTGTTGTCAGCGCAGTAAAATAAAGCGTTCTCACGATAGACTCTTAAATATAAGGGGGATATTTATCCAGTTAACTAAAGGCGAAGTTTATCATTCTTGTGGACTGCTAATCTATATTTAGATCATAAAAAAGCACAATTAATAAAGGTATTAATACATACTTTAGATATTGATTTTATTAAAAATAGAAAAAATAAAAAGTAAACGATTGCGTAATTAAATTTGAATGAACGTATTTTCAAGCGTCTCTGCTATTAATTTATAAAATCATCTGGGTATTAATAAGAAAGAATAAAAAGGTATTTTATATAAAGCATAAAAGCGAAATTGTTTATATGAACTATTGTTCTTTAATAATTAATATGAGTCGTTTTTGGCTAAACAGTCAGAAATGACGGCGTTATTTTTAAGAGAAATGGTAGCGTGTAAATCTTAGCTTACCTGTTATAACCGGTAATGCAGAAATGACACGCTATAGGTGGTAGAAAATAGAAGGTTACTTCCCGATACAGAAACTAGAGAAAATACGACCTAATAAATCATCTGAAGTAAATTCACCCGTGATTTCACTTAAGGCTTGTTGAGCAAGTCTTAATTCTTCTGCTAATAACTCACCCGATTTTGCATAAACCAATTGTTCATGACCTTGGCGTAAATGTTCTGCCGCGGTATTTAAGGCTTGCAAGTGGCGACGACGAGCCAAGAAACCACCTTCAGTATTACTATTAAAGCCCATCGCTTCTTTTAGGTGATCGCGCAGTAATTCGATACCCATACCATCACGGGCGGATAAGCGGATCATTGGGTAGTTACCTTGTGCCGTGATCTCGACATTTTCACCGGTCAGATCGGATTTGTTACGAATAACAGTAACAGGCAAGGTATTTGGTAAACGAGCCATAAATTCAGGCCAGATATCTTCAGGCGCTGTTGCATCGGTTGTGGTGCTATCAACCATAAATAGTACTCTGTCTGCTTGCTCAATCTCTTTCCAAGCACGTTCAATACCTATGCGTTCAACTTCATCACTTGCTTCACGTAAGCCTGCAGTATCGATAATATGCAATGGCATACCATCAATATGAATATGTTCGCGCAATACATCACGAGTCGTTCCCGCAATATCTGTGACAATGGCGGCTTCTCTGCCAGCTAAGGCGTTTAATAGGCTCGATTTACCTGCATTAGGGCGACCTGCAATAACGACTTTCATCCCTTCGCGTAATAAGCTACCTTGGCGAGCCTGAGCGCGAACATCATCTAATTCAGCAATAACGGCGTTAAGTTTTCCTTCGATGATACCGTCAGAAAGAAAATCTATCTCTTCGTCTGGGAAATCAATAGCTGCTTCAACATAGATACGTAGATGAGTTAATGACTCCACCATCTCGTTAATATGAGAGGAAAATGTACCTTGTAGAGAATTAATTGCTGAACGGGCGGCTTGTTCTGAGCTGGCATCAATTAGATCAGCAATCGCTTCTGCTTGTGCTAAATCGAGTTTGTCATTTAAAAAAGCACGTTCAGAAAATTCCCCCGGTTTGCAATACGCACACCTGGGATCTGCAAAATACGTTTTAGTAATAAATCCAGAATAATCGGACCACCATGGCCTTGTAGCTCTAAAACATCTTCACCCGTAAATGAGTTTGGGTTAGGAAAGAAAAGAGCGATACCCTGATCAAGTACTGAGTTGTCATCATTGCGAAATGGCAGGTAATCGGCATAACGTGGTTTAGGCAACTTACCTAAAACAGTTTGCGCCACAAGGGCCGCTTTGGGGCCAGAAACGCGTAGGATACCGACACCGCCTCTTCCCGGAGGTGTGGCCTGAGCGACGATAGTATCAGTGCTATGCATGGTGTACTCGCTTAATCAGAATAATCATATCAATATAAAAACAGAAGGCGGTCATTGTAGACCGCCTTCGCTATTTTATGTCACTTTCCTTTGAATGTAACCAAGGAAGAGGTTTTTCCTCATGAGACTTTATTTTTTGTCTCTACTGTGTAAGCCACGTTTTTCCAGGCCGCGGTAAATTAACTGCTGCTGGATGATGGTCACTAAGTTACTGACGATATAGTACAGAACCAGACCTGATGGGAACCACAGGAAGAATACGGTAAACACAACTGGCATAAAGGTCATGATTTTTTGTTGCATCGGATCAGTCACTGCTGTTGGCGACAGTTTCTGAATGATGAACATTGTTACACCCATTAATAATGGCAGGATGTAGTACGGATCTTGTGCAGACAAGTCTTGGATCCATAACATGAATGGCGCATGACGTAATTCAACTGAGCCCATCAGCATGTAATACAACGCAAGGAAGATTGGCATCTGGATAATTAGTGGTAAACAACCCCCCAGAGGATTCACTTTCTCTTGTTTGTATAACGCCATCATTTCTTGGCTCATACGTTGTTTGTCATCACCAATACGTTCACGCAGTGCAGCCAGTTTGGGTTGCAATAAACGCATTTTCGCCATGGAGGTGTACTGCGCTTTGGTCAGCGGGTACATGATACCACGAACGATAAAGGTGATCATGATGATGGAGAAGCCCCAGTTACCGATAAAGCTGTGAAGGAATTTCAGCAGTTTAAACAGTGGCTGAGAGATAAACCATAACCAACCGTAGTCTACAGATAGGTCTAAATGTGGCGCGATAGCGGACATTTCTGACTGAATTTCAGGGCCAACCCATAATGTAGAAGTGATATCCGCTGTACTATTGGGAGCAATAGTGACAGGTGCTGATTTATAACCAATCAGAGCAATAGATTTATTTTCTAAAGTAATAGAGTAGAAGTTATTGTTCTGACTATCTTTA
Organism: Proteus vulgaris; assembly: GCA_901472505.1. NCBI lineage: Bacteria > Pseudomonadati > Pseudomonadota > Gammaproteobacteria > Enterobacterales > Morganellaceae > Proteus > Proteus vulgaris. Next base: position 1,713,349 of record LR590468.1, read on the forward strand.
GATGGGATCCATGCTGTTGCGAAGTATTGTTGTAACATCGCAACCCCAACCATTATTTGTGGTTATAGATAAGTTTTTATCTTCGATATCACCAAAACTATATTTTTTATAGTTGGTTTCGTCTGAGGAGTATGCCGCACCACGATAAGTGTGTAGCGCAAAGTTGCTGCTACCCGTATCGCGACTTTCTGGCAATTTAACAGATTGTTTTAACTGACCATAGAAGTTCATTGTCAGTGTCTTATCTGTTGTATTCTCAATTTTGTATTCAATACCGATATCGTACTGGCCTTTTTTCAGAATGAAGGTTTTGACGAATTTTACGCCTTCTTCATTCACAAAAGTCATAGGTACACGTAATTCATCTTGATTTTCACCAAGTACGAAGTCGTTTTTATCAGCACTATAAATTGGGCGAGATTTCTGATCTGGGCCATCAGGGCCGATTAAGCCACTTTGAGCCTGATACAGGAATTGAGGTGTAGTTTCCAGTAAACGGAAAGGTGTCTGTGAATTAAGCTCGGCGGGATAGGCTAACAAATCAGCCTCATCGATTGTACCGCCCTGAGTATTGATACTAAGATCAAGTACATCAGTTTTTACGGTAATCAATTTTGCCTGCTCATTGCTGTTACCAGTTACAGCAAGACTATCACTACTCGGCATGTCCGCTTGTTGCGAGATCTGAGTGGTAGTGGTGGTGTTTTGTGAAACTTTATCACCCTCCCACTGCTGCCAGATCAGGAAAGAAACGAACAGCAAAGCGATGAATAGAAGATTGCGTTGCGAATCCATCGTTAATTTTCTCTGTTATCGTCGTTTTTTCTAGGTGGGACAGGATCATCACCACCTTCGTGTAAAGGGTGGCATTTTAATATGCGTTTCACTGTTAACCAACTACCTTTTATCATTCCAAACCTGCGCAATGCCTCAATTCCATAATGAGAGCACGTAGGATTAAAACGACAACGAGGCCCCAACAGAGGACTAATCCCCAGTTGATAGCCCCTAATCAGCAAGATCAGGATTTTTGAGCCAAGCGACAATGACGACGCCATAATTTACCCAACACTTCCGTCAATTGGTGGTTATCAAGTTCAGCAACCCCTTTTCTTACTAATAACACAAAATCCATCGGCGGTAATTCATGCTGATGTAAACGAAAGTATTCACGGGCTAATCGTTTAATACGATTACGCTCATGAGCACGTTTAACGTTTTTCTTTGCGATAGTTAGACCGATGCGGGGATGCCCCAGCTCATTCTGGCGACCCAAAATAGTAACTTCTGGTGAACTCGCGCGTTGTGGTTGCTGGAAAACAAAATTGAAATGCTTGGGAGTTAACAAACGTAACTCCCTTGGAAAAGCGAGCTTAACCACGGAATGGTTAGCTTTTATTATTTCGAAGAAACGGTCAGACGAGAGCGGCCTTTCGCACGACGGCGAGCCAGAACCTGACGACCATTTTTAGTGGCCATACGAGCGCGAAAGCCGTGGTTACGGTTGCGCTTCAGTACAGACGGTTGAAAAGTGCGTTTCATGGCGATTTCTACCTACTTAATATTATTACTGATTCAGCAAATGCGTTGACAGACAGGCGTGCAATAAATAAACAAACCAGTACTTCAATCGCAGCATCAATGATGGAAAGATGCGGGATTGTAATAAAATCACTCAAATGCGTCAATCAAGATGACGCTTTAAGTACCGATTTTTGTCGTCTTTTTTAGCAAACCCGATAATCAATCCTGACTTATGCGCAACGAGTACGCTTATTATCGACCTAAAAGAGAGTCTTAATAAGTGACTTTGTTGGTACAAGCACGCAGGGTGCAAGATTATACGGACTCATGGTGAAAGCGCAAGGATCTTTGGTGGATCAAATGAGAGATATTTGATCACTTACTATAAGAAAGAGAGATTTATACAAAGAGAAAGTTATCCCCAATTGCTATTTATAGGGCGACTCAAGTACACTAGAACGCCTTTGCATATTTCATTTGGTGAATTATCACAAATCGGCAAGCCTGTGGATAAAAACCATAAAAACTGTGCAAAAGAAAGAGGATCTTCGTTTCATTTTGCGATATGATCCCCCGTCACGATCAGAATAGCCAGTCTGCGATCGTGAGTCACGATGTAAAAAAATCGTTGTCACCAAGAGTTGTTCCTTATTAAGAATTGAAGAGGAACGGTGTTGTGCACTTTGTATTTAGGCACACAGTGTTTAACTGCATTTTTCCTGTTTATTTTTTAGTCTTGTTTTTTTAGGGGAGTTCGCCGTGTCACTTTCGCTTTGGCAGCATTGTCTTGCCCGATTGCAGGATGAGTTACCTGCCACTGAATTTAGTATGTGGATACGTCCCTTGCAGGCAGAACTAAGCGATAATACGCTGGCGCTGTATGCACCTAATCGTTTTGTTTTAGATTGGGTGAGAGAAAAATACATTAATAATATCAACGCATTACTAGTGGATTTTTGTGGTTCTGAAGTCCCTTCCCTACGTTTTGAAGTGGGTAATAAACCGGTATCAACACGGACAACGGAAAGTATTCCTAAAGCTGTTGTGCATCCGACAGTCAATACGGCACCCACGTATAGTCAGTCTGTTCGCCCTAGCTGGGATAATCAACCCGCATCTCAACTGCCTGAGCTTAATTATCGTTCGAACGTTAACCCAAAACATAAATTTGATAACTTTGTTGAAGGTAAATCAAACCAGTTAGCAAGAGCTGCCGCGAGACAAGTTGCTGATAATCCTGGTGGTGCTTATAACCCACTTTTTTTATATGGTGGAACTGGGCTGGGTAAAACGCACTTGTTGCATGCTGTAGGTAACAGCATTATGGAACGTAAAGCAAATGCAAAAGTGGTTTATATGCATTCTGAGCGTTTCGTTCAAGATATGGTTAAAGCGTTACAAAATAATGCGATAGAAGACTTTAAACGCTATTACCGTTCTGTGGATGCGCTATTGATTGATGATATTCAATTTTTTGCCAATAAAGAGCGTTCACAAGAAGAATTTTTTCATACCTTTAACGCATTGTTAGAGGGTAATCAGCAAATTATTTTAACATCAGACCGTTATCCGAAAGAGATAAACGGTGTTGAAGATAGATTAAAATCACGCTTTGGTTGGGGATTAACGGTGGCGATTGAGCCACCTGAACTTGAAACTCGAGTGGCGATTTTGATGAAAAAAGCGGATGAAAACCAAATTCAGTTACCTGACGAAGTGGCCTTTTTTATTGCCAAAAGACTTCGTTCTAACGTCCGTGAGCTTGAAGGTGCATTAAACCGAGTGATTGCAAACGCGAATTTTACAGGTCGTGCGATTACTATCGACTTTGTACGTGAAGCATTACGTGATTTGCTCGCTCTACAGGAAAAATTAGTCACTATCGATAATATTCAAAAAACAGTTGCTGAATATTATAAAATTAAAGTTGCTGATTTACTGTCAAAGCGGAGATCCCGATCGGTTGCCCGTCCGAGGCAAATGGCAATGGCGCTGGCAAAGGAACTCACAAACCACAGCTTGCCTGAAATCGGGGATGCCTTTGGTGGTCGTGATCATACAACTGTTCTTCATGCATGCCGAAAAATAGAGCAATTGCGTGAAGAAAGTCACGATATCAAAGAAGATTTTTCTAACTTAATCAGAACATTATCATCCTAGCGCTATGAAATTTATCATTGAACGTGAACAGCTTCTTAAGCCGCTACAACAAGTGAGTGGCCCTTTAGGTGGTCGTCCTACCTTACCCATTTTAGGTAATTTATTGCTTAAGGTGACTGAAAACACTTTATCATTAACGGGAACTGACCTTGAAATGGAGATGGTGGCAAGAGTTAATCTTAGCCAATCTCATGAAATTGGCGCCACAACTGTTCCTGCGCGTAAGTTTTTTGATATTTGGCGTGGGTTACCAGAAGGTGCTGAAATCAGTGTTGAGCTCGATGGTGATCGCCTTTTAGTGCGTTCAGGTCGTAGTCGTTTTTCGTTATCAACCTTACCTGCATCTGATTTTCCTAACTTAGATGATTGGCAAAGTGATGTTGAATTTACCTTGCCTCAAGCAACATTAAAACGCCTCATTGAGTCCACACAATTTTCAATGGCGCATCAAGATGTGCGTTATTACCTCAATGGTATGTTGTTTGAAACTGAAAATACAGAATTACGCACAGTGGCAACAGATGGACACCGTTTAGCGGTTTGTTCAATGGATATTGGACAATCTTTACCTGGGCATTCTGTTATTGTTCCTCGTAAAGGTGTCATCGAATTGATGCGCTTACTCGACGGTGGTGGTGAAAGCTCACTGCAACTGCAAATCGGTAGTAATAATCTACGTGCTCATGTAGGTGATTTTATTTTCACCTCGAAATTGGTTGATGGACGTTTTCCTGACTATCGTCGGGTATTACCGAAAAACCCAACCAAAACAGTGATTGCGGGTTGTGATATCCTTAAACAGGCATTTTCTCGTGCTGCAATTTTATCAAATGAGAAATTCCGTGGTGTGCGTATAAATCTCACGAATAGTCAATTGAAAATTACAGCAAACAACCCAGAGCAAGAAGAAGCAGAAGAGATTGTTGATGTCCAGTATCAAGGCGAAGAAATGGAAATTGGCTTTAATGTCAGTTATCTCCTTGATGTCTTGAATACCTTGAAATGTGAAGAAGTTAAGCTGTTGCTAACGGATGCTGTTTCAAGTGTTCAAGTTGAGAATGTGGCAAGTTCTGCCGCGGCTTATGTTGTTATGCCAATGCGTTTATAATAGCCACTAAGATGATTTTATCCCGTTTATTGATCCGCCATTTTAGAAATATTGAACAAGCGGATCTGCCATTAGCGGATGGCTTTAATTTTCTTGTTGGGCCAAACGGAAGTGGTAAAACAAGTATACTTGAAGCGATTTATACCTTAGGACATGGACGAGCATTTCGTAGTTCTCAAGCAAATCGCGTGATCCAACATGATGAACATGAATTTATTCTTCATGGGCGCTTAAGTGGGCTTAATGACGAGAGCCGTGGCTATGCGATTGGATTGAGTAAAGATCGCGAAGGTAATAGCACGGTACGCATTGACGGAAGTGATGGTCATAAAATTGCAGAATTAGCTAAATTGTTACCGATGCAATTAATTACACCAGAAGGTTTTACCTTGCTAAATGGTGGGCCTAAATATCGTCGCGCGTTTATCGATTGGGGTTGTTTTCATAATGAACCTCGATTTTTCGCCGCATGGTCTGATTTAAAACGTGTTTTAAAACAACGTAATGCGGCACTAAGGCAAGCAACGTCTTATCGACAGCTGATGCCTTGGGATAAAGAGCTTATCTTATTAACGCAACAGATAAGTGAATGGCGAGCTCAATATACTGAAGATATCGCTAAAGATATTGAAGAAACGTGTCGTCTGTTTCTACCTGAATTTTCGCTGAAAGTCAGTTTTCAGCGTGGATGGGATAAAGAAACTGATTATGGTGAATTGCTAACACGTCAATTTGAACGTGATAAAATGTTAGCATACACCTCTCTTGGTGCTCATAAAGCGGATCTACGTATTAGAGCAAACGGCACGCCAGTAGAAGATATGTTGTCACGAGGTCAGCTCAAGCTATTGATGTGTGCATTGAGATTGGCACAAGGTGAATATTTCACTCGTAAGAATGGGCAAAGATGCCTGTATCTGCTCGATGATTTTGCTTCCGAATTAGATGCAAGTCGGCGTCAATTATTAGCCGAGCGTCTAAAATCTACGCAAGCTCAAGTGTTTGTTAGTGCGATAACACAAGGGCAAGTGAAAGATATGCTAGATGTAAATAGCAGGCTATTTAGCGTAGAACGTGGCAAAATAGAGGTTAAACCATAGGAATAAAGCGAGAAACGTTGATGTCGAATACATATGACTCCTCAAGTATCAAAGTATTAAAAGGGCTGGATGCGGTGCGTAAGCGCCCGGGGATGTACATCGGGGATACAGATGATGGAACCGGTCTGCATCACATGGTCTTCGAGGTGGTCGACAACGCAATCGACGAAGCCCTCGCGGGTTTCTGTGATGAGATAATTGTCACTATCCATTCAGATAACTCCGTCTCTGTTCGAGATGATGGTCGTGGAATTCCAACCGGCATTCACCAAGAAGAGGGTGTTTCAGCAGCAGAAGTCATTATGACGGTTCTGCATGCCGGGGGTAAATTCGATGATAACTCCTATAAAGTCTCTGGTGGACTTCATGGTGTAGGGGTTTCTGTTGTTAATGCGTTGTCTGAAAAACTTGAACTGACGATTCATCGCGATGGAAAAATCCATCAGCAAATTTATCGTCATGGTGTACCTGATGATCGCTTAAAAGTGATTGGTGATACTGAAAAATCTGGCACATTTGTTCGCTTCTGGCCAAGTCTTGAAACCTTTAAAGGTGAGACCGAATTCCAGTATGACATTTTAGCAAAACGTCTTCGTGAGTTGTCATTCTTAAACTCCGGTGTTTCTATCCGTTTAATCGATAAACGCGATAATCGTGAAGATCATTTCCACTATAAAGGCGGTATTAAGGCATTCGTTGAATACTTAAGCCGTAACAAAACACCGATTCATCAAAATGTATTTTATTTCTCAACTGAAAAAGATGGCATCGGTGTTGAAGTGGGGATGTTGTGGAATGATGGTTTCCAAGAGAATGTTTATTGCTTTACCAATAATATTCCACAACGCGATGGTGGTACCCACTTAGTTGGTTTCCGTACGGCAATGACACGTACGCTAAATAACTATATGGATAAAGAAGGCTTTAATAAGAAATCAAAAATTAGTGCAACGGGTGATGATGCGCGTGAAGGCTTGATTGCGGTTGTTTCTGTTAAAGTACCTGATCCTAAATTCTCATCGCAAACAAAAGATAAACTAGTTTCTTCAGAAGTTAAAACAGCAGTAGAAACGCTGATGAATGAGAAGCTGGTCGAGTATCTGTTAGAAAATCCAAACGATGCAAAAATTGTTGTCGGTAAAATTATTGATGCCGCTCGTGCTCGTGAGGCTGCGCGTAAAGCACGTGAGATGACACGTCGTAAAGGCGCATTAGACTTAGGTGGTTTGCCGGGTAAATTAGCAGACTGTTCGGAACGTGATCCTGCTTTCTCTGAACTGTACTTAGTGGAAGGGGACTCTGCGGGAGGCTCTGCCAAACAAGGACGTAACCGTAAAACACAGGCTATTCTTCCGTTAAAAGGTAAAATCTTAAACGTTGAGAAAGCGCGTTTTGATAAAATGCTAGCATCTCAAGAAGTCGCAACGTTAATCACTGCATTAGGTTGTGGTATTGGCCGTGATGAATATAACCCAGATAAGTTGCGTTATCACAGCATTATCATTATGACGGATGCTGACGTCGATGGTTCTCATATTCGTACACTATTACTGACATTCTTCTATCGTCAAATGCCAGAAATTATTGAACGTGGTCATATTTTTATTGCTCAACCACCGCTTTACAAAGTGAAGAAAGGGAAACAAGAGCAATATATCAAAGATGATGACGCGATGGACGAGTATCTGATGTCGATAGCACTTGATGGTGCGGCACTTTATATCAGTGAACATGCGCCAGCAATGCACGGTGAGCAACTTGAAAAACTGGTTGTTGACTACCATGCTGCACATAAAATTATTCGTCGTATGGAGCGTATTTATCCACTGAGCATGTTAAACAGCTTTGGTGTATCACGCAACACTCACAGAAGAAGATTTATCTGACAAAACTAAAGTTGAAGAATGGATGAGTGGCTTGGTCAACCGTTTAAATAATACGGAAGAGCAAAGCAGTACTTATAGTTATACCATCACTCAAAACGATGAAAATCGTTTATTTGAGCCAGTATTACGTATCCGTACTTACGGTATCGATACAGACTATAAACTGGATTATGACTTTATCCACAGCAGTGAATATCAACGTATTACTCATTTAGGTGACATTATTGGTAACCTGATTGAAGAAGGTGCGATTATTGAGCGTGGAGAGCGCCGTCAGGCGATTTCAAGCTTTGAAGAAGCACTTGAGTGGTTAACAAAAGAATCACGTCGTGGTCTTGCTGTACAGCGTTATAAAGGTCTTGGTGAAATGAACCCAGAGCAGTTATGGGAAACCACGATGAATCCAGATACACGTCGTATGATGCAAGTGACCGTTAAAGATGCAATTGCAACGGATGAGCTATTTACTACGCTAATGGGGGATGCGGTTGAACCTCGTCGTGCCTTTATTGAAGAGAATGCGCTGAAAGCTGCCAATATTGATATCTAATTTTAGATTCGATAGATTAGAAAAAGCGGAGCCGTAAAAACGGCTCCGCTTTTTTGTTGATAATAATAACGCTTATCCGCGTTGTCCTATTAAACGGCACAGCATTTCGGTCACTAAATAGCTCTTTTCAAATGAGCTAATAGGCAAAAATTCAAAACGAGAGTGGAAATTCAATGCCCCAGTGAAATAGTTTGGTGTCAGTAATCCTCTTGCTGAAAGTGCAGAGCCATCTGTTCCTCCTCGCATTGGGATCACGTTAGGTTGAATGTCTAATTGTTTTAATGCTTCAAAAATAAGTTCGATAGCAGTGCGATCTTCCCCAATGGAGTCGCTGATATTGCTATACACATCGACAATTTCATAGTCGATTTGTGCACGAGGGTGGCGAGCACGTAGTAATTCAACAGATTGTGCAATGTATTGTTTACGTGCTTCATAGCTTTTCTTGTCGAAATCACGAATAGCCATTTTAATCACTGCATTATCAGGATTAGCGATTAAATCAGTGACATAGAAATAACCTTCACGATGCTCGGTGTGCTCTGGTGTATCAAAACGGTCAAAACAGCCAATAAAATCATGAGCAACACGAATTGGGTTTAATAAGACGTTTTTTGCGGACATTGGGTGTGCCGTAATACCTTTTACGGACACATTAATGGACGCTGCATTAAAGGTTTCATACACGACTTCTCCTAATGCACAGCAATCAATGGTGTAAGCAAAATCAACATTGAAGCGAGATAAATCCATCAATTTAGAGCCACGTAACCCAATTTCTTCATCAGGTACAAACGCCACATAGATATCACCGCAATCAAAATCAGCGTGTTGAAGTTTATCCATTAACGCCATAACCACGGTGATCGCCGCTTTATTATCAGCACCTAACACACTTGTACCATCACTGAAGATAATCTCTTCACCAATATAAGGTGTGGCTTCGGGGTGTTCTTGAGCTTTAAACCAGATATCCTTCTCTTTATTTAAGCAGAGATCGTTTCCCTCATAACGCAGTGTTTGCGGGTGAATGTCTGGCGAAATACCTACATCAACAGTATCAAGGTGGGCAACAAAGCCCACTTTCGGTGCATTCAGCTTATTGCCTGGCCTCATGGCATATAAAATGGCATGAGAATCGATATAGATATCTTTTAATCCATAAGTTTCTAACTCTTTAGCTAGTAATTTTGCTAACTCAAGTTGCCCTTGTGTGCTGGGTACCACAGATGCAGATGCATCACTTTGGCTTTCAATTGCCAGATAACGGAAGAAACGCTGTTCTAATTTTTGACCTAGGGTGTTCATTATCATGTTGTTCCTAATTCAGTTATTTTTATAAGTGTGAGCTAAGAGGCGGGTTGCCATGTATATCCGCTGTCAAAACCCAGAGGAATATCGAGCCCCCAGAAAATAAACAGTGTCGTTGTTAATACAATAAGCAAGCCAATAGTGAATGGGATCATCATTGAGCACAGTGTGCCGATACCTGCCCCTTTATAGTATTTTTGGCAATACATCAAAATGAGTGGATAGAATGGGAACATCGGTGTACTCACATTCATTGCGGAATCACTGACACGAAACGCGGCTTGCGTTAATTCAGGTGAAATACCGACAGCCATTAACATTGGTACTAAAACAGGTGCAATGACAGCCCATTTTGATGTTGCTGAGGTGATCATGATATTTAAAATCGCAGTGAGCAAAATCACCCCTAATACAGTCATACCTGAAGGCATATTAAGTGTACGTAGTAGTTCTGCACCCGATAACGCTAATAACGTTCCTAAATTTGAATGTTGGAAAGAGTAAAGGAACTGAGCTGCAAAAAAGGCAAAAACGATAAATGGGATCAGCGATTTAGTGATATTTTCCATTGCTTTGACGATATCTTTTGTGGAGGCAAAAGACTGCGTCATATAGCCATAGATTAATCCAGGTACAGAGAAGAAGATAAACAGTAAAGGCACAACAATTTGCATTATTGGGGCTTTAGGACTGGTTAAACTGCCTTCGGGTGAGCGTAGTGGTGAGGTTTCTGGTAATAACAGCGCAAATAAACCAATCCCCATTAAAATGACGGACCAACCCGCAAAACGGAATGCTCGTTTTTCTGTCGGTGTGATTTCACCGAGCTCTGCATCTTTGGTGTCAATACCAGAGGAAACAGGGCAGTTTTTATTTAACCAAGGTTCGACAATTTTTTCAGTGATATACCAACACGTTAAAATAACGCCAAATGTTCCGCCCACACTAAAAAAATAGTTACATAAAACGTTAACACTATATCCTGGCGCCATAATTTGCGCCGCTTCTTGAGTAAAGCTTTGCATTATGGGATCAATAATTGACGGTGTATAACTTGCGGTAAATCCACCCGCTAAACCCGCAAATGAGGCTGCGATACCAGCTAAAGGATGACGACCACTAGCATAGAACATCATCGCTGAGACGGGCATTAGAATAACGTAAGCGGAATCCGAGGCTAAGTGCGCAACGATACCAACAAATACAACCGTTGGCGTTAGCATTTTAGGAGAAATAAACGAAAGCATCTTTTTTAACGCCGTTTTAATAAAACCACTACTTTCTGCAATGCCGATCCCTAAAGTTGCAACAATCGTTATTCCAAGTGGAGGAAAGCTAATGAAATTTTTCACTGCACTTGTCACAAATAATATAATTTCTTCATATTGAAACATATTAATGACGGCGATTTTCTCTTTAGTCACTGGATGGAAATAATCAAAATGTACAAAAGAGAGAAAAAATGAGAATATCCAGCAGATCACTAAGGCGTAAACGAACAACATCGTAACATCAGGCATGATATTACCAATGCGCTCTACTCGGTTTAAAAAACCTTTTTTATTGGGTTGTGTTTGTGTTGTCATATTTATAATGCATCTTTTTATTAAAGTAATAAAAATCACCTTAAATAAATGGCAATACAAAGTAAATTTATTTTTAAATAATAAGTAGTTACCGTGATTTATATAAAATGAATAATATATTAGAAATTATTATATTTAGGTTTTTGTCGTCATTATTTTTCAGTTGTTAAAAAATGCTTTATTAATTTTTACACTCTGTTTTTAATAAAAATAGGTAGATTATGCTGAATATTCTGTCTGAATTCTTTAGCATTATTATTGAAAGTATCGCAGAAAACGTATTTTATAAAGAGTCATAAAACTAAAAATAAATAAAATATGAAAAATTAAAAAATAGTTTTATGAAAAAATAAGAATGGGATGTGGGCAATGAAGTGAATAACGATTGAGAATAAGAATATCAACCATTTCTATTTTCTAAAAATGGTCAATATTCTAAAGATTTAATATTAACGCAGAATATTCAACATACGACGTAAAGGCTCTGCGGCACCCCATAACAGTTGGTCACCCACAGTAAAGGCTGAAATAAATTCAGAGCCCATATTCAGTTTGCGAATACGTCCTACAGGTGTGCTCAATGTACCTGTTACGGCTGCAGGTGTTAATTCTCTAATCGTCAATTCACGATCATTAGGAATGACTTTTACCCAATCGTTATGACTTGCCAGTAATTGTTCAATGTCAGCAACAGGTAAATCTTTTTTTAGTTTTAGAGTGAATGCTTGGCTGTGGCAACGTAACGCACCAATACGAACACAAAGACCATCAACAGGGATAATATTTGAACCTGTGTTTAGGATCTTGTTCGTTTCAGCTTGTCCTTTCCACTCTTCACGGCTTTGACCATTTTCTAGTTGTTTATCAATCCAAGGGATCAAGCTACCCGCAAGAGGAACACCAAATTGATCTGTTGGCATCGTACCGCTACGCGTAAAGTTAGTCACTTTACGTTCAATATCTAAGATGGCAGAAGCTGGATTTTCGAGCTCTTTGACTACTTGATTATGTAAAGAGCCCATTTGTGACAGTAGCTCTCTCATATGACGAGCGCCAGCTCCAGAAGCGGCTTGATAGGTAGATACACTTGCCCATTCTACTAAGTTATTAGTAAATAGACCCCCTAATGACATCAGCATTAAACTGACCGTACAATTACCGCCAACAAACGCTTTAATCCCTTTATTTAAACTATCTTGAATATGTTGGCCGTTAACGGGATCGAGAATAATCACGGCATCATCATTCATACGTAATGCGGATGCAGCATCAATCCAATAACCTTGCCAACCGGCTTGGCGCAGTTTTGGGTAGATTTCATTGGTATAGTCACCACCTTGGCAACTGATAATAATATCGAGTGATGCTAGGGTATCAATATCATAAGCATCTTGCAGAGTGCTACGGTGGTTACCATAAGCGGGTGCTGCTTCACCCAACTGAGATGTGGTGAAGAAAACAGGGTTTATCCCATCAAAATCACGTTCTTCAACCATTCTTTGCATTAAAACGGAGCCGACCATACCACGCCAGCCCACAAAACCAACATTTTTCATTGTAATTACCCTGTCTTTGTCTGTAGGAATAGTGAGAGACCTCACACTAACCTGACAAAATATAGAGGTAGGTGCAAGTGAATTTATTGATTATTGACCAAAGAATTAGAAGTGTTTCTTATAGTCTGCGTAGAGTTAACAAAAGAAAGCCACAGAACGAACAAATATCAATGAGTTGTTAAAAAAGAAAATGGACTCGCCATAAAAATGTAAGAATATTCTGTTATAGCTTATTTTGTTTTTTAGGATAAATAAAAATATATTCTTGTTTAAGAAAATAGAGTAAAAATAGAAAAATGTAAAATAGTGTAATATATAAGAAAAACGTATTTACTTAGAGGCCACTCCAAGCTTTATACTAAATGCTACTGTTTAATAGATGATTTATTTTCATAAATAAAAAATACTGGTGAAGGTTACTCATTGAATTTGAATTTTATTTTACTACTTATTAAGTGGTATTAGGAGGCGAAATGGATATATCAACAGTCATTCCATTATCTACGTACTATTCGTATTTAAAACGGTTTGTGATTTCACCAACCACTATGGGTACTATTGCGCCTTCATCTCGTTGGTTATGTTATGAAATGTTGGATAAACTCAATTGGCAACGGGACATTCAAATTGCAGAGTTGGGGGCTGGCACAGGGGTTATTACCCAACAAATATTAAAAAGAATGTCGGTGGATTCTTCATTAGATGTTTTTGAAATAGAACCCAGTTTTGCAACAGAGTTAGATAAAATCGACGATAATCGATTAAGGGTTTATACCGCTTCAGCAGAAAAATTGAATAGTCATTATAATATGATTATTTCAGGGCTACCTTTTTTATCTATACCAAAGAAAACTGGCTTAAGAGTTTTAAAACAGGTACATAAAGAGTTATTAAAAACACAAGGCTGTTTTGTCTTATTTCAATATACAACTCGATATGAAAAAACGTTATCTCGTTATTTTCATTTAGAAAAGAAATTAGTCATGCTTAATGTTCCCCCTGCTTGGGTTTATTATTGCACGCCTAAAAATAATATAGGGTAAATAAAAAATTTACTCGATTTTTATATCATAAATGACCAATAAGAATAAATGTTATTTATTTAGATAAAGCGTGAGCAAGCAAAAGAATACTCTTTTCAATTTCATTTGTATTATGAGCCGCATACCCTAACAATACACCTTGTCTAGAGTAAGATTGAATACAGTAACGAGACAAAGGTTGTATGGCTAATCCAATATTTCGCGCTTTTTTTACAATATATTCTTCTGTATAACCTGGCTGCAACCAGCAGACAATATGGATACCTGAGTCAGTCGGTTCAACATGAAAAACATGAGATAGATGTGTTTTTATGGTATGAGTTAACACTTGATAGCGTTCATAGCAGGCTTTTCTTATCCTTCTCACATGGCGGGCGTAATGCCCTTGAGAAATAAATAGCGCTAATGTCGCCTGTTCTAAAAAACCTGAATGTGAGTCGGTGTAGTATTTAGCCGCTTTAAATGCATCAACTAAAGATAAAGGAACCACTAAAAAGCCTAAACGAAACCCGGGATACATCATTTTTGAGAATGTGCCAGCATAAATAACACGCTGATATTTATCTAACCCTTGTAGTGATTGAATGGGTTTAGTGTGATAACGAAACTCACTGTTATAGTCATCTTCAAAGATCCACACATTATTAGACGATGCCCACTCTAATAATGCGATACGACGTGAAAGTGAAAGCGTATTGCCCAAAGGAAATTGATGTGACGGGGTTGTAAAAATGAGTTTTGCTTCGGGACACTGTGCTATTCCTTGAGAAATATTCATTCCATTAATATCTGAACTAATAGGGTATGTTTTTATACCATAAGACGTGAAGATGCCTCGTGCGCTGTCATAACCAGGATCATCTAACCAAACAGTATCGCCCTCTTGTAATAGTACTCTAGTGGTGAGATTAATCGCTTGTTGCGTACCATTGACAATAACGATTTGCTCAGATTGGCAAGAAAGCCCACGAGTTGATTGAACATATTGGCATATCATCTCTTTTAATGGCGTGTAGCCTGTTGGCGAATTAAACGTTGCGAGTGCTTTTTTTGATTGTCGCCAAACCCGCCCTAATAATCTACCCCACAGTTCATGAGGGAAAAGATCCACACATCCAACACCAACATGAAAGATAGGACTGCTATTGATAGTGGGTTGTGATTGTTGCCAAAAAGCGTGTGCTTTTTGCATATTAGGATTAAGGGTGTCTAATGGGCTTTGTGGCTGAGGTGAAAAGGGAGGATAGGGTATTTTGTTCCACTTATCCGAAATAATGACATCAGGGATTGTGTTTGCAACAAAAGTCCCCGCTCCACGACGAGTAAATAAATAGCCTTCATCAATTAAACGTTCAAATCCTGCAATAACGGAGTTGCGAGAAATCGACATCATTTCAGCTAATGTACGACTAGATGGTAGACGACTGCCCGAAGATAAACGTCCCTCTAAAATAGCGTTTCTAATCGCGTGATAAACCTGTGAACCAATAGGTCCTTCTTCTAAAAACAAGGTTAGGAAAATAGGCTGTTTTTTTCTGTTTCATAAAGTGGATCCTATAAAAACACAAAAAGTGTACCTTATTAAGAACCAAAGTTAAACGTACCATGACAACGATAGAAGACAGGGTGATACCTTATTTATGGCGTTTATAAGAGTAGAAGGAAGTGAAGCAATGAGCACAACAGCAATAACGGTTTCAATCCAATTAGTTGAACAAGTGCATTATGCACAATGGCTACCACATTGGTTAAATTATCAAGCATTTTATAACGTTGCATTATCGGAAAAAACAACATTAAAGACATGGGCGCGCTTTTTTGATGAAAAAGAGCCTGTTTATTGTGCTGTTGCAATGGACGGTGAAAAAGTATTGGGTTTTGTTCATTATCTTTTTCATCGTTCAACATGGGCTGAAAGTGATTTTTGTTATTTAGAAGATTTATTTGTTTCACCAGACACACGTGGCCGCCATGTAGGTAAGCAACTTATTGAGTTTGTTAATCAACAAGCAAAACAGCGTGGTTGCGCTCGCTTATATTGGCATACACAGGAAACCAATTTACGTGGTCAGCGCTTATATAATTGGGTCGCTGAAAAGCCAGGTGTGATTGAATATCGTATGGCGCTGTAAAAGCATGTTAGGTAGGGCCGATAGGGGAGAAAATAGGGGGTAATAATTACCCTCTATTTTTTGAGTTAGCATTATTTATAAGATTTAATTTGGGTTAATTAAACGCTTGTTGGCAATAAAATTCATTGCCAACTTTTTTTGCTTCTTCACATGCTTGTTTCATTAATTCATCAGCTTTTTGTTTATTTGGCTCGATAATATGATATTGACCAGAAAACATAAAAGAGGCCATGGCTTGAGCAAATCCCTCAAACGTCATTTCATTAGCTTTTGCAAACCACATATTGGCTTTCTCCGTATCTACGGGCACATTGCCAACACCACTATAGATAACTCCTAACCAAATTGGAGCGTAAACAAGTTCTTGTTGATGAGTCGTTGCGACTTCTTCTAATAATACAATCGCTTTTTTGTGATCTGTTTCGCCAGATAATGGCGCAATGAGAGCGGTTGCTAAACTTATTTTACCTCTTAGGCTCCCTTTATTTACCGCGAGAGTGGCTAATTTCTTTGCTTCGATATAATTATTTTTAAAATAAGGATCGGCATTAAATAAGTAGATATCAGCAAGTAGTGCGTAGGCATCAGCATAATCACTTTTTATCGCTTCATTTGCCCACAGTTGTGCATTTAGTAGGTTTTTTTCTACCCCGGTGCCCATGAGATACATTTCAGCTAATTGATATTGAGCCTGTGCATCATGGTTTACTGCTGCTTTGCGAGTATTTTCAAATTTTATTTTGTCTTGTGCTTCAAAATTAGCCTGCAAAGAAAAAGAGAAAAAAAGTGTAATTAGACTGATAAAGGTCGAAATATATTTAATAAATGTCATGTAGAGTACCGTTTGTAATGATTTTGAAAATCTTACCAAGAATAATGGTATAAAAGCAGTTTATTTCTTCGGCTTAATCAAATAAATAACAATATTGGGAGAGCGATAATGGCGATTGACCTTAGCAATCTTGTCACTGAAAGTAGAAATCATAACAGTGAAAATATAGACACGTTTTCAACATTAGATATGCTAAAAGTCATTAATAATGAAGATAAAAAAGTGCCATTAGCCGTCGAAAAAGTGTTACCTGAAATAGCTCAACTCGTTGATAAAGTCGCCACGGCTTTTACTCAAGGTGGTCGTCTGATTTATTGTGGTGCTGGCACATCAGGACGATTAGGGATCTTAGATGCCAGTGAATGCCCGCCAACCTACGGTATACCTCATGAAATGGTGATTGGTTTAATTGCGGGTGGGCATAAAGCGATTTTACAAGCTGTCGAGAATGCTGAAGATAATGCTCAATTAGGTGAAGAGGATTTACGCCAACTTCATTTTAACGATAAAGATATTTTAGTGGGTATTGCGGCAAGCGGTCGAACACCGTATGTGATGGGGGCCTTGCAATATGCAAAATCACTCGGAGCGATAACGGGAGCGATTAGCTGTAATCCTGAAAGCCCAATGGCTAAACTTGCGGATATTGCGATTACACCGGTTGTGGGCGCTGAAGTGATAACGGGTTCATCACGAATGAAAGCGGGTACAGCACAAAAACTTATTTTAAATATGATCACGACAGGTGTGATGATAAAAATTGGTAAAGTTTTTGGTAATTTAATGGTGGATGTTGAAGCGACTAATGCCAAATTGGTTGAACGTCAAATTCATATTGTAATGCAAGCAACAGAGTGTGAAAGAGCTATCGCTGAAGCAGCATTATCACAATGTCATCGTCACTGTAAAACGGCAATTTTAATGATCCTTGCAAACGTAAATGCACAACAAGCCACACAAATGCTTAATCAAAATAGTGGGTTTATTAGAAAGGTGTTGGGTGAGTGATTTTATTTATTAAATAGAAAGTTAAATTTTATTCTTGATAAAAGCCAGTAAATACAAGGTATCTACTGGCTTAATGATGGGCTGTAAACCGCTAAGAAATCTTACTCAATATTTTGGATCTGCTCATTGAGTAGCGGTCTAGACCCTAGAAAAATCAATAAGTTACCGAAAAGAAACCGTTCAAAAATGCCTGTTTGCCCACCAAACTGCCCACCACTTGCCTGTGGCTTTTACTAAATCTTAGTGGTTAGCAATGGAAAAACAGTGCCGTTTTTTTGCTGCTGTTAGTACTTAAAAGTAGCAGTTTTGAAGGGCTTTATCGAGTAATTTTTTCAACACTCTACGCACTGGTGGATATTATAGTATCCAAGTTCTGTTTTATTTCGCTATAATGGATATAACTGTAGCCACTTGGTCTTTGCGGATGAATTTTACCTTACTTGATGATACCGATGTAAGCCAAGCTTATGCGGCTTATTTACGTGAGTTACGCAAGCAGGCAAAGCTGTCGCGCGCTGCATTGGCTGAGCGAAGCTGCGTACCTGCGGCCACCATTAAGAAATTTGAGCTGACCGGGCAAATTTCATTTCGTCAATTGCTGTTGCTATGGCAGACACTTGATTCGCTAGATAGGCTTTATCAGCTCACGCAACTTAGCAAAGAACGCGCTGCTATACCCACGAGTATTGATGAGGTGCTAAAAGATGAGTTTTAAACCGATTCAGAAGCTTAATGTTACTCGTACGCTAAGCTCAGGTGAGCAGATATCTGTTGGAGTCTTGGCGCAGAATCGGCAAGGCGTTTTTTTTCAGTATACTGACGACTATTTGCAGCAGTTTGGCAATTTATCACCGTTTACCTTGCAAGCGAATACGCTAGTTCAAGCCGCACCTAAAGCGCCGCACCAAGGTGTACATGGCGTATTTGGAGATTGTTTGCCCGATGGCTGGGGCATGTTGTTACAAGATCGTATTTTCCGGCAAAAGGGCATCCTACCTAATCAATTAACGGCGATGGATAGACTGGCCTTTGTCGGTGATAAAGGCATGGGAGCGCTGTCTTTTTCTCCGGTGTCTGAGTTTTCAGCCACGACATACGCGGACATTGATTTAGCAACCTTGGGCTTAGAAGCACAAACGCTGTTCGATGCTTCAATGTCAGATTATATGGATGATAATCACGATGAGTTAGATGGGCATACGCAACAGGTGTTGGCCGCATTAGTCGCCGGTGGTAGTTCGGGTGGAGCAAGGCCCAAGGCGCAGATTTATATGCCTGCAGGGGAAACTCAGCATTGTCGAACCTTTGCTCAGCCTAGAGATGAGGCTTGGCTGATTAAGTTTACCTCGAAAAATCTCGCGCTCGGGCATGAAGAAGGGTTGTGTGAAGCGGTTTATTTGCAAATGGCCGAGCTTGCCAAGTGCCAACCACCAGTCTGGCAACTCATTGAAGCACCAACTACAAGCGGTGCGTCTGCCTGGTTGGCGCTTAAGCGTTTTGATTATGTCACGGAGCAGGCCCGTTTAAGTGGTAATCGCAGTTCAGGTCGCCTACATATGCACAGCGCTTGCGGGCTGCTGGATGCAGACTTTCGAACGCCAAGTTTAGATTATATTGACTTGATCAAAGCCAGCCGTCAGTTGTGTAAATCCCCCGCTGCTGGGCAGCTGCAATTTCGCCGTGCCGTTTTTAACCTGCTGTCGTCTAATCAAGACGACCACAGTAAAAACTGGGCGTTTTTGCAAGCGGATGACGGTCAATGGAACCCTGCACCTTTTTACGATGTTACCTACAGCCCGCATCCATTCAACGAACACGCCACTGCTTTCGGCGGTTATGGCAAAGCGCCATCGCTTAAGGTGATGCAAAAACTTGCTACTAGTGCTGGCTTTGCGAATTGGAATGATGCAAAGCAAGTTATTGAAGAAGTCGCAGAAGCCATCAGCCAATTTACGTATCTTGCCAAGCAACAAGGGATCAGTAAAACAACAATGTCCGTTATTGCTAAGACATTGGAGCAGCGTAAACAAGAAAATGCAGCGCTTTTTCTATAACAATAAGAAGGGACAGTAATGAAGCTCGGCCGAAACGATCCTTGCCATTGTGGCAGTGGTAAAAAATTTAAACGTTGTTGTATGAGCAGCGTTTCCAAGCAACATGCCCAAGTCTTCGATGATGTTGAAACCATGCTGGCAATGAACCCAAATTTGAGTCTTGATGAACTCAATGCCGCTTTGCAGCACAAAGTGCAAGAACGCAATCATCAACCTCATCCCGATTTTTGTGGCGTAACGCCAACGCAAATGGCCAATTGGCTTTATGCGCCTTTTGATCAATTACAGTGGGTGACAATCAGCACTCCCGACTCTCTTTCTGCCAGCCCTGTGATGCGTTATCTAGCGCTCATTCTTGATGAGGCCATGGCGCAAGAAGGCTCCTTCAAAGCCACGAGTAAAGGCAACTTACCGGCTAAGTTGGTTAAACAGGCCAGTGAGTTATTGCCTGAGTTTGCCGTTGCTCAATTCGAACGTAGTATAAGCATCAGCGAGTTTTCGGGCAGCAACGAAGACAAATTTAATGCCTTGCACTACACCCGAGTGCTTGCCGAAATTAGCGGTATTATTTATCGGCGCAGTGGCCGCTACCATGTAAAAAAATCAGCGCAAAAGCAGTATCAAGCGCTAGGCATACAGGCCTTTTTCAAACCTATGTTAGAGGCCGCCATCAGCAAATATAACTGGGGTTATTTGGACAGTTTCGAATACGATGTCGACTTGCGCACTTTTTGGTTGTTTATGCTGTGGCGTATTCAAAGCCACAACAGTGTGGAGCAGCTTGTGAAAGAGGTGATGACAGCTTTCCCTGATCTATTGCTGGTATTCCCTACGGATGATTACTTCTCGCCAGAAAGAAACTTAAGTATGCTCATCGAATCACGATTTATTGAGCGATTTTTGCAGTTTTGGGGATTTGTAACGATTGACCCAAGACGTTATATAAACGCTGAACAAGTCGCCAGAGTGATTCAGGTACAGCCTTTGTTAAAACAAACTTTTCAATTCACAATAAATAAATAGCAAGGTCACCGTGAGCGAATATCAATACTATAAATTTGAGCGTCTGGATGGGTATTTAGATGCTAAAGCACGTCAAGCACTCAGAGCCATTTCAAGCCGTGCCGAGATCAGCGCTACGGCCTTTCAGGTGTATTACACCTACAGTGATCTAAAGGCCGAGCCTTTTGAGCTGATGTTAAAATACTTTGATATCGGTTTTTACTATGCCGATTGGGGCTCAATCGATGTACACATCAAGCTACCAGCAGGAACGCTTCCAGATGCGTTACTTGGCTTTTCAAGTGATGGACTTCATGTTCACGAAAACGATGAGTGGCAGTTGCTGATTTTTTCCCTTGAGGAGTATGATGAGTATTTTGACGATGAGCATGCTGACGACTTTTTCCAGCATTTAGCCGCTTTACGCGGCGGGTTAATGCAAGGGGATTGGCGCCTTGTGTACTTTATGTGGCTCAAAGCGTTTGATTTTAATGATGGCGTTGAGCGAGTGCCGTTAATTCAATTCGATTTTGAGCACCTCAGTGAAGAGGAGCAGGCGTTTGCTGCGCTGTATGATATTCCCTTAGCATTGGTTAAGGCGCTCGCCATGGTGCTGAGCGAACAACCAAGTCACCAAGCCAAACAAACTCAGCTTACGCTTGATGCGTGGATCCATAATCTCTCGCAAGCAGAGAAAGACACGCTATTACGCACGTTGTTTGAGCAAGGCCAACTAACCCGTCACCAAGCCTTAGCGCTGACGCGAAAAGAACCTGTCAACACAGACGAGATCTATCAATACTGGTTAACCTCCGCCGTCATTTCTCCTTTCATTGAGCAAGCGCAAAGTCAATTACAGCAAGAGCAAGCCGCAGCACTCGCAAAAAATTAGCTATCGAAAAGCGGAAAAAGAAAAAGCGTTGACGGATATCTACAATCAACGTGAGCACTACTGGCAGCAATCACAAGAGCAAGCGGATCGAACTTGCGCCAGTGGTTACGATGCGGCATCACGCTATCTGCATCAGCTGTTTGAGGCCTATCAGTTCAAAGCTGATGAAGCGGCGTTTGAACAACGCTTTAAGCGCTTTGTTGTGGCGAATAATAGCCGTAAAGCACTGTTAAATCGCTTGAGTGATTTGCTTTAAACGATGAGGCGATAGGCTGGCCAAATGACGTTAGCAAAAAACCGATTGAGGGTTGGTTGAAAGGTTGTAAGCCCACCAAAGGTCTACAGATTGTTAACTATGAAGTCACTTTGTGTAGACCTCGGGGTCTAAGCAACGCGCTTTTACCATCTCTGTGGTAAATACTGCGTGAAATACAAAGGCATCACGATATTGGTTTGCTCTAATGCGGATGAGCCTTGTGTACCCGTTAACTTAAAGGTTTTACTTGGAGTACATTTTTCAACGTAGGATGCCAACGATTTTGCTCTTGTACGTTTACCACTTTTGACCTCCACAGGGACGATATCGCCTTCATCGGTCGCCAAAATAAATTCGATTTCGGCGCGGGCGTCATTCCATGAATAGCTTGGGTCAACGCCAATGGCAGTGAGCTCTTGTTGCACAAAGTTTTCAGCCACATAACCTTTGTATTCATAGTTTTGTTGCTTAATTTCTTTATAACTGCTGCCGAGCATATGATTAAGCAGGCCCACATCAAACAGAAACAGTTTCACCATATTTTCTTTTTTATAGGCCGCTAACGGAGATTTCGGCAATCCTTCAATAGGGTAGTTTGGCAAAGCTAAGCGGCAGCAGTTAAGCCAATGGATCGCGGTTTCAAAATCGCTATAACGAGATTTACGCTCATGCACATGCTTAAATTTAAAGCGTTTAACCGACTCATCGCTGACAAGTGATAGCTGGGCTGGAATGCTATTAAATACCGATTCAATCAGTGTGGCGTCGACCTTGCCCGCGTACTTACCAAAATCGCGGCGATAACCTTCCACTAAATCGGCATGAATTTTTGTGACTTTTTCAACACGCTCTAGAATGCTTGAATCCTTATACTGATACCAAGCAGAAACGGCTTCCGGCATACCACCAGTAAAAAAGTAGTCAGTGAGTTTGTCCATCAATTTGGTGTGTACTGCCGGTGTGCTTGCTTGACTATCAAACGCTTTGATCAGCGCTTGCTCGTTGGATGCGTAAATAAATTCTTGGAAGGTCAGTGGTCGTAAATTGTATTGTTCTACCTTGCCCACAGGGAAGGTGTTGAGCAAACCAATATTCGAGCCGCTGGCAGCGACAAAATAGGACGGTGCTTTTTCAGCAAAGTACTTTAGTGAGGTAACGGCACGTTCACATTCGCCAATTTCATCTAATATCAGCAGATCGGTTTCTGGGTTGAACGCTTGGTTGGTTAACAACTCAATGTTCATTACTAGCTCGTCAGGTGACAGAGAGCCATCGAACGCTTCTTTGTAGGCAGGGTTTTCAAGGAAGTCGATACGAAGGATGTTGGCAAAGGTGTTCCCAAATAACTCTTGTAGCAGATAGGTTTTACCTGTTTGTCTTGCACCATCGATCAATAATGGCTTGCGCACCGGTTGATTTTTCCATGCTATTAGGGCGTTTAGTAAGTTGCGCTGCATTGTCATTTCCCGCCAATTAAGACTGTTAACTGCCTGTAGTATAACTCAGTCTACACTTTTACGCGCAGAAAAGTGCGGAATTTTACATTTTTATGCGCATAAAAGTGTAATTTGATGACCTTTGGCATTCAGGGATCCAGATCATCGCCTTGGCCAACGCGCAAGCTAAACCTAAAGGTGGGATATAAATCCAATTATATTGAGTAAAGTGGGAATATAGTCCCGCATTTAACTTGCTGGAGTAGCTTGGGATTCAAAGTTGGACTATATTCTCATTAACGGTTGAATAGTGGGAATATAGTCCCTTTGGTTGGTGATATGGCTAAGCGTGACTTACACAATGTACTGTTTCCAAAGCAGCGCAAAATCCTGACTCATTTTGGTGAAGACCTGCTGTTGGCGATGAAACGACGTGGTTTTACCAAAAAGCTACTGTGTGAACGTACTGGTTTTGATCATAAAACCGTGAATAAAGTCTTTGCCGGTGATCCGGGTGTTGCCATAGGCACTTACTTAAAAGTCATGGCCGTTCTTGGCATGGAAAGCAACTTTGCAGACATGGCTGCTCATGATGAAGTGGGTATCAAGCTGCAAAACATAAAATTGCTGGAAGGTTCAAGATGAGCCGTGAAATCGTCGAAGTCTATGCCGACTGGCAGCCAATTGAGGCGCCTTTGCTAATAGGACAGCTGACTTACAGCGATTCAAGCCGAGGTGGCGTGTTTAGTTTTGCCTACGATAAAGCATTTTTAACTTCAGTCTATCGTTTACAAATTGATCCCATTCTGACGCTTCACCCCAGTGAACTCTACAACGATGAAGCCAATAAAAACTTTCGTGCATTTCTTGATTCGTCACCTGACAGATGGGGGCGTATTTTAATGCAGCGGCGTGCGGCGATTGAGGCGCGCAAAGGCATTCGAGCAACAAGTCGATTAAACGAGTTGGATTACCTGTTGGGCGTACATGACTCTTACCGGATGGGTGGTATTCGATTTAAGCAAGCAGGCTCGGATGCTTTCTTAGATGACAACTCTGAGTTTGCTGCGCCGCC
Organism: Proteus vulgaris; assembly: GCA_901472505.1. Taxonomy (NCBI): domain Bacteria; kingdom Pseudomonadati; phylum Pseudomonadota; class Gammaproteobacteria; order Enterobacterales; family Morganellaceae; genus Proteus; species Proteus vulgaris. The sequence goes on from LR590468.1 coordinate 1,737,860, forward strand.
AATGGCTTCTTTGCGAGAGCTTGAGCACGCAGCAATGCAGATTGAAAAAGGCGATAACATCGACAGTGACGAGTATTATCGCTGGTTGAAGATGCTGATTTCTCCAGGCTCATCATTAGGTGGTGCAAGACCCAAGGCTTGTGTGGCAGATGAACAAGGCCACTTGTGGATTGCCAAGTTTCCCAACTTAAATGATACCTTTGATGTGGGGGCGTGGGAGATGGTCTGTTATGAATTGGCTTTGGCGGCAGGTGTTGACATGTTTCCAAGTGAGATTAGGCAGTTTTCCTCTGGGCATCATACCTTTTTAACAAAACGGTTTGACCGCGACGGCGATCAGCGGCTGCATTTTTCATCGGCCATGACTCAACTGCAATACTATGATGGTGAACAATCTCAAGGTGCCAGCTATTTAGAAATTGCTGAATTTATTTCCAATTCTGGTGCACAAACCGAAGCTGATTTAGCGCAGTTATGGCGACGTATCGTGTTTAATATTGCGGTGTCCAACACGGATGATCACCTGCGTAACCATGGGTTTTTATTAACAAAGAATGGCTGGAAGTTATCACCCGCTTATGATTTAAACCCGATAGTGGGTAAGCATGGTCTGCATCTGAACATTACCGATGCAGACAACGCTTTAGACTACCAGCTAGCCTTTGATGTGAAAGACTTCTTCAGACTTTCGCAAACCCAAGCCACGCAAATTTACGATGAAGTATTAATGGCGGTTAAGCAATGGCAAACCGTTGCTAAGCGGCTAGGGATCAGCCGAGCGGAGCAAGCCATGAAACAATCAGCGTTTAACGTTTAATGAGCCAGTGAAACTATATTTTCATTTTTCAGCAGATAAAGAAGTTTTAGTTTCACTTTATGCTTTGCCTCATACTCCATGTGTTTTAACACTTCGCTCATCCCTTGGGCTTTTGGGGCAGTTTGGGCAAAGCCTTAGTTCACGCCACTTAGCCACGCACCAACCCTGCCCACAGAACAATTATTATTTGGGGCACTATCTACAAACTGGGGCAACTAGCTACCTGCACCCTCAGAAAGCTGCACGATCTGGGCATTTATCTGCCTACTGCGTCCGTTTAGTACTGGCAAACTCCTAACTGAACTTAACAGATCAGTGAGGAAGCAAACGATGAACCCAACTACACAATCATCCACCACATCAACACACCCAGCGCGTCAGCAGCGGATTTTGCGCTTGCCCGAGGTAAAGGCCAAAACAGGCTTTGGCCGCAGCACCATTTATGCCCTGATGGCCAACGGTGAATTTCCACGTTCCATTCGTATTGGTGCGCGTGCCGTGGGCTGGTTAGAAAGCGATATCGACCAGTGGATTGAAACCCGCCGTATCGGTGCTGCTTATGGCCGTGGATAAACCATCAGCATCAAACCAACTATCTTCCAGTGATATGGATAGCAAAGTGCCAACATTACCGGCTGGTTTTGCCTATAACGCGCAAAACTGGCTGGTGATGCAACCGGCAGGGCAAGATAGCCCAGTTAAAATCTGCTCTTGGTTGCAAGTAGCTGCTCGTACTCGCGATCCGCAAGGGGACAACTACGGCTATTTATTGCACTGGTTAGACGATGACAATCGCCATCGCTATTGGGCCATGCCCGCAGAACTCTTAGCAGGAGACGGCAGCGAGTACCGTCGAATCCTACTCAGCCGAGGCATGCGGCTAAGTAACAGTGTCAAAGCGCGGCAGTTGCTCTCCCTGTTTATTCAACAAATGGGCGAGCTGGCCACGCAAAAGGCCATTAGCGTGAACTGTATTGGCTGGCATCACCACGCTTATGTGCATCCGCGCCTCACCTTTTACCCAAGCGAACACAGCAACAACCCGCGCATGGTGCTGCAAACCATGCACCCGATAGAAGGCTTTATTCAACACGGAAGTAGCGACAGTTGGCGGCAGCACGTTGGCCGCTATTGTCTGGATAACCCGCTATTAATTGTTGGTGTCTGCGCTGCACTGGCTGCGCCTTTGTTGCATTTGTGCGGGGTGGATGGTTTTGGTTTACACCTCTACGGTGCCAGCAGTACTGGTAAAACCGCAGCGCTGTATCCGGCGTTATCGGTGTGGGGCGAGCCTAATCAGCTGCGCCACAGTTGGCGTGCCACGGCCAACGGTTTAGAAGGCACAGCATTAGCGCATAACGATGCCTTGCTGGCGCTCGATGAAATGGGCGAAGTTGATCCAAAAGAGGCGGGAGATGTCGCTTATATGCTTGCCAATGGCCAAGGTAAAACCCGTGCAGGCAAATACGGTGAAATGCGCTTACCCGCCCGTTGGCGTTTAGTGTTTTTATCTACTGGTGAAGTGACGCTCGAAAGCCATCTTGCCAGTATCGGCAAGCGCGTGAAAGCGGGGCAGCAAGTGCGCGTGATTGATCTCAGTGCCGATGCCGGAGCGCAAATGGGCGTGTTTAACCATTGCCATGACATGAATGCCGCCGATTTAGCCGATCACCTAAAACAGCAAAGTCGCCAACACTACGGCTGCTTGGCCTTGGACTGGTTACGTTATTTAACGCAGCACAGCGCGCAGGTGCGACCCGTTTTCCAAAACGTACGCCAACGCTTTTTAGCCAGTTTACCACCCGAGGCTGACGGCCAAGTGCGCCGAGTTGCCGAAAAATTTGCCTTACTGGCCAGCGCAGGCCTGTTAGCCATTCAAGCCGAAGTACTCGATTGGCCAACCCAAAATGTCGAAGCCGCCTGTTTAAGCCAGCTTAACCAATGGATACTTGCCCGCGGTGGTGTGGCCGCCAATGAAGACCAACAAGCGATTCGCCAGGTGCGTAGCTTTATTGAGCAGCATGGCGAAAGCCGCTTTACGCCTAAGCAAACCGGTTACAGCAGTCAAGTACGCCAGCGTGCAGGTTGGCTTGATACTACTGGCCCACAAACTCTCTACCTGTTTTACCCAACTGGCTGGCGTGAAGCCACCGAAGGCCTAAGCCCAGATCGCGCTGCCAAAGCACTGATGGCCGCAGGCTACCTAGTCCCCGATGGCAACCGCCCACAGCGCAAAGTCAGCCTGCCCGACAACACCCGCCCACGCATGTACTGTGTTAAAGGCAGTATCTTGGATGACTAAAGAGGCGATGAATTCTGTGTAGGCTTGTCGCCTTGCAGTGAACCGCCAGTCAACATATGGACTGGGTTAAGTTTGAAGTCCATTGCAAACAAGACCGCTAGAGTACTGGCTGTGTACTTAGCTATTCGATAAAGCGTATCGACTATATCAGTGCCATTTCCAGTTTATGTTTTCGATTCACCCAATCTGGTAGAGAGCGTTCGAGCAAACGATAAAACTCTGGGCCGTGGTTGTGGTGCTCTAGGTGACACAGTTCATGAATGATCACGTACTCAATACACTCTTTCGGTGCCTTAATTAAGTCGCGGTTTAAGGTCAGCGTTCCGTTTTTCGATAGACTGCCCCAGCGCTTTTTGAGTTGCATTATTTTAATGGTTGGCTTGCTGTCATCTGAATGTTTGAACTTCTCCCAACAATCCGAAAACACCTTATTTAAATGGAAATCGGCCTTTTCTCGATACCAATCATTAAGTAGCGACTCCACATGCTCTGGTTTACCATTGGCTGACGTTACCCAAAAAAAGCCCGCTTTCAGCGCTACACCGTTGTCAGTGCCTACTGCAATTTTTAGCCGATACTTCTTACCGAGATACAAATGGCTTTCACCACTTACGTATTTGCGAGAAGGGGTTCTTGGGTCAAACTGGTCAAAGTAGCGAATTTGACGCTTGATCCACCGAGCACGCTTCTTCACCTTAGCTTCAATGGCCTCACGGTCGGTGCCTTCAGGGGCTTTCACAAAAACTGATTTATCAGGGTGAACTGATATTTCCAGCGACTTGCGTTTAGAAAAAGCCAGCTGGAAGGGGATTTCTCCCCCTCCGTATACAACCGCTAGCTTTTCAGCGCTTGCTGTTGGTATCTCGGCCTGCTTGATGGTTGACGACATCAAGAATGCCTCCGGTGCTTCGCAACCTGCATGGTTTTCTCAATGATTTCGTCCATTTGCTCTAGACTCAGGGTCACGCCGTACTGCTCTTTGACTTCGTCATAAAGAAAATCGTCAATATCATTCATCGCCGTTTTTTGAACGTCAGTATCGTCCCAAAAATCAACTTTCCAATGAGCATCAATGATTTTTTGTATCGCTAACGATGTTTGTGCCGCAATCGCATCAAGCTGAGCATCATCTAACTCGTTCAGTGTTGCCACTTGCTGAAACTGCGGCTTAATCAAACCAAAGTAGGCACACGCTTCGTCGTTCTCACGAATGCAATCAGGCATATCATCATGCTGCTTCGTGGCCACTTTGTTACGAATATCAATCACTCGGTTGAGATATTCTAAGTCTGAGATGCGCTTGGCCTTAAAGTCATCAATGGCGGCTTGGATCAGCTTCGAGAACTTCTCATAAAACGCAGGGTCTTCATCCATATTCTCCGAAATGCTGCGCTTCGTGGCGTGGGCGATGGTGTCCGCTTTTGATGCCGTGGTTTTGGTTTGATAAACCCCTTGCTCTTCTTTCACAGCGGTAAACATTTTTTCATCAAAAATATTCACGGGCTCGTTAAGCTGAGTCACCTCATTAGCCTGAATATGGGTATCCAGCAGCTTTTTAATTTTCGGCTCGTAGTCGCGATAATCAATCGCCTCGGCATAACGCAACTTAACCGCCGCCTTTAAGTTCTGAAAACGCTTTAAATCGTTTTTATAGGTTTGTAGCTTCTTCTCATCAGAGCTCATGATGAACTGCTCAGACGATAAAGCGATGGCTAAAGATTTACTGTATGCCGATAAACATTCGTAAAACTCTTCACGCAACTCGTCATCGGCCAACAACACCTCATAGGCTTCTTCGTCTTTTGAGTTTTTAACGGCTTTAAACAAATCCCATAAGTCAGAGTAACGCTGTGGCAGTTTAAACACTTCTTCGTTAATGGAGGTGAGCGTGCCTGCTAAGTCATCTTCATCAAACCCTTCAAAGGCTTCGTACATGGTTAGGGCTTTATCCAACTCGCCCAGTACGCTGGCATAGTCGATGATATAGCCAAACTCTTTACCTTCGTACAGGCGGTTAACTCGAGCGATAGCCTGTAATAGCGTGTGCTCTCGCAGGGTTCGGCATAGATACAGTACGGTGTTGCGCGGTGCATCAAAACCCGTTAACAGCTTATCCACCACAATGAGTATTTCAGGGTCATCACCGTATTTAAACTGATTGATGATTTGCTTGGTGTACTCCTCTTCAGAGCCAAAGCGCTTCATCATTTTGTCCCAGAATTTACCTACCTCATCGGTTGGTCCTTCGTCCACTTCGTCGTGACCTTCGCGGGTATCAGGGCCAGAAATCACTACCTCTGTGGTGACGGTGCCAATCTCTTGCAAAAACTGCTGGTACTTTAATGCCGCCGGTTTGCCTGGGGCAACCAACTGAGCCTTAAAGCCAGTGCCTTGCCAGTTGGCACGAAAATGCTCGCTGATATCAAAGGCGCGCATATATATCACTTGATCAGCTTTGTTTAGCATTTCAGCGCGGGCGTATTTCTTTTTAAGGTCGGCCTTTTGCTCTTTGCTTAGATCGGCGGTGTGGCGCTCAAACCAGAGGTCAATAGCCGACTGATTCTGCTCCATCTCAATATGTCGGCCTTCGTACAGCAATGGCAATACTGCTTCGTCGGCAACCGCTTGTTTAATGGTATAGTGCGGCTCAATCAGGCCACCAAATTTGGCAAAGTTATTCTTTTCTTTTTTCAGTAGTGGCGTACCGGTAAAGCCAAGAAAACAGGCATTAGGCAGCATTTGGCGCATTCGGGCCGCCAATGAGCCAAAATTGGTTCGGTGACTTTCATCGACCAATACAAAAATATCGTGCGACTCATCAACAAACTTCTCGGCTACCCAGCCTTTATCAAATTTGTGGATCAGTGTGGTGATCAAACCCACTTTGTTTTTCAGGTGCTTAACTAAGTTTCGACCAGACGTAGCACGTTCGCGGCTTAAACCACAGGCCGCAAAGGTATTACCCAGTTGTTTATCAAGATCATCCCGGTCGGTAACCAAAATGATTCGTGGATTGATAAGCTGCGGCTCTAGTGCCATAGCACGGGTGAGCATCACCATGGTGAGCGATTTACCCGAGCCTTGGGTATGCCAAATAACACCACCTTGGCGGTTTTCTTTTGAGCCATTGCCTTTATTGGTCAAACGCTTAATTCGGGCAATCGTCGCTTTAATCACAAAATATTGTTGATAGCGGGCTACTTTCTTAATGCCACCATCAAACAGGGTAAAGCGATACACCAAATCTAATAAACGCTCTGGGCGGCACAGGCTGTGAATGGCATTGTCTTGTTCCGTCACCAAGCGTTTGCCTTCTGCCTCTAGTGCATCAAAAAATGGCCGTGCGGCGGCAAACTCGCCACTGAATAGCTGTGCTTTAGTGCCTTCGCTCAAGGAGGTATTGACGCCTTTATCGACATCCTTCTCGAATAAAGAGCTTTTATCTTCCTGCTCCTTCCATACGCCCCAAAATTTCTTAGGTGTGCCTGCTGTCGCGTATTGGGCGGCGTTTTTATTCACTGCCAACACTTGCTGCACATAAGTAAACAGGCGCGGAATATAGTCATCACCTTGGTTACGAATATTTTGTGATACGGCTTGCTCTACATCCACTTTGGGCGATTTACATTCAATCACGCTAAAGGGAATACCATTGACAAACAGGACGATATCGGGGCGCACGGTATCGGTGCTGCGTGCACGCTCAACCGAGAACTCCGCCACCACATGAAAGCTATTGTTGCTTGGGTTTTTCCAATCAATGTAATTGAGGGTAAAGCTTTTTGAGTCCCCCTCAATGGTTTGCTCCATGGCTGAGCCTAAGGTGATTAAATCGTAAATCGACTCATTGGTTTTTTGCAGGCCATCAAACTTAATATTTTTGAGCTTTTGGATCGCGGTTTGAATGTTCTCTTCGCTAAACAGATACTCGCCACCTTTATAGTTAATGCGATTAATCTTTTTTAGCTGCTGACGAAGCACTCCTTCTAAAATCACATTGGCACTGCGCCCACCTCGTTCAGCCAAAGCCTGCTCTGGGGTGAGGTACTGATAACCCAAATTGATTAACTGTTGCAGGGCTGGAATTTGCGACAAGTACTTTTCGTTAAACTCAAAGCCCGAAGGCTCCGAGTTTGCTGCGTAATTGACTGGAGGTGTGCTCATGCGCTTGCCTCCTGATACATATCCTCAGCGACTGGCTGGGAACTGCTCACCTGCCACTCACCAGTAAGCAGCTTTTGCATCAGACCGCGTTTCTGGCTGCGGTATTTTTCAAGGAGTTCTTTTACTAAATCAATTTCCTTTTTAGCAATATTAAGCTTGCTGGCGATATCGTTTTGCTCTTGAATACAAGGAATCTTTACCTCTAATTTCTTCAAAGCGTTTAGCTTTAATGCTGTACGTGTACCGCCCTGAACTTCGCGCGATAAAGCTTGCCTAAATGCAGGAGAGTTCAAGAAATAATATAAGAAATCAGAGTCCATGTTTTGTTTTGGAGAAAATACACCATATGCAGGGCTAATTAAGCCTTTGTCGATGATGGTTTGTTTGTTGAATACAAATAAACCATCATCACTCATTGACCTAAATGTGAAGTCCCCACGACTCATTATCTTGTAGCCACTATTATCTTTGCTTGCTACTTGTTTAGAGAAGTAGTCCTCTTGCAGAAAAATTCCTCGGCGAGAGGAGGTTAAGCAAGGGTATAAATCAGGCGTAGTGCTTTTCTCTTTTTTCTCAACGATAAACTCACCTAATGTATTTGTGTTCCATCGTTTTGATTTAGGGTTGTTTAAAAGAAGTTGCGACTTCAGCCACTCAAACTGCTTTTCCTTAGCCGCAATTAACGCCTCCGTTTTTTCAATGGCGTTGTCCCAAAGCTTTGACGCCGATACGATAGACTTTTGTACATCTAAAGAAGGTAGAAGCACAGGGAACTGTTTAAGCTGTGTTGAATTAATGCTCGCCAAGTTCGTACTTTGCTTTGAGCAGCTAATAAAATAACGTTTTCCATAGCTACTAGCCGTTAGAATGCTTAGAAATTCAGGCAGTAAAACAGAAGCGTCGGTTCTCACAGAGAACACATGATTCTGGTGAACACATGATTCAATTTCATTATTCCAAACAGTACCACGCCCTAACTTATCGAAGTCACCTCCTTCGGTAAGTAGTACATCACCTGTTTTAAGTGTGTAACGTTCTAAGTTTTTCCGCTCGATGGAAATATGTTTAATGACCGAAAGGTCAAGGTGCCCATCTTGCACATTTGCTACTCTTAAATATGGGACTTCGATTGGATCGGTTAGTTTTCTAGATGCACTTTTTGAAATTCCGGTTTGAATTTCTGCCACTTTCTCCAATCTTACGGTTTTCCAAGGCGATTTATTCATTGATCCCCCTCCAACTTTTTCTGCGCACGCGCCAACTGGGGAATGCCTTTTTCCGGTGTTGGTAAATCCTCTGGCATGGTGCCGCCCAGCTCTTCAATGGTGGCGCGCACTTTTGCACCCACTTCAAAATGGGTTTGGTTGGCATGGGCTTTATTGCTGACCTGATCACGCTTTAGTTTCTCTTCTGTTTGCGTGGCGCGGAACAGGTTAGCGGCAAGTTCGGTACTGCCCATATGATCGAGGATTTTCTGGCTCTTTTTTAAGCCTTTGTGCTGGTGAATGGCTTTGTTGTCTAAGCCGCCATACAAGCCTTTGTAGCCATGGTTTTGGAAAATGGCGTAGTCCAGATTAGTTTCAACACCTGCATCTTTAGCCGCAGCGGCCAGTTGCTTGTTGTGATCGGCCAATTCATTGCGCAGCATTAGGCGTTTTTGGTCTTCATTCAGTTGCTGGAATCCAGTGTCGTCTTGCAACTCTTGACGACGGGTTTGGATAGCAAAATAGGTCTGCCCATTGGCGATCACCGGCTTGCTGGCATCACCGTTTTGCACAATGAGGTAACAGGCATAACGGGACAAGGCAAACGAGTCCATTTTGCGCTGGGCACCTGAGCCAATTTCGACCATCTCGTGGATCTCCACGAAATGGTCGGCCACAGCTTGGCCACTGTTTTCACAGGCTTTTTTTGCTTTCTCTATAACCGGTAAGAAGTTACGGAACTCGGCATAGTCCAATACCTTGGCTAACTGGCGGGCCAGCCAAATTTCACCACCTTGTTCATTAATCACGCGAATACTTTCAAAACTGGTGTGTTCTGGTTGGGTAAGTTGCTTGTCACTCATCGCGCACCTCCCACCATTTTGTTGGCGTCAACAAATTGGTTGTTGTTTGTCATACTCATTCAGCCACCTCCGTTGTGTTGTTTTGCGCTTCGTTAGGCACGATATCCTTTAACAGCGCCGCCATTTTGCTGCGAACATCGGCAAGTTCGCTTTCAAGGGCTGTGATCTCGGCCTGTACCGCCACAATATCGATCTCAACTTCTTCTTCGAAGGTGTCGACGTAACGCGGGATATTCAGGTTAAAGTCGTTCTCTTTGATCTCGTCAAAAGTGGCTAAATGGGCGTATTTTTCTACCTCTTCACGGGCGGTTACCGCCGCAACAATTTTGTCCAGGTGTTCATCCAGCAGGATGTTTTGGTTTTTCCCTGCTTGGTAATGGTCTTTACCGCTGGCATCGACAAATAGCACGTCTTTGCGGTGTTCATTGGCACCGCCTTTTTCACGCGAGCGGTCAAATATCAGGATTGCCACTGGAATGCCAGTACTTGGGAACAAGTTACCGGGCAAGCCGATCACGGCATCCAGTAGGTTTTCTTCAATCAGTTGTTGACGAATACGGCCTTCGGCTGCGCCTCTAAATAGGACACCATGAGGCACCACTACGGCAATGCGGCCTTCTTTTTCAACGGCGGCTTCGACCATGTGGCTGATAAAGGCAAAGTCGGCTTTTGATTTAGGCGGTAGCCCGCGCCAGTAGCGGTTGTATCTGTCAGATTCAACGTCTTCTGAACCCCATTTGTCGAGTGAAAACGGTGGGTTGGCAACCACGTTATCAAACTTCATCAGTCTGTCATTTTCGACCAACGCTGGAGAGGTAAGGGTGTTACACCACTCGATACGAGCAGAATCTGAGCCGTGCAAGAACATATTCATACGCGCAAGCGCCCAGGTACTGCCGTTGACTTCCATGCCGTAGAGTGAGTAATTGCGGTCGCCCCACTTGGCGTGCGGCTTCAATCAATAAACCGGCTGAGCCACAGGCAGGGTCACAAATACGCGCCCCCGATTTTGGTGCGGACAGACGGGCTACTAGCTCAGAGACTTTATGGGGGGTGTAGAATTCACCGGCTTTTTTACCTGCATCGGAACCAAAGCGCTCAATAAGGTAGATGTAGGTATTACCAATCACATCTTCAGACACGCGCGACGGGCTCATGTCGAGTGCGGGCTTGTTGAAGTCGTCCAGCAAGGTTTTTAGGCGGCGGTTGCGGTCTTTGGTTTTACCCAAATTGGCTTCGCTGTTGAAGTCGATGTTACGGAACACACCTTCTAACTTGGCTTTGTTCGCGGTTTCAATATGCTCTAAAACAATGTTGATCAGCTCGCCAATGTTGGGTTCGTTTTTACGCTCTAACAATGAATAGTAGTTGGCCAAAAAGGTGTCGGTAACAACGGTTTTCTTCTCTTTGGTTGCTTTGTCTTCTACTTCTTCTGTGAGTTCTACTATTGGCAGTACAAAACGCTCGCGCTCAAGCTTACGTCTGATACGGACATCGTCGTCACCGTACTGCTTTTTATATTCTGCGTAGTGATCATTCCACACATCGGAGATGTATTTTACGAACAGCATTACTAGGATGTAGTCTTTGTATTGCGCAGGGTCTACCGCGCCACGGAAAGTATCGCATGCAGCCCATGCTGCATTGTTGATGTCTTTTTGTTGAATCTTGTCGTTCATATCATTAGTCATATAAATTCCTCAAATTTGGTCAGTGTCTATAAGGCGGGGCAGGCTATACCGATAGCGCCCCGCTGGCTGTAAGTTAAAAGGTTAAGAATCGAGTACGGCTGATTGAGTCCAGGTAATTGACCGCCCAAATGGAGGGTAAATCGATGTACTGTCCTTTATGGTGTACCGTGCAATGACGTCACCTTGCTCGTTTAGCTCTTCACATTCGTATGTATCAGTATCTTGGCCCTTTCTTTGCGACCACTGGCTACTTACGATGTTGAGGGTATGCGATTCAGGTACACCTATTTTCTTTTTGTATTCATCACTCATAAGGGCTCCTATCCTTTAATGTCTTTTGGGTCGTTACCGTGGCTATCTTTGCGTTGTATCTGGCCGTCTTTGCCATGTACAACAAGCTCAGAACCTTCGCGCTTGCTTTGCTCGCGCGCCGTAGCTTCGGCCTCTCGTTTGGTGCTGTGTACGCTTGAAGCGCGTTCGGCACCGCCTTTTTTGTTCGCCCATCCATCAGGATGTGGTACGACATGTCGGGTATTGCCCTTGCTTGATGATGTATTCTTTGCCATAATTTCGGCTCCTGTTTTTTGAAATGAAACGTGGATTAAAGTTTTGCTAAAAGTGTTGCAGCACTTTTGGTTCGTTTAAGCCCAGTAGCTTTGTCTACTGGGTATTCATTGCTAAATTCATTAATATTGCGTCAGTTAACACCTCCTTTTTCTTTGCTAATGCATTCATTAGCTTCTGTTCGTTGATGGATAATTGGTAAATCTCAATGATCTTTTTCTGCACATCGAGACTAGGGACTACTATCTCCAGATCCTCAAGTGCAGGTTTGCCAATCATTCTTACCGATGTTCCTGTTGCCTTACTTTGTAATGCTGCTTGTGAAGTCGGTTGATTAATAAACCAGCATAAATACGCTGGCATAACCGAATCACTCTCAACTCGAATTCGCAACAGTGGCGCAGCGATAACAGCATCGCTCAACTCTTGGTCAATCAATGCTGCCGTATTAGTTTGACCCCTAGAGCGAAAGGCTAAGTCGTTATGTTTAACTCTGTGATGATCCTTTAAGTCCTGCATAGCAATCTGCACTAGCTCTTGGGCATTAACTCGGTTATCTTCAGTAAGATCCTTCATCTGAATAACAGAGATATTTCCATTAGCGTCTGGCTCAAGCTTTGACCTAAAAGAGTGTCCCATCTGTACAGAGGCAATTTTTTTCAAATTAACTTTCATTGTTACCTCAAATGCGTTGTAATGGCGTTTCTGCAACTTGTGAGTAAGTTTAAGCTGAGATTCTCAAGTTGTCAAATGTTTATTTTGCAAAAACGTCGTTACTGTAAAATTGTTTTTCGTGTGGCGTTTGGAAATGCTTGAATTGACCGGATACCTGGCTGTAATGAGAGGGATGAGTGGTCGTTGCCTGGTACCGATATTTATGTCGGTACCAGGTATCTTGCTGATAAAAAAGAGTTAAATATTAAGAGACATATAATCAAGCTGGTAGAGCTGTACAAGACGAAACCATCTGGAAATTCCGAATAGTTCAAAGTGAAGCCTGAGTAAAACCTAACAGAGACCGCTCTAGCCAAAAATATCGAGCTATTTGGCGCTTTTGATATTAAAATCGCGTCAACAACACCCCTCCCGCTACCCGTTAGATCAGCGCCCCGCGAGGGGTTACTCGTTTTTAAGGCTTCTAATTTTTGCTACCGTAATCAGTTACGGCACCAAAATTAGCTTCCAACCACACATCATTCTCTGGCCCACAAAGGTGGTGCAGCAGCGCTAGGTTGATCTGGTGGCTGATCACGTTGCCGTTTCGTTTTTGGCTTTCTTTTTTCAAACCTCTCAGTAATAACCCTGTGCATGATTTTCCTATTTGCTCCGGCGTACTGGGCAGGCAAAAGGCGCGGTTTTGCTGTTTGGGGTGCAAGGTAGCGCGCTTTCCTGTTTTAGATAAAGGCGAAATGCACCAAAAGATACAGGCGTTGGCGGGCGTGTTTGCGAGCAATTTGTTGGTTTGGCTCGTGCCATCCTCATATATCGGTAACAAATGTGCTGGTAACAAAACTAACCCGCCTTGCGCGTGGCCTTCAACCTCAGGTAAAGGCAGCCAATACAAGTTTGGCCATTGCTCATGGCTCTGCCATTTTTCTACGATCACTTGTGCGCCAATACTATTCAGCCATTGGTGAATCGGGCAGCCTGGGTGTGCTTGTTTAACGCGTTGTAACTGAAAAGTCAGCCAGCGGGTTAAGCGTTCGGCGGCATTATCGCACTGGCTTAATGCTGGGTAGAGGGTAAATGCGCTATGCCCAACCAGTAAAGCGACCACCTGCTGTATCCATTCTCTATCCCAATCGTTAGCACTTGCCCATAACACGTCACTTATCACCTTGTTGGTTTTTCATGCCGTCTATTTTCAGTCGTCGAGTGCAGACGCGGTGGTGAATTAGATGAAAGAAATGGCCATCAAACTCACCAGTCAAATCGGTTTTTTATGATGACCTGTGCGCGGCTAACTGATTGAAATATATCGTCCAATGCGGCTCTGTTTGGCGGCATTCAACTAGTGAAAAAAAATCGAGACGCCAAACGATCGTTTGCATTCTGGGTTAGAAAAAACAAACGATTTGTACTTTGATGCCGAGGTTGGTTTAGGGTGCAAAAAGTGCCAAACCTTGCTTTGACCCAGTACTGGCAAGGCTTAGCAGCGTTGGATTTAAATCGAGAAGCCAAACAGTGAATGGGCTAATTTCCCTGTTTGGCGTTTCGATCCAAAAGCCAAACGGATAGTGGTTTTGGCGTAAGGAGGTAAAGGCATGGGGAAGTGTGTGGCGGCTGTTGAAACTCATGGATTAGCAAATGACGCCTAGGGGGGATTGCATCAGCTGATCAAAGTAAGTAATTGGGTTGGTTGATTTAGCTTAAAGCTGGGTGTGGTATTTTGTAAGCGAGCTATCGGTAGGAAAAGCAATGGCTGAATAGTGACAAGGTGAAATGAGAACCGACGCGTACAGAAATGCAGAGGCGTCGGCCATATTGGCTTGAAGATTATGTTTAGTGACCTATTTTGTCAATCAAAGCCCCAATTGCCCCATTCCTTGGGGCAGTTTAATTTCTTCTTATTCACTTTCTAAAGCTCGCTGTATCAAGTGTTGCCCCATTGTCCCAACTGCCCACAGTAAGTGAGCAAATGGGGGCTTGCTAGTTTCGCCTGATGGGCCTTTTCGGCATGCGACTGCGTTTGCCATCGAATAAGGCCAATACTCTGAACCAATAGAGTGATTCTTCATACCCCAAGCTGTGCGTTGGGCGTGCAGGCGGGATGAGTCCCAGTTTGCGTCCTAAACTGACAATCACGTAGAACATGAGTTTTAGCATCAGCCAAGGAGCGAGTACCACGAATACCATCAGGCAATGCCGAGTAAGTGCGTAGCCTATACCATGAGGTTGTTCGAGTAAGGCAATGCCAATACACCAACCAAGGCCTGCCAGCATGGCTATTGGAAAGGTAATGGGGGCAAGTCGCATCATAAACTGCATATTAGCGCCCTCCGATTTTGTATTGTGAAGCGGGCTCAAAGTTCACCAGTGGTTCAACCACATCAGCCACGGTTTGATGGGCAATTCGGCGCTCTTCAAAGTAATCGTGACGGTTGTAGATACCCTCAACACCTTTTAGCTTATGGTTAAGACAGCGTTCGGCTACGTTGCCTGCAATGCCCAAAGAGGCGGCAAGGCTGCGAAAGGTGCGGCGTAAATCGTGTACGGTGAAGTGTTCAAGTTTGCCCATTTTATTGGGAGGCTGCTTTTTGCGCCCAGGCTCGCGACCAAAGAGCTTAGAAATGGCACGGTTAAGCGTATCTGGCCCCATATGCGGACGATGGCTTGCTCGTCTGGCTGGGAAAACATAAGGCGAGCCACAAGCGCGGATTTGCAACTCGTTAAACCAAGCAATGGCTTGGCGCGGTAAAGGGATGCTGATTGGCACGCCAGTTTTACTGCGTTCTTTGGGAAGATCCCACACGCCTGTGGTTAAATCCATTTCACGCCACATGGCTTCGCAAAGTTCGCTTTTGCGCACGCCCAATACCAAAAACAGGCAGCAAGCGAGGTAGTTGTCGCGGCCAAAGCTATTGATATGGGTATGAAACACGCTAAAGGCGTAGTGAATTTCCTCTTTGTTGAGCATCCTGTCTTTACTGGACTCCACGCCACCGGCATCGTCCACCGTGAAGGCTGCGGCTGGGTTGTTCAGCGTTAAGTCGAGCTTTATCGCATGTCGAAACAGCTGCTTCATGTACATCAAGGTATCGTTGGCAATGGTAGGGCGGTTACTTTCTCGAATGCGCTCTAATACTTCGCGCACATCGCGTGCGGTCACCTCAGAAATACACTTAATGCCAATGACTGGGCTTATCTCTTTGGTGTAAACCCGATACGGAATCTTGGGGTGCTTTAGTCGTCGACTCAGATCGGTTCGATACCAGTCATGGAACAGTTGATCCACGGTTTCAATGTCAGGTAACTCGATTTTCTGTTTTTCTAGAAGAGGATCTATACCGTCACGTACTTCTTTTCGAAAATAAGCAGCAGCAATTCTTGCGTCTGCCAATGACATTAAAGGAAATTGCCCCAAGGTTGCTTCTCGTCTTCCTTTGGCTGTGGTGTAGCGGATCATCCAGTAAGGCGAGCCCTGTTTGCGGACGCAAAAGTATAGCCCTTCACCATCTGAATATTTTTTTGGGTCGGCTTTGCTGTATGCAATAACCTGTTTTGCTGTGAGTTTTCCCATGTTTACTCCATAGTTGCTGAAATAATGGAGGGGGCAATAATGGCTGCCCACCACCGATTTGCTTATTGAATCAGCAGCTAACCTGTTTGTGGTGGCGAGTTAAATGCGAAAATTGGTCAACTTACTGCCCACCAATTTGCTCACCGCAAAACGCTTATTGAGCCAAAATGAGGGGGCTGCCCACCATTCTGCCCACCACTAAACAGGTAGTTGGTAACGGACATCTGCAAACCGATTTGGACGGGAAAAATAAAAAAGCCCTGTATTTACAAGCAAATAACAGGGCTTTTAAGACATTCTTGGACGGGTGAAAAACCTATTCGATGTTTTGGATCTGCTCGCGCATTTGTTCAATTAAAACTTTTAATTCAATGGCTGAATTGGTGACTTCTGTATTAATTGATTTTGATGCTAACGTATTCGATTCACGATTAAATTCTTGCATCATAAAATCAAGACGACGACCTACTGCTTCTTTTTTCACAAGAATTTTGCGTGTTTCTTTAACGTGAGCTTCTAATCTATCTAGCTCTTCAGCGACGTCTAAACGTTGCGCTAACATCACGAGTTCTTGTTCTAAACGATTATTGTCGATTTGAACTTGAGCCTCTTCTAATTTGCTTGTTAAGCGCTCACGTTGCCAGAGTAATATTTCTGGCATTTGGGCTCTTACTTTCACTACTTCTGCACTAACCGCATCTAAACGTTGTTCGATAAGTGCTTTGAGTGATTGTCCTTCGGTTTCACGGCTAGCAATAAAAGCATCAATCGCTAAATCTAATTCGGCTAAAAGTTCAGTCCCAATCGCATCTAAATCTTGCTCTTGTGCTGAAATCACACCCGGCCAACGTAAAATATCAAAGGGGTTGATAGTCCCTTCATGGCTATGACTTTTTACCCAGTTGGCAGAAACAATCAGTTGTTTTGCCAGATTTTCATCAAGATTAAGTTCGCCTTGAAAGCGGGCATTAAGATCAAAGCGTAAGTTACATTCAATTTTACCACGCGTTAAGCGATTACGTAGACGTTCACGAATAACAGGCTCTAAACTACGTAATTGCTCAGGCAAACGAATATAAGTTTCAAGGTAACGTTGGTTTACGGAACGCAGTTCCCATGCAGCGCTACCCCAGTCTTTTTTGATGTCTCGGCGGGCAAAAGCGGTCATGCTACGGATCATAATAGGGTCTCAATAGTGTAAAAGATGGTACGATTATAACCTTAGGCATCGATACAGGATAGGCATAAGCGATTTTAGGTCGTATAATGCGCCCCCAATATGTCAGAGAAAGCGGAGATAACACCATGCGTCCAGCAGACAGACAAGCAAACCAAGTACGTCCTATTACCATCACTCGTCATTATACAAAACATGCTGAAGGTTCTGTATTAGTCGAGTTTGGTGATACTAAAGTCTTGTGTAACGCCACTGTGGAAGACGGTGTACCACGTTTTCTTAAGGGACAAGGGCAAGGTTGGGTAACCGCAGAATACGGTATGCTTCCTCGCGCAACCAATAGCCGTAATGCACGAGAAGCGGCTCGTGGTAAACAAACTGGCCGTACTATGGAAATCCAGCGTTTAATTGCACGCTCATTACGTGCTGCGGTTGATTTAAAAGCATTGGGTGAATTTACCATTACTATTGATTGTGATGTTATTCAAGCTGATGGTGGTACTCGTACAGCTTCTATCTCTGGTGCTTGTGTGGCATTAGTTGATGCATTAAATAAAATGGTTGAAGAAGGTAAGCTGAAAAAAAGCCCGCTTAAATCAATGGTAGCTGCAGTCTCTGTGGGGATTGTTGATGGTGAACCATTATGCGATCTTGAATATGTTGAAGATTCCGCAGCAGAAACCGATATGAATGTGGTGATGATCGATGATGGTCGTATGATTGAAGTTCAAGGTACGGCCGAAGGCGCGCCATTTAGTCATGAAGAATTGCTTGCTTTACTCGCCCTTGCGAAGGGGGGATTAGAGAAGATATTTGAAGCGCAAAAAGAGGCGCTTAAGCAATAGATTTTATATTTAAGGCGACTGAGAAGTCGCCTTTTTTATGCCTAAATTTTGTCATCAAGTAACGTAGAGAGGAGAAAAAAATGAAAGCCTACCAACGCCGCTTTATCGAACTAGCATTAGCAAAAAATGTTTTGAAATTTGGTGAATTTACACTGAAATCAGGACGAGTGAGTCCTTACTTTTTTAATGCCGGTTTATTTAATACAGGGCGTGATTTGGCTTTACTGGGGCAATTTTATGCACAAACATTATTAGATAATAATGTACCTTGTGATGTGTTGTTTGGGCCCGCTTATAAGGGGATCCCTATTGCAACCACAACGGCAGTCGCATTAATTGAACATCATGACATTGATATTCCTTATTGCTTTAATCGCAAGGAGGCGAAAGATCATGGTGAAGGAGGAACATTAGTAGGAAGCCCATTAAAGGGTGATGTTGTCATTGTGGATGATGTTATCACAGCAGGTACTGCTATTCGGGAATCAATGGAAATTATTAAACAGCATGATGCAACGCTTTCGGCTGTGCTATTAAGCTTAGATAGACAAGAAAAAGGACGAGAAAAACTTTCTGCCATACAAGAGCTAAAACGTGATTATCAGTGCCAGGTGTATTCAATTATTACCTTAGATGATTTAATCAGCTATTTAAACGAGAGTGAGACGTTATCTGAACATTTACCTGCGGTTAAAGCTTATCGTGAGCGCTATGGCGTTAATTAATAAAGTCAAAATACGATAAATGAAAGGTTAATTCTAAATAAAAAAAAGCCCTCGCCCAATAATGGGCGGGGTGAGTAGTACAATGAATCTTCTGTGATAATTACCACAGATGTTGAAATATAAAAGGACTTTTACAGCAGGGGCAAAGCGATTTGCTAATGCCACAATGTAGGAACTGCACGAATGCCATTCCGGATAAATATATTGAGGTACTTCTGTACCAGAGGATGCATGTTAACACAAATAAGAAAAAAACGGCATATTTGTCAATTTCAAATTCTTGAGTTAAATCACGAGTCCATCAATTCATTGTAACTGTGCCAATATTAATGGCCAACGCGCTTCAAATTCTTGGGTCGGGTGATAACGAAATTCAGTGCGTACAAAGCGCGCTAGCATGCCTTCACAAAAAGCGAGTAATTGTGAGGCGATCAAGGCTTCATCGTGTAAGAAAGTACTACCTTCACGAATTTTACGCTCTTTGATAACTTGTCGAAGTTGAACTTCAATGCGCTCATAAAGTTGATTTATACGACCTTGTAATCTATCTTGCTCAAACATCAAAGCATGACCCGTTAAAATACGAGATAGGCCTGGATTTTTTTCAGCAAAACCGAGGATCAAGATAAGAATTAAGCGAATTCTTGCTATCGTTTCTTTCTCGTCTTTTAAGATCAAATTAATACGAGAGACTAAGCTGTCTTCGATAAACTCAATCAGGCTATCAAACATTTTGGTTTTACTTGGGAAATGTCGATAGAGTGCCGCTTCAGATACACCGACAGTGGCTGCAAGTTTTGCCGTTGTAATGCGTTGGCTACCATCACTTGACTCTAACATTTGAGCTAGTGATTGTAAGATTTCATCCCGTCTATTTCTTTTCTTTTTGGTTTCTTTTTTTTCTGCCATGACTGATAAGGCCCCTGCTAAAAGCAAAACAAATCAGTAAACCTTTGCACTCAAATTTTCAGTGCAAAGGGAGTGATATCGTCATTGAAATAATTAATGCAAGACGTCGTTATTATTGGCGGCCGGAATGACCAAAACCACCACTACCGCGTTCCGTTGCGGTAAAATCTTCAACAATATTAAATTCAGCTTGAACAACGGGCACGATAATCATCTGAGCAATGCGCTCACCGGGTTCAATAGTAAACGCTTTTTGGCCACGATTCCAAACTGATACCATCAGTTGGCCTTGATAGTCAGAATCAATCAATCCCACTAAATTACCTAATACAACACCGTGTTTATGGCCTAAGCCTGAACGAGGAAGCACCATTGCTGCTAAACCTTCATCGGCAATATGTACAGCAAGACCTGTCGGTAATAATTCAGTTTGCCCCGGTTCAAGGATCAATGGTGCATCAAGGCAAGCACGTAAATCTAAACCAGCAGAGCCTGTTGTGGCATAAGCAGGAAGTGGATATTCTTGACCAATACGAGCATCAAGAATTTTAACATCAATTTTTTTCATCATAGTGTTTGGCTATCTCATCAAGTAGGCGATGGCTAAGTTGTGCTTTACTACTGTGTGGTAAACGCGTTTCTCCATTAGCCCAAATAAGGTGTAATGCATTATTGTCACTGTTAAAGCCTTGATTTTCTAATGAAACATCATTGGCACAGATTAAATCGAGCTGTTTCTGTTCTCGTTTTTTGCGGGCATATTCTTCCACATTCTGGGTTTCGGCTGCAAATCCAACAACAAAAGGGCGGTGCTCAATCATTTTTCCAACACTGGCGACAATGTCGGGGTTTTTTACCATAGTGATGGTGACTTCATCACCTTGTTTTTTTATTTTTTCAGTGGCGACAAGTTTAGCGCGATAATCTGCAACAGCCGCACAACCAATAAAAATATCTTGTGAAGGCGCGAGCGTCATCACTTGTTCATACATTTCTTGTGCGCTTCCAACGTCAATACGTTTAACACAAACGGGTGTCGGTAATGTGACAGGGCCTGCGATAAGAGTGACATCAGCACCACGTAATGCAGCAGCTTGTGCAATTGCAAAGCCCATTTTTCCAGAGCTATGATTACTGATAAAACGTACGGGATCTAATGCTTCACGCGTTGGTCCTGCTGTTATCGTGATCTTTTTACCTGCAAAGTCTTGTGGTTGTAAAGCAAGTTGTTTTTCAGCTAAAGAGACAAGCTCTAAAGGATCTAACATTCGCCCAGGCCCTACATCACCACAAGCTTGGCTACCAGAATCGGGTCCCCAAATTAAGTAGCCTCGTTGTTCTAAAGTAGATACATTTTCTTGTGTGATCGTGGCTCTATACATTTGTTGATTCATTGCTGGTGCAATAGCAATAGGGGCACTACTCGCTAAACAGAGAGTGGTGAGTAAATCATTTGCCATCCCGACGCGTAAACGAGCAATAAGATCAGCTGTCGCGGGTGCTAGCAGAATGAAGTCAGCCCATTTGCCTAATTCAATATGTCCCATTGCTGCTTCTGCTGCGGGATCAAGTAGGTCATCTGCAACAGGAAAGCCAGAAACCGCTTGTAATGATAATGGTGTGACAAAAGCATGTGCCGCGGGTGTCATTACAACACGGACAATAGCACCTTTATCACGTAAACGGCGAACAAGTTCAGGTGCTTTATAGGCCGCAATACCACCACTAATACCAAGAATAATCTTTTTGTTGTGAAGTGTAGTCATGATGAAATGCCTAAGTACATAAATAATTGTCCGCAATTTTACCACAAGGTATCCGTGAATTCGGAATTCTATGTAACTTCATGTTTTATTGATTAAATTTTTGTGGGTTATCTCGCACAATTTTGGTTGGTGTCTTTTTCATACAATATAAGCAGTTTATAGTAAATGAACTGTATAAAACAACAGTTGTTTTATGATTGGCATTTTATGAAGAGTAATGAAAAATAATAATGTGATTAATATAAATAAAATCAATGACTAACTTTATAACCTTTACTCAATAAGGAGCCCAAGGATGGAAAATCAATCGGTTAGTGAGCTTTTACCTAGAGAAAAATTGTTGCTTTATGGCGTGGGATCCCTCTCTGATATTGAGTTGCTTGCGCTTTTTTTACGTACAGGAACCTATGAAAAATCAGTATTAGAGTTGGCGGCTTTTTTACTAAAAGAGTGTGGTTCTCTGTATCATGTTCTAAATGCTGATTATGAAACGTTAGGGCGTTTTAAAGGTGTAGGGATCGGTAAATTTACCCAGCTACAAGCAATTAATGAAATGGCGCAACGCTTTTCCACAACACAATTTATGTATAGAAATGTGCTATCTTCCTCTGAAGATACAAAGCATTACTTACAAAAATTACTGCATTGGCGAGACCGAGAAGTGTTTGTGGTGCTTTTTCTTGATAATCAAAATCAATTGATTGCTTTTGATGAAATGTTTAAAGGTACAATTAATCGAGTCGAAGTTCATCCTAGAGAAATTGTTCGCCAATCAATAAAAAAAGAATGCAACATCTATTATTCTTGCTCATAATCACCCTTCTGGTATTTGTGAACCGAGCCTTGCCGATAAACAATTAACTGAAAAAATTTTTACAGCTTGTCAGTTAGTAGGCGTAAAAGTACTCGATCACCTTGTAATAGGGCATGATAACTGTGTTTCTTTTGCAGAGCGTGGTTGGTTGTAGCAAATATTTTTGTAATTATTGTCAATCTTTATTTGTACGGGTCTTGAGCGTTGAGGCCATTGGGCGTATACTACGCCACCTTTGAGGATCTTGGGTTTGGCGAGAAGAGCCTATCTCAGCAAGTTTTTTCTGAGGTGTTAACACAGTTTTTCAATCGTTAAAAGTTGCTGAGATGGGCTCCAAAGCCTGACGAGGCGGTCAAACCTGATACTAAAGCTCGAGCTGATTAGATTTTTGGAGAATAGACATGTCCCGAGTCTGCCAAGTTACCGGCAAGCGTCCTGTGAGTGGAAACAACCGCTCTCACGCATTAAACGCGACTAAACGCCGTTTTCTGCCAAACCTGCACTCTCACCGTTTCTGGGTTGAGTCTGAGAAACGTTTCGTAACTCTACGTGTATCTGCTAAAGGTATGCGTGTGATTGATAAGAAAGGCATCGAATCTGTATTAGCAGATTTACGTGCCCGTGGTGAGAAGTTCTAAGGAGCTGAAAAATGGCTAAAGGTATTCGCGAGAAAATTAAACTCGTCTCTTCTGCTGGTACAGGTCACTTCTATACCACTACGAAGAACAAACGCACTATGCCAGAAAAACTGGAAATGAAAAAATTCGATCCAGTTGTTCGTCAACATGTGCTTTATAAAGAAGCTAAAATTAAATAATTTCAGTTTTCTTAAAAAACCCGACCTTTGTGTCGGGTTTTTTGTTATATGAGGTTTGCTAAGTATAACAAAGTAAAGCTATTGTGATCTTCGTTTACTCTTTAGTTATACTATAGTTCTTTTGAATCATCAGGTGAATGGATTGCGGATGAGTAAGTCAGTGCTATCAATATTACATACAGAATCATCTTGTGGGTGGGGTGGTCAGGAAATTCGTATACTGACAGAAGCTCAAGGCATGATCCGTAGAGGACATAAAGTTGCACTTGTGTGTTGTCCCACCTCTAAAATTGCTAAAGCCGCACCTGATTATGGTATTGAGGTTTTTACATTACCTGTTGAAAAAAAACGTGCCTCTGCATTAAAAGCACTTCGTCAATGGCTGAAATTACATCATCACCAATTTGATGTTATTAATACCCACAGTTCTACCGATGCATGGCTAGTGGCTGTTTCTTGTGCCACATTGCGCCATTCACCGGTTATTGTCCGTACTCGACATGTTTCTACCGATGTTTCTCGTTCACTGCCCACTCGCTGGCTTTATCTTTCATCTAGTGCTCATATTGTAACAACAGGTGAGAAATTACGTTATACATTGCATGAACATAATCGATTTCCATTGGAAAAGATGACATCCGTACCTACTGGTATTGATTTACAACGTTTCTTTCCACAGGATAAACAGCATGCCAGAGAGAAAATAGGTATCCCTAATAAACCAACGTTAGGGATAGTGGCGACTATGCGAGTATGGAAAGGACATAAATATTTAGTTGAAGCATGGAAATCGTTACACCAGCAGTTTCCCGATTGGCAATTAATTTTTGTCGGTGATGGACCTCAGCGTAAAAATTTAGAGCCGATGGTTAAAAAGGCAGGATTAGCGCAAAGTATTTTCTTTTTAGGTAATCGTGATGATGTGCCTGATTGTTTAAATGCGATGGATTTATTTGCATTACCTTCTTTTGGTAACGAAGGTGTACCTCAAGGTATTATGCAAGCAATGGCCTGTGGTTTACCTGTTGTTTCTACAACAGTGGGTGCGATTAGTGAAGCTGTGATTGATAGTAAAACGGGTTTTACTTTGCCTCCTCAGGAACAAGAGATACTGACGAGTTATTTAGCTAAATTAATGGGTTCAGAACAATTACGTGAGCAGATGGGGAAAGCTGCGCTTGAACATGCTGTTTTACGATTTGGCTTAGATAATATGCTAGATAAAATGGAAAAGATCTTTATTCAGGCAATTAATGATAAAAATAAATCAGTATGATTAATGTTGATAATAAAGTTAAGAAACGATTATTTCTACTTGTCATACTTGAAGTGATAGCGTTGCCGACTACGTTTATTCGCGCAAGTCATATACTTATGTCTGCGCCCAGATCTTTTTAAGGAATAGATCCACATGTTGCCGAGCTACACCTTGAATTGATTTAAAGTATCTATTATCAACTGAGTGTATTCATTCCATTGATGAATATTTGTAATACTTTTTAGTGTATAGTCTGAGAAGTAAAGGTATCATTTAAGCTAAATAAAAAGCATATGGATCCAAATAATATATTGGTTATAGCGATAGCCCGTTTCGGTGATACATTACTTATCACGCCGGTTATCCATGCATTAAAACAGCGCTGGCCTAATGCTCATATTCATGTGCTTGCACATAAACGTAGCGCATGCATTCTTGAGCATAATCCCGATATTGATTGTATTAGACATTTTTCTAAAAAAAGAGCCGTTTGGGCGGGTTGGTTACCCCATAAACCTTATGATTTAGCACTAGTATATGGCAATGATAGTGCGCTGGTGAGTTATGCTCGTCGTCAATCTCACCATACAGTGGCTTTTGCTGATAATAAGTCACTACAGCAAAATGATGTGACTTGGGTTGAACGCCCTAAAAAACTAATGGTGGCACAGAAAGAACGTGCCTTATTAATTAATGCATTAGGGATTTATCCGAGTTGTTGGCAGTTACGCTACTTTATCAGTGATGAAGAAGCGGATTTTGCACAACAGTTTTTAATAGATAATTCATTAATTAATAAGAATATTATTGGTTTTCAATTACAAAGTTTTCCAGCTAAAGCCTATAGAGATTGGCCTGTGGATAACTTTCTGCAATTAGCAAAGCAGATTATTACCCATGACGCGAGTACGTATTTCTTGCTATTAGGTAGTAAAGAAAGTGAACAACTTTCCATTGATTTAGCTAAAAAAATGGGTGAAGAGCGCTGTTTAGCCTTAGCTGGTCGAGTTTCAATGCGACAAAATGCGGCAATTATGGCAAATTTATCGCTTTATGTTGGGGTAGATACAGGACCCACACATTTAGCAGGAGCTTTAGATATCCCAATGGTGGCGTTATACCATAGCTATCACCCTGGGTGCTATTTAGCGCCATTACAACATTCTTGTTGTCAGGTTATCCAACATCCAACCTCGTTGGAAAATGCGCGTCGTGAAGACAATATGGCTGACATATCAGTCGAAGAAGTGTGGAATGCAGTGCGTAATATCATTAATGGAATGAAGGTGAAAAGTAATCCATGAAGATCGGTATAATTGATGTCACAATCACCATGTCTTATGGCGGGATCCAAACAGCGGTTTGGGAACTGGCTAAGCAGTTGCATGATGCTGGGCATGAAGTTCATCTTTATGGTGGCAATGGTGATATCCGACACAATCTGGCAGGACGCCAAATACAGGTTCACACTTACCCTTATACACCAAGAGATAACGTGATTGATCTTGGTGGGCGTTTTCGTCGTATTGTTGAGCGTTATACTTTTGCACGACATGCGAAAAAAGAGGTGATCAGCCAACATTTTGATTGGGTGATTTTAACAAAACCATTTGATTTTTTTTGGCCTTCTATGATGCCTAAATCATCCTCAACGCGTTTTTGCTATATGAGTGGAGGAACCAGTTTTTTTAAAGGCGATCGCAGATTAGGTAAAAAAATTTCAGCATGGGTTGCATGTAGCCACTTTAATGCTTGGCAAATCCAACACCATTTTAAGCAGTTTCCTAGTGTGATTTATAATGGTGTGGATATTGAAAAATTTAGACCTATGACCACGTCGTTGCGTGAGCAATTAGGAATTAATGAGTCTACTTTTTTACTTTCATTTGCTGGCCGGTTAGTGGGTTGGAAAGGCTTAAGTGTGGCTATCGATGCCATTGAAAAGCTAAAAGGTGAAGATGTTAAATTGCTCATTATCGGTGCCGGCGATGATCTTGAGCGATTGAAAAGCAAAGCGACAGCCAAAGGTCTTGCTGAACAAGTGATTTTCCACCCCCCCGTTGAACATAATACATTACCGGAATTTTATGCAGCCAGTGATGCGGGTATTTTTCCGAGTACAGGAGATGAAGCCTTCGGTATTACGATTGCAGAAGCGATGGCGTGTGCAAAACCTGTCATTGCTAGTCATATTGGGGGAATTCCTGAAGTGGTGGGTAATGAAGGCTCTGCTGGATTACTGGTGGCACCGGGAAATGCCGATGAAATTGTGATGGCAATTAATCATCTTCGTACATTATCGGATAGAGGTAAAAGCATGGGAGAGAAGGCACGCCTGCGTATAAAATCACGTTATACTTGGCAACATTCTGCGCAACGTTTATTACAGGCATTGGCGTCATAATAATGAAAATTGCCTATCTTGATCCTTATCCTGTTCCTGATTTACGTGTGGCTTCATTGCAAATATTGCAAAATGTGGATGCATTTGCCCGAGCTGGCGCTCAAGTGACATTAGTCACACCCAAAGGACAATATCGAGATAGCGATATATTAGGTCGTTCAATACATGTTAATGCTAGCCTAGTTGCTTTAAGAGATATTCGTCGTAAATGGTATTTTCCATTTAATTCACAAAAACTTTTCTCATTACAGATAGCTCGCTGGATAAAGCAAAATAATATTGATGCTTTATTTACCCGTAACTTAAAACTCGCGTGTTATCTTTGTGAAAATCATCCAGAAATTCCTCTCTTTTTTGAAAGTCATGAAATTTTCGCTCAATCTTTTGCAGAGTCTCATTCATTTGAGAAAAAAAAGAATCGTGCAAAATATCATAAACTATTAAAAATGGAGAAACTCGTTTACAGCCGAGCGACAGGCATATTTGTTCTTACTTCATTATTAAGAGATGATATTGTTTCGCAATATCAAGTTTCTACACCAATAACAGTGGTTCCTGATGGCGTAGATTTACATGCTGTAGCTGATCATCAGATAGCGCCTTCTACAGTAAATAAAACTATTACGGAAGTGCTCTATTTAGGCAGTTTGCATAAATGGAAAGGGATCCCTACCATGATGCGAGCAATGAAATACCTGGATAACGCACGGTTGAATATCGCAGGGGGAACGCCGGAGCAGATTGGTGGATTAACCTTATTAGCTCAAGAAATGGACGTAAAAGATAAGGTCAATTTTTTGGGATTTATTGATCCCAAAAAACGCTTTGAAGCAATTGCTCAGCACGATATCTGTGTACTCCCGCTTACGTTAACCAGCATTGGAAGCCGTTATACTTCACCACTCAAGTTATTTGAATATATGGCTATGGGAAAGCCCGTGGTGATTTCAGATTTTCCCTCAATTCGTGATGTGGTAGATGAAAGAGCGGTAAGTTTTGCAGATAGTGGTGATGCACAAAGTTTTGCAAAGCAGATAATACAGTTAAGAGATAACCCGCAACGGGCAAGTGAAAAAACAACTCATGCCCGTTCTCTTGTTGAAAATTATTACAACTGGGATAAACGGGCTGAGGTTATTCTAAAAACAATAGAGACGTTAATTCAATAAGTTATTGTTGTTTATCTGGCGGTGGTGTTGCTGATGGATTATTACGTAAAGCATGACGCAATGCCAACATTAATCCCACTAAAATACCCACTTGATTAATATACGCATTTTCAAATAACCCTCTCAATACATATACCCCTAAAAATGACATCAGTAATACAAGAGAGGCTTGGCGAATAATCCCGTGATTTTTTCTTATTAGCTGGATACCTTGGGCAATCATTGAAGAGCAAAAGTAAAGAATACCAAATAGCCCCAAAATACCGCCCGCAAACCAAAAAGCTAAAAAGATATTGTGCGGACCAATGGATTTTTTAAATTTCCAATTAGGATAATCTTTAACTTTTTCATTATAGACGTTATGGTACAGCTGATTACCATAGCCATAACCTTTTATGGGGTGTTCTAAAATAAGATCTAAAGCTGAGCCCTGAGTGCCATTACTGAATCTTAATCCACTATCTGATTGACTTAACTTATATTGTAAGGTTTTAGTTGCTTTATCTCCAAAATGGGTATGGACAATAGATATAAATAATAATAAAGATACAGTAGAACCCATAATTAGTAATTTCCACTGATGATTTATTTGTATCATGAATATTATAACTATTGCTAAGGCTACCCATGCCCCTCTAGCTAAAGTTCCCAATATAGTAAATATAAATAAAAAACTAATTATATAAAGAAGAGTTAAGTTAATTATTTTATTTTTTTTTACTAAAAACCAAGTGCTTAGGATGCATGGGAAGAAAAAAATTAAAGCGTAAGAGAGATCTCTATGGGATGGAAGGCTACGCCAAGTAAAAGGCCAGATATCCTTTTTCTTATATTCAAAATAATATAGTAGTAAATCTTTCACCATAATCACCAACAACCCAATCGCAAAAGCCACCATCACCATCTTGGCAATATCAGTAGGTTTCTCTTTATACAGCACAATCGGAAAGGTCACGGCAAAAAGCAGTAAGCCATTGAGTATGGGCTTATTAATCTCTTTTATACTGATGCTGGGCTCGACAGAAATCACGATGGAATAACCAATTACCAGCAATAAAAATAGCAACGAGAATGACAGATTATTTTTAAATATCTTACAGATAGCCTTAAAGTCACGTATCAGATACCACAGTGCTGTTGCACCAATCAATCCCATTACAATATTTTTATAACGGGTGATATCTGGTAAGTAGATCAATATAATGTAAAGCCCAATAATGGATAAATTCCAAAGGGATTTTTTACTACAGTTTTTAAACACCATCATAATAATCTGCTATCGTCCTTTATGCTTTTAGGGAAGCTGATCATACAATAAAAATGATGTTATCGCTGTATCTCTTATCTGATAATCATGGAGCCACCTGTGCCTGAATTACCGGAAGTTGAAACCAGTCGCCGAGGTATTGAACCTCATCTTGTAGGCAATGTGTTGCACTATGCTATTGTGCGTAATAGCAAATTACGCTGGCCGGTCTCTGAAAAAATAAAAACCTTATTGGATGAGCCTATTTTAAGTGTGAAACGTCGCGCTAAGTATCTGTTAATAGAGCTTAATACTGGGTGGATCATAATCCATTTGGGGATGTCGGGAAGTGTGCGTATTTTATTAGAGGAACAGCCTGAAGAGAAACATGATCATATCGATTTAATTTTCCGAGATGGCAAAGTGCTGCGCTATACCGATCCGCGACGCTTTGGTGCTTGGCTATGGTGTGAAGATTTAGCCACAAGCTCTGTATTAGCCCACTTAGGGCCAGAACCGCTATTTGATGAATTTAATACGGAATATCTCTATCAACAGTGCAAAAATAAAAAAACAGCCATCAAGCCTTGGTTAATGGACAATAAGCTAGTTGTTGGTGTCGGCAATATTTATGCTAACGAAGCGCTATTTTCATCGGGTATTATGCCTGATAGAAAAGCCAATAGCTTAACACTTGAAGAGTGTGCTGTGCTGGTAACCGCGATTAAACGGGTGCTAACTCGCTCAATTGAGCAAGGTGGTACAACACTTAAAGATTTTCTGCAATCAGACGGTAAGCCCGGTTATTTTGCGCAAGAGCTCTTTGTTTATGGGCGTAAAGATAAGCCTTGTTTGATTTGTGGACAACCGATTGAAAGTATTAAGCAAGGGCAACGTAGCACATTTTTCTGCCGACATTGCCAACATGGCGACAATGAGTGCTAAATTTTGCCTAGTTTTTTTAGCATTGCGGTGGTGACGACATCAGGTAAGAAAGTAGAGACATCACCGTCATGGCGTGCCACATCTTTAATTAAAGAGGAAGAGACAAATGAAAGGTTTTGAGATGGCAGTAAAAACACACTGTCGAGATCGGGTGCAAAGTGACGGTTCATGTTCGCCAGTTGCCATTCATATTCAAAATCAGAAACACTACGAACACCGCGAATTAGGATCGTGGCTTGTTGTTTTTTAGCAAAGTTAGCCATTAATTCACTAAAGCCAACGACTTCGACATTAGGTAAATGATGAGTAACATCTTGGGCTAAATTCACCCGTTCTTCTAAGGTAAACATTGGGTTTTTACGGGCACTATCAGCAATCGCTAATAAAACCGTATCAAACATACCCGCAGCGCGGGTTAAAATATCGATATGTCCATAAGTGATGGGATCGAATGTTCCGGGGTAGATAGCTTTATTTTTCATGATTTACAGTCTTCTGGCTGAGTTCCCATAAAGAGGCGTATTTATTAAAGGTATACTGTGCATTAACCAATGCCAGTATTAATCCTTGTTTCCCGTCTAAAATGCCCATTCGTAATAACCAAGTTTTAAAAAAAAGCGCCTAATGTATGGCTTAAGATAGAACAGTAACGGGTTGTTTTACCTTGTTGATAGCGCTCTTTTGCCCACTCGGTAGCATATTTTAGCTGTTTTTGCTGAAACTCCATGAGATCACGGCAGGTAAGATGTAACAGATCACCTTGCAACGTTTTAACTGTTGCGCCTTGCGTTTCTAACGATTCATGAACCAAATTATTGTTATATTGATAACGTTTTCGATCGTATAAACGCGTGACTTTA
Source organism: Proteus vulgaris (assembly GCA_901472505.1). NCBI lineage: Bacteria > Pseudomonadati > Pseudomonadota > Gammaproteobacteria > Enterobacterales > Morganellaceae > Proteus > Proteus vulgaris. The sequence continues at coordinate 1,768,641 of LR590468.1, forward strand.
TCGGGATACCAACCACTGTGTTTCATAAATCGGCCCATAAACAAGTTACGGCGAGCACAGTTATAAACCACATTTTCTTCAGGTTGTTGTAATATCGCAAGGATACTGGTTTTTAACTCAACAGTGACACGTTCGTCACTATCGATCATAAAAATATAATCACCCGTGGCATATTGTTGTGCTAATTGGCGCTGTTTACCAAATCCTGGCCACTCGCTGTTTACAAAGACTTTCGCTCCTTTTTCTGTTGCAATACGACAGGTGTCATCTTGACTCCCTGAATCCAATACAATAATTTCATCCGCCCATTGTACAGTGTCTAAGCATTCACCAATGACATCAGCGACATTTTTACTGATCATCACCACAGAAAGGCGCTTACTCTGGCTCATTAGTGACTCCGAGGGGGAAGATAAGGTGAAAGTAAGGTAAGTAAACGCAGTAATGCTCCTTGGTTTTCATGAAGCACTTCAACAGCATGGCGACCATAGTAACGGCGATAATCTTCATCATTAAGCAATGAGGCAATAGCTGTTGCCATCGATTCACTGTTTGTAACCGTAATTAACCCTTCAGCTTGATCAAGCTTGGCACAGATATTTTTAAAATTAAAAGTATAAGGCCCCATGATCACTGGGATCGCATGTGCTGCGGCTTCTAAAGGATTATGACCACCACGCTCGACTAAACTTCCTCCAACAAAGGCCAGATCTGCAATGCCATAGAGCAACATAAGTTCACCCATGGTATCACCAATAACCACTTGAGTTTGTGCATTAGGCACAGTATCAGTACTTCGTAAGGTATATTTTAACCCTGCTTCGCGTGTTAGTTGTTCGGCTTTAGGAAAACGCTCTGGGTGTCGAGGTACTAAAATTAACAGAAGTTGTGGAAATTGTGTCAGTAGCTTTTTATGTGTCTCTAAAATAATGGTTTCTTCACCTTCATGGGTACTTGTTGCGATCCAAACTGGACGATGAGCCGCCCATTGACGGCGTAAAGCAACAGCTCTTGCCGCTAATTCAGGGGTAACCGAAATATCAAATTTTAGGCTACCTGTCACATGCAAATGTGAACGTTTGAGTCCTAATTCGATAAAACGCTCACCATCTTCTTGGTTTTGAGCGGCAATTAAGGTGATTTTTTGGAGCATCGTTTTGACAAAACTACCTAATTTCTGATAACCAGCAGCTGAGCGTTCTGATAAACGGGCATTGGCGATAATTAACGGGATTTTTCGTTGATGTAGTTTTGAAATTAGATTAGGCCACAATTCGGTTTCCATAATGATAACCAATTTGGGATCAACCGTTTTAAGAAAACGGTTAACTGAACCGGGTAAATCATAAGGAAGATAGACATGGTAAACATCATCACCAAACGCAGAGCGTACACGTTCTGAGCCTGTCGGAGTCATGGTAGTGACAGTGATAGGCAAATCGGGATAGTGATGACGAAGGGCGCGAACAAGTGGCACTGCGGCGAGTGTTTCACCGACAGAAACGGAATGTAATAATATCCCTTGAGGCACAACTTTGCCTTTGCAAAAGCCATAGCGCTCTCCCCACCGTTTGCGGTAGGCGGGTGCTTTACGGCTACGTAGTAAAAGACGTAACCAAATCAGAGGTTGAATAAGGTAAAGAAGTACCTGATATAAACGCAACAACATGCTATCAAATTCACTTATCTGGACGAACGCTTATAGTATCACACTGTGTAGTAGAAAGTGTGTAAAACAAGTAGGCGCGGATTAAGGAATTAAAGCGATATACTGCTTTAAAATATGGTTTAGTTCAAATTTTGCATAGGATGATGGCAATATTTGAGGTGGTGAATAATACGCAAGGCGTAGTTTATCGGCAAGTGAATCGCTATCCATCGTAGAAAGGTAATTAGAAAGTGCATCAGTCATAATTTCGCTGACGCCGCCAGGGCATCGAGTACTGACAATGGGCGTTCCACAAATTAAAGCTTCGATTAATACAGTAGGAAGCCCTTCACTATCAGAGCTTAATGCAACCACTTTAGCGCTTTTGATTGCAGGAAGAGGGTTGGGAGTAAAACCTGCAAGTATGATTTTCTCCATTAAATTAAGTTGTTTAATTTGAGCTTCTAATCGTTGTTTAACGATGGGAGTACCTTCACCTAGTATAATGAGTTGACAAGGTAAATCTGCTTTAGCAAAGGCCTCAATTAATCTGTCTTGTCTTTTTACTTCATGTAATCGTCCAACATGTAAAATATAGTCTTGTTGAGCAAATGCATTCGGTTGTGTTGCTTTTTGTTGTATTTCTTTAATATTAAAAGGGTTATAGATGGTTTTTAGCTGGTGGGCATGAATACCAATGGCATTTATTAAATCATCTCTAACTGCATTAGATACGCAGACGAGGTTTTTATCTTTATAAACGCGTTGAATTTTGATTTTTTTTAACCAATATGAAAATCCAGATTTGTTACCAAGATAAGATTGAGAGTAAATACCATGAATACAGTACCAAACATTACAGGTTTTTAGTTGCTTGGAACGACAAACAATACGGTCTGTTTTGTGTAGATTGGAAAGAACAAGCGCAGGACGTCCTTTCTTTGCAAAAAGTTGTATTAGTACATTATCAAGGGATTTTGCTCTACGCGATATTTCAGTCAATTTTCTGAAAATACCACGATAGTTATCATGATCAACAATATAATCAATAAAATCAGGTAGTTCATACGCTAATTTATTATGTAAGGATAGCAATGTGACTTGATATCCCGCTTGATGAAAACCATTAGCTAGCCTGAGTGTGACATTTTCAGCACCCCCCCCGGGTAATCCATCAATAATAAAAAGTATATGTTGTTGACTCACAAGGCTAATATCCGTTTATAAAGTGAAATAAGCTCGCCTGATAATCGTTGTGGTGTGTAAGGGAGAATAGTCTCTCTCGCCACTTGTGACATTTCAGTCCACGCTGTATTTTTGGGGATCTGTACAATTGCATCAGTTAATCCTGAAATATCCAATGCATCACAAACAAATCCATTTTTACCATTTTGAATAAACTCTGCGCCACCACAATTTGTCGAGGTGATCACGGGTAAACCACACGATAATGCCTCAAGAATAACATTAGGGAAAGGATCATAAAGAGTAGGAAGAAGCAATGCATCCGCCATTTGATAAAAATCGAGCGTTCTTTTCTGCATACCTAAAAAGAAAATACGTTGCTCACAACTTAATTCGGTCGCGAGTTGTTCATATTTACGCTGATTTTTATCACTTCCGACAACTAACAAAATAGCTGATGTTTTTGCTATAGCTGAGATAGCAGCAGCTAATCCTTTACGTTCAAAACCAGATCCCACATAAATAAAGCAAGGCACATCTTGTGGGATATTATATTGTGTCTTTAATGTATATTTTTGAGAATTTGTCGCGGGGACAAAAGTATTATGATCAATTGCGTTATAAATGACAGATATTTTATCGGCAGATACGCCGAAATCCTCAATAATTTCATTTTTAACCATCTGTGAATTACAAATAACCTGCTTTAATGCAGGATCTGCATACATCTGCTTTTCTGCATTCATCACATAACGATGGTATCTATCATAAAATAGCCAACGACCTTTCCATTTGGGTAATATACGTTGGCGTTGTAGTAGCCATCGGCGATGTACGCCATCACCTGCTCTGAAAATATCACAACCCGCAATACGTTCATGGCTTTGAACGATATCAAAATGATTTTCTTGCCAACATATTCTTGCTGCTTTAGCGAAACCTGATTCTCGACTAATCCTGCCTAATTTTCGAGGGTTACATAAGTGAATATGCCAATCTGGATTGGTATCACCTTGCCATTCTCGAGTGATCACATTGAGTTCAAGATCATTGTTTGATAAAGCATCTAATGCGCGGGCAATAAAACGCTCTGCTCCTCCATCAGGGCGATATTTTTGTCGAACAATAGCGAGTCGTAATGGGTGATTCATTAAGATAAATACCTTATAGCTGTATTGTAAACTACACCAACAGGAATAGCGGAAAGATAGCGTTGTTGGGTATCTGTTTTGATATGATCTGGGTGTGGAATATCGCCATAATTACCCGCCCATATTGTTTCACCTATCGCTTGCCAAGGATGCCAAAGTTCAAGTTTTGACGGGCCAAAAAGTGCCACTAAAGGAGTTTTTAATGCCGCTGCCATATGCATTGCAACAGAATCAACACCAATAAAAAGTTCAGCATTATCGATTAATATAGCGAGTTGAGACAAAGAAGTTTGACCTGCCAAAACGGTAATAGTCTCTTTATTTGGACATTGTGCCAAAATAGTTTTTATCATCTCTAATTCTTTTTGTTCTGGGCCTGAGGTTAAAACAACGGAATAATGACTTTGTTGAAGTTGTGTAATTAAAGTCGCCATTTTATCTTCATCCCAGCATTTGAAAAACCAGCGAGATGTTGGTTGGATAACGATATAGTTTTTAGGGAGATGCTGTTTTTCAATAGTCTCAGTTAACCACTGTTTATCTGCTTCACTATAAGACATCGTCACATCCGACATAATAGGAATATTAAGTGGAGCAAGGATACTCAAGTTTTGTTCGACAGTATGTAGCTGTTCATGATCTGCTGTAGGGACAATGATATTATGGCATTTTTTCCAAAATTGACTGTCTTTGCGTTTTTCAAACTCAAAGCCTAAACGAATTTGTGCTTTAGTGACTAAAGTAAAAATAGCGGCTTTCCACTGATCTGCTAAATTAACCACTAAGTCATACTGTTGTTTTTGTAATGTTCGGCCAAGTTCCCACTCTTTTTTTAATCGAGTCAATTTACCTTGATGCTTCCAATTGCGATCAAGATAAAAAATGTTATTGATTAGTGGGTTGTGCTCAAGCATAGGTAATGTTTCTTTGTATAATAAAACATCAATCGTTGCATTAGGATAAGCTGATTTTAATGAGCATATAACGGGCGTCGTTAATAACATATCTCCATGATGTTGGAGTTTAATAACCAGTATTCTATTAAATGATTGATTTATATTAGTCATAATTACTTTAGCTTTAGTGAGATACGTTAATTGTAAACAAATCCGCAGAATGCATCTACCATACTGTATTTATATTGATTGAATTGATGTTTTCTACTGCGTAACATAGAACGATTTATTCAATTGTGAACCTATAATCTATAAGTTGGCGGGGAATGCATGACTAAACCAGCATTTATTATCACATTAGATACCGAAGGCGATAATCTTTGGGAGAATGAACGTGATATTACTACACAAAATACGCACTTTCTTCCCCGTTTTCAGCAACTTTGTGAACGTTTTCATTTTAAACCGGTTTGGTTAACTAACTATGAAATGGCCATGGATGATGCCTATATTGAGTTTGCTCGTGATGTTATTGCACGTAATACGGGTGAAGTTGGTATGCACTTACATGCCTGGAATAGTCCGCCATTGACTCCTTTAACAGATGATGATTTACATTATCAGCCTTATTTAATTGAATATCCCACAGATCAAATGCGAGAAAAAATCGCATTAATGACACACTTACTTGAAGATAAACTACAAACCAAAATGTTAAGTCATCGTGCAGGTCGTTGGGCATTTAATGAGATTTATGCACAACTCTTGGTTGAGTTTGGTTATCAAGTTGATTGCTCTGTCACGCCTAAAGTTGATTGGCGATTTACTAAAGGCGATCCCGCACAATCAGGGGGAAGCAATTATACTGATTTCCCAAGTCATGCTTATTTTATGGATCTAGAGGATATCACTAAAACAGGTAATTCAACGTTGCTAGAAGTGCCAATGAGTATTCAATATAAGCATTCGCCTTTAATGAATAAATTTAAGCAGGGTTACGATAAATTAAGAGGTAAGCAACGAGCGCCTTCTGTGAATTGGCTTCGCCCTAAAGGTGGTAATGCTCAGCAAATGATTGATGTTGCTGAAAAATCGTTAGCTCAAGGTCATTCTCATATTGAATTTATGTTGCACTCATCTGAATTTATGCCGGGAGGTAGCCCAACATTTCGTACTGAAAAAGATATTGAAGGGCTATATCACGACTTAGAAACGTTGTTTAATTTCTTATCAGATAAAGTACAGGGAATGACATTAGCTGAATATTATCAAAGTAAGGTGCAGGCAAAATAAGATGAAGTTGAAGAAATTAAAATGGGTACATAACTTCCTAAATATTTATAACCCACTTTTTGGCAAGATGAAAAAAATAGAGACATTTTCATCTGATATTCAATTTAACAGTATTCTTATTTTTTCCACGACAGCACTGGGAGATTTTATGTTTAATACTCCCGCGATAAGAGCGATTCGAGCGCACTATCCTGATGCACATATCACCTTGGTTTCAAGTGAGAAGAATAGGTTATTAGTTGAGAATTATGATCAAATAGACAGTGTGGTTTATTGGGATAATAAAATAAAAAATTTACTTCCCATTGCGTTACAAGCAAAAAAATATAAACCTGAATTAGCTATTATTCTGCATTCACATCTTCCTTATGATGTGCTATTTGCAGTAATGGCAGGTTGCCAGTATATCTTACGTAATACTTTTCATGTTATTCCGAAATGGTTTCAGAAATGGATTATTGCTGAGCATCAGCCTCCTAATTGCCATGTTATTCAAAGTAAACTTAATATTATTCGCTATTTAGGAATAGATAGCTCTGATACAAGAATGGAACTTCCATGTGAAATAACGCAATTAATTAAGAATGAAAACAATATCGTTGGTTTTCAGATGGGGGCATCAACACAAGAGCGTAGATGGCCTATTAAATACTTTGTAGAGTTAGCTCAAAAGCTTATTGAGAATGACCCATCGTTACAGGTTAAGTTAATTGGTTCACCTAGAGAGTTAGAATTACCCGAAGCATTTTTTGTATTGTTGCCGGAGCAATATCATAACAATATTGAAAACCTAGTAGGTAAAACTTCATTACCTGATTTGTTAAGTCAAATAAAAATAATGGATGTATTAGTCACTGGGGATACTGGGCCTTTGCATTTAGCAATAGCGTTACAAATACCTACAGTTAGCCTATTTGTAACAGCTGATCCAAAATGGACGGGGCCTTATCAGGATCTTCATTTACATACCATTATCAATAAAAAGCCTAGTCCAGATAAGGGAATACCCGATTCAATGGAGCTTATTGCTGTTGATGAAGTTTTTAATGCCGTCAATAAAACCCTAAAAGACTAATAACTTTAGGGTTGATAAGGCTAAATATCGAGAATATTGATAACTTGTTGCGCACTTATCTCCCCAATATCCCCACCTTCTGCTTTTATAGAGGTTTGGGCTTTACCGTAACCGCCTATTAGGCCGGGATCGGTAGGGCCAAATAAGGTGATATTGGGTTTATCTAATGCAGCCGTTAAATGGCTTAACCCTGTATCTACAGATACGACACTTTTGGCGCCCGCAATCACTTGAGCCACTTGGGCTAGAGACATCTTCGGTAACACATCAACGTAGTCAAAATCTTTTGCTAGACGTATTGCACGTTGATGCTCATGTTCGGCACCCCAAGGTAATTTAATCCGCAATCCTGAATCGGCAAGTAAGGCGATTAACGCTCGCCAATGAGACTCCGGCCAATGTTTTTCATCACGTGTTGTTGCGTGCAAGAAGACCAGATAAGGACGCTCATCAAAAGGGGGAAGTGAGAGAAAATGTTGTGCAATGCCATAATCACCTTGAGATTGTGGTATGGAATAACCCAAGCTTAGTGCAAATAGCTGGCGAATACGTTCAACCGCATGCATTTTTCTACTGACATCGTGACGAATATCGTAAAAGAAACTGGCTAAAGGCTCTCGGGCACATTGACGAGAATAGCCGTGTTTAGTGCCTTTGGCGTATCGAGTCACTAAAAATGCACTTTTCAGTAAACCTTGCGCATCAATAACAGCATCATAATGATGGGCTTGAATAGCGCGACGAAATTGCGCGCGCTCTGCACGAATAGGCGCACTAAACCAATTTTTACGCCAACGACGTATCGCCACAGGAATAACGGTATCAACCGCTTGATGCCAGCTTGGAATTTGTGCAAAACCCTCTTCAACTGCCCAGTCAAAACGGATATCAGGATACGCATTTATTGCATCAGTTAATGCTGGCAATGTATGTAACACATCGCCCATGGAAGAGGTTTTAACGATTAATACCCGCTTCACGCTGATGGCTCCGTTGACAGTAAATTTTCTAATTCAGCAAAAACCTTCTCTGGCTGAATATCTATTAAGCTTTGGTGATAACCTTGTTCTGCATTCCCTTTACGTACTTTGTGATAGCCCGTAATCAAACGGATCACGCGTGCTTTATGGGATAATGGTGGCGTAAAGTCAGGGCTACTTGGGCCATAAAGGGCAACTAACGGGCGCTCTAATGCCGCCGCCACATGCATTAAACCAGAGTCATTACTGACGACAGCTTTACAAGATGCAATCAAATTCACCGCTTGTTCAAGGCTGGTTTCACCTGCAAGATTAAAACAGGCTTCACGGGCTTCTGGCGTTAAAGCTTGTTTTATCTCTTCACCAGCTTCTTTATCTTTTTGAGAGCCAAATAAGAAGATTTGATAACCTAGTTCAATCAGTTTCTGTGCTAAAGCAGCATAATGATAATGAGGCCAACGTTTTGCAGGACCAAATTCAGCACCGGGGCAAAAACCAATCGCAGGGCGTTGGGTAGATAATGCAAATTGGGTCAATGTGGTAGAGATATCATTTTCAGTAACTGATAACTTAGGCCATAACAGAGGTTGAGGTAAATCAGTCGCTTTTTGCACCTTTTGTTTGTCATAAGCCAGGGCAACATAGCGTTCAACCATTAAAGGAAATGCGTCTTTGTCTAAAGGGCGCAAATCATTTAATAGCCCATAGCGCATTTCTCCACGCCATCCTGTGCGTTTAGGAATATCGGCAAAGAAAGGCACTAATGCTGATTTTAATGAGTTTGGTAATACATAAGCGTGAGTATAACCATTCTCTTTTAATTGTTTTCCTAAACGGCGACGTTCACCAATGGCTAACACACCATGTCCTAATGGCATTGAGATTGCATTATCAACCTCTGGCATTTTTTCTAATAATGGACGGCACCACGCTGGTGCCATCACATCAATCGTTGCCGCAGGATGTAATGCTTTCAATGTACGATAAAGGCTTTGGGACATCATCATATCCCCGACCCATGAAGGCCCTACCACAAAGATTTTCATAAACAGAGATTACTTACCTTGATTTAACCATTGCATATAAAGCTCGACGCCTTCTGCTACCGTTTTAAACGGTGCGGTATATCCTGCTTTACGTAAATTCGTTAGGTCAGCTTGAGTAAAGGCTTGGTAACGGCCTTTCAATTTCTCTGGGAACTCAATATGTTCGATAGAGAGATCTTTATCTTTATGATGAGCAATCACTGCGTCCGCAACAGCTTGGAATGATTCCGCACGACCTGTACCACAGTTAAAAATACCAGATACATTGTTGCGCCAGAACCATAAATTAACCGCAGCCACATCACCTACATAAATAAAGTCACGTTGGAAGGTTTCGCTACCTTCAAATAATTTTGGATTTTGACCTGCATTTACTTGGTTATTTAAATGGAATGCAACACTGGCCATACCACCTTTATGTCCTTCACGAGGGCCATAAACATTAAAATAACGGAAGCCACAAATCATGGAATCAGCTTCAGGTAAAATCTGACGTACATATTCATCAAATAAGAATTTGGAATAGCCGTAGACATTTAAAGGTGCTTCGTACTTTCTCTCTTCAATAAAGTTATCAGTGCGGCCACCATAAGTGGCTGCAGAAGAGGCATATAAGAACGGAATTTGGCGATCTAAACAGTAGTGGAGTAGCTCTTTAGAGTATTGATAGTTGTTATCCATCATATATTTGCCATCCCACTCAGTGGTAGAAGAGCAAGCACCCTCATGGAAAACAGCATCGATATCACCGAAATCATCCCCAGCAACAATGCTTGCAATAAAATCTTCTTTATCCATGTAATCAGTGATATTTAGATCGACCAAATTTACGAACTTGGTGCCATCTTTGAGGTTATCAACAACCAAAATATCGGTATAACCTTCATCATTTAATGCTTTAACAATATTGCTGCCGATAAAACCTGCACCGCCAGTGACGATAATCATATGGCTACCCCTTCATATAAAATCTAAAAATTAGCTCTGAGTCTATAATAACACTGAACAGCGTTAACGGTAGTATTCATCAAGGAACAACAGACTGAAATTCTCGAAAAAAGCAGTGCATATTAGTGATCTTAATTACACAAATAACATTATTTATTTACATTTGTCGTTTTTAATAGAGTAAAGGCATAAAATAAGAAACAATATGATTATATTATAGTCAATTATAACTATTGCTTCTTTTTGTCTCTGTTTAGGAGAAAGTATGTCCACCCACTCTTTCTATCAACAAATTAATCAACAACTCGAACAAACTCGTCAAGATGGCCTCTTTAAAAATGAGCGCATCATCACTTCTTCACAACGTGCTGAGATTGCCGTTGCTGACGGAAGCCATGTTATTAATTTCTGTGCTAATAATTATCTCGGTTTAGCAAATCATCCCAAGCTGATTGAAGCGGCGAAAACGGGTATGGATAGCCACGGGTTTGGTATGGCATCTGTCCGTTTTATCTGTGGTACTCAAGATTCACATAAAACATTAGAAAATAAAATTGCTGAATTTTTAGGTATGGAAGATGCCATTTTGTATTCATCTTGTTTTGATGCCAATGGGGGATTATTTGAAACATTAATGGGGCCAGAAGATGCGATTATTTCTGATGCCTTAAATCATGCGTCTATTATTGATGGTGTGCGTTTATGCAAAGCAAAACGCTATCGTTACGCGAATAACAATATGGCTGAACTTCGCGCACAACTTGAAAAAGCGAAAGCAGAGAATGCTCGTCATATTATGATAGCGACAGATGGTGTGTTTTCAATGGACGGTGTCATTGCTGATCTAAAAAGTATCTGTGATTTAGCGGATGAATTTGGTGCCCTAGTCATGGTTGATGATTCGCATGCCGTCGGTTTTGTGGGGGCACAAGGACGAGGTACACATGAATATTGTGATGTGATGGAGAGAGTTGACATTATCACCGGTACTTTAGGTAAAGCGCTAGGTGGTGCATCGGGGGGGTATACGGCGGCACGCAAAGACGTCGTTAAGTGGTTACGCCAGCGATCTCGTCCTTATCTATTCTCGAACTCGTTAGCACCTGCGATTGTTTCGGCCTCTATTGCCGTTTTAGATATGCTGAAGTCAGGTGATGAGATTAGAGCTCGTTTATGGCGTAACGCTTCACTTTTCCGTGAAAAAATGAGTGTGGCGGGTTTTACATTGGCGGGTGCTGATCACGCGATTATTCCCGTGATGTTAGGTGAAGCTAAATTAGCGCAAGAATTTGCAACTCGTTTACTTGATGAAGGTATTTATGTCACGGGATTCTTTTATCCTGTTGTACCGCAAGGGCAAGCACGTATTCGTACACAAATGTCGGCAGCGCATACTCCAGAGCAAATTGAACGGGCAGTGGCTGCATTTATTAAAATTGGTAAGCAACTTAATGTGATTGCATAAGGCTCTCCTATGAAAGCATTGTCAAAATTAAAAGCACAAGAAGGTATCTGGATGACTGATGTTCCAGTACCTGAACTTGGTCATAATGGTGTGATGATCAAAATTCGTAAAACAGCGATTTGTGGCACGGATGTTCATATTTATAACTGGGACGAGTGGTCACAAAAAACAATTCCTGTTCCTATGGTCGTCGGTCATGAATATATTGGCGAGATTGTTGCGATAGGACAAGAAGTTAAAGGCTTTAATATTGGTGATCGTGTCTCGGGTGAAGGACATATCACTTGTGGTCATTGCCGTAATTGTCGTGGTGGTCGTACGCATTTATGTCGTAATACTATCGGTGTGGGTGTAAACCGTCCGGGTTGTTTCGCTGAATATCTAGTTATTCCTGCTTTTAATGCGTTTAAAATTCCAGATAACATTCCTGATGAGTTAGCAGCCATTTTTGATCCTTTTGGTAATGCTGTACATACCGCATTATCTTTTGATTTAGTGGGTGAAGATGTGCTGGTTTCCGGTGCTGGCCCTATTGGTATTATGGCGGCTGCCATTTGTAAGCATGTTGGAGCCCGTCATGTGGTGATCACTGATGTTAATGAATATCGCCTTGATCTCGCGAAAAAAATGGGTGTCACTAGAGCTGTGAATGTCAGCAAAGAAAACCTAATAGATGTTATGAAAGAATTGGGTATGACCGAAGGATTTGATGTGGGGTTAGAAATGTCAGGTGCACCACCTGCGTTTCGTACCATGTTAAACACCATGAATCATGGTGGTCGTATTGCGCTGTTGGGTATCCCACCTTCTGATATGGCAATTGATTGGGGGCAAGTTATTTTTAAGGGGCTGTTTATTAAAGGTATCTATGGGCGTGAGATGTTTGAAACATGGTACAAAATGGCGGCACTTATTCAGTCTGGCCTTGATCTCTCTCCGATTATTACTCATCAATTCCCAATCGATGAATTCCAAAAAGGCTTTGATATCATGCGTTCCGGTCAATCAGGTAAAGTGATTTTAGATTGGCAGTAATGAGTGATCATTAAGCAAAAAAGAGCCTTGAAAGGCTCTTTTTTATTGCGTTACTTTTCAATTTCATCCATTGAATTAGGATTAGGAGGGTTGGGTAATTTCTTTTTTTCTGATGAGCTAAATCCATTGGATAACGTATTAATCAGTGTACTTTTTTTTATCGAAATAATCGCTTCTTGTGCGGGTTTTAACCATGAAGCGGGTTTTGGCTCTTGCGGTGATTTTGTAGGTGGTACCACTTTGGGTGGTTCAGGCTGTACTGGTTTTTCTGTTTGTGGTTTTAATAAGCTACTTGGTGCGACGAGTTGAATATCAGCAGGTAGTAAAGGCAGTTGTTGTTGCAATGCTCTGACGGTAGAAGGGTGAGGGTGTCCAATAGCGATGGCTGAGCCATTTTTCCGCGCTAAAGCAATTGCTCGGGCAAGTTGTTGGCGAGTCTCAGCTTCTGTTTGTACGTTATCGAGAAAAACATGGCGACGCAAAGAGGGAACACCCGCGGCTTTAGCGGCAATGGCAGCTTGTGTATTACCAATGGTTACACTATCTAAAAAATAGAGGTTTGAGTGATTAAGTGCTTTTATCACTCTATCCATCGCTTGCCTATCTGATGTCATTGCACTACCCATATGGTTATTCATACCGACAGCGTAAGGAACATTATTAATAGCATTTTGAATAATACGGTTAATTTCAGCCTGATCCATTGACGGTTTTAGGGTGTCGCGCTCTAGAGGTTGTTTGCTAATGGGCGCCATGGGCATATGAATGAGAATTTCCCGCCCTTGTGCATGGGCTTTATTCGCCACTTCTTTACCATGAGGAGAATCAGGCAAAATGGCGATAGAAACCGCAGTTGGAAGTTGTAAAATTTGGTTATCTTCTTTTTTACGATAACCAAAATCATCAATCACAATAGCTAATTTGGCCGCAAATGCAGGTGTGCTCACAACCAGGCTTAGCAACATTAAACTAAGTAAAAAAGCACTCTTGTGTTGTAATGTGCCAAGTAATTTCAAACCTACCTCCCAAGCCAAGGAACTGGGTTTACCGCTTTCCCTTGACGTCTAATTTCAAAATAGAGTGCTGAACGCTCTTGCCCACCACTGTTACCGACTAAAGCAATAGGTTGACCCGCTTTAACTTGTTGACCGACATTCACTAAAGCACTTTGGTTATAACCGTAAAGGCTCATATCACCTTTACCATGCTCAACCACAACCACTAAACCATAACCTTGAAGCCAATCCGCTAATAACACTCGCCCATCCGCAATTGCTTTGACTTCGGTACCTTGTGTTGCGGGGATGACAATGCCTTTCCAGCGTAATTCTCCCGAGCCAGAAATAGATTCACCAAAACGGTGTAATAAAGTGCCTCTGATTGGCCAAATTGCTTGTCCCGTAGGTTTACCTAAACCGCCTGTACGTGACATCAATGATTGTTCTTCAGCTGTTGGTTTATAGGTTGAACCGCGCTGTTGGGCTTCTCGTTGTTTGGCGGCGATGCGCGCAGCTTCCCGGGCTTCACGCTCTGCGCGGGCTTTGGCTTCTCGCTCTGCTTGAGCGATTTTATTTCTTAATTGCGCTTCGTTAGCTCGCATAGTCGCTAAGTTTTTTTGATCCGCTTTTAAGGTGGATTCAAGTTGGGTCAGTGTTTTTTGTCGAGCTATTAATGCGTTATCAAGCTTTTGTTTTTCTTGCTGTTGTTTAGTTAAGACTTGCTTTTGCTCGTTCTGTTTTGCTTGTTGTGCAGCTTTTTCTGCTTCCAGTTCTTTGGATGTTTGAGCCAGTTCGGCCATTGTTTCTTTACGAGCATCATTAATATAGCTGTAATACGCTAAAATACGCTCTTCACGCTGACCTTCTTCACCACGAAATAGGAGTTCAATACCTTGGTGTTTGCCTTGACGATAAGCCGCATCCATTTGACGGGCTAATAACGCTTGTTGTGAATGATATTGTTTTTGTAGGCGTGCAATATTCGCGGTAATCGTTTTGATCTCTTTACTTAAAGTTTGTAAGCGGTTTTGTGTTTCATGCACAGAACGACCTGCATTAGAGATTTGTGTTTCTTGTGTTTTTAATTGATTAAGCAGTGCTGTACGTTGTTTTTGTTGTTCTTGAACTCGTTTTTCTTTTTCTGCAATTGTGGTTTGTAGATCTTTTAGTTGATTGCGATTATCCGTTAATGAGTTGGCAAAAACAGGGGTAACTGAAAAAAGAGTTGTGCTAATTAGCAACGCGATTAACGGTAAAGAAAATACACGATAAGGCTGAGGTGTTTTTTTTTGAAGATCCATTTTCTCTGCCATCTGACCAACGTACCTTTCATAACAGTTTGTAAGATTATTTCATGCCACAAAACAACTGACCAGCTAACATGAAATAAAGCCGAAATTTCAGATAATACCTAACAGGTAATCTATTCAATTAATAAGAGATTATAAAGCAATAATAGAGGGAAAGAGGAAAAAAGAGACAATCCGTGTGACAGCGCAATAAAATATCACGCTGTCCACGAGAGCGATTATTCGACGATAGTACCCCAAAGGTCATATTCATCTGCATGTTCAATCAGAACACGAACGATTTGCCCTGGTTCAACGTCAAACTGCTCGTTAAGATAAACCGCACCATCAATTTCAGGTGCATCAGCCATACTGCGACCAATCGCACCTTCTTCATCCACTTCATCAATCATAACAAGCAACACTTTGCCGATTTTCTCTTGCAGGCGTTCAGTCGAAATTTGTTGCTGTAATTGCATAAAGCGATGATAACGCTCTTCTTTCACTTCTTCAGGTACTTGATCGGCTAATTCATTTGCTTGCGCGCCATCAACAGGGCTGTATTTAAAGCAACCAACACGGTCTAAACGTGCTTCGCTGAGGAAATCCAATAACATTTGGAAATCTTCTTCTGTTTCACCTGGGAAACCAACAATAAAAGTAGAACGTAAGGTTAACTCAGGGCAAATTTCACGCCAGCGTTTTACGCGCTCTAAAGTTCGTTCAACAGAGCCTGGACGCTTCATCAGTTTTAAAATTTTCGGGCTTGCGTGCTGTAATGGAATATCTAAATAAGGCAAAATTTTGCCTTCAGCCATTAAAGGAATAACATCATCGACATGTGGGTACGGATAAACATAATGCAAACGAACCCAAATCCCCAATTTTGCAAGCTGTTCACATAGACTCACCATACTGGTTTTGACTGGCATCCCATCCCAAAAACCCGTTTGATGTTTCGTATCAACACCGTAAGCGGAGGTATCTTGAGAGATAACCAGCAACTCTTTTACTCCAGCATTAACTAATCTTTTAGCTTCACCTAATACATCACCAATTGGACGACTATCTAAATCGCCTCGCATTGATGGAATGATGCAGAACGTACAGCGGTGATTACAGCCTTCAGAGATTTTTAAATAGGCGTAATGACGCGGTGTTAATTTGACACCTTGTTCAGGTACAAGGCTGAGAAACGGGTTGTGATCAGGTTTAGGGACATAGTGATGAATATGTGATAAAACTTGCTCATAACTATGAGGCCCTGTGATTTCGAGTACTTTGGGGTGCACTTCACGAATTTGGTTCTCTTTTGCACCTAAACAACCAGTAACAATCACTTTACCGTTTTCATCGAGTGCTTCACCAATCGCTTCTAGCGATTCTTGTACTGCGCTGTCAATAAAGCCACAGGTGTTGACGATGACTAAATCAGCATCATTATAGGTAGGAACAACTTGATAACCTTCTGTGCGCAGTTCGGTTAGGATACGTTCAGAGTCCACTAAATTTTTAGGGCAACCTAATGAAACGAATCCGATTTTAGGCACTTGATTTGTTTGCGACATGCTCGTGTTCTCAATACTTTTAAATAAATAACAGACAGTTGTTGTTTCTCAGACAGGTATAAATCTTACGCAATATAGGTGATTTTATACGTAAATAGCCATTATTTGGGATGCTGATTTATTAATAGCTTGCCTGAAGAGGGTTCCTGTAGAGTAAAAAGGTACGGCCTTTTAAATTCATCATTTTTTATGGAACGGGTGCTAATGGTACATAAATCCGTCAATAAAAAAAATGATTGTTGAGAAACTTTCCGCAAAAACTGAAAGAGAAACGCAGGAATAGGCTGTAATTGCGCCATGACAAAGGTATACTTTGGCTCTTTGATACTATTTTTAACCAACGAGAGTGATTGCATCCTATGCTGCAAGAAGTAATGCAATTTTTCAACCGGCATACCCTGTTAAGCTTTATCTGGGTTGCGCTGCTGGTGGCGGTCATTGTATTGACCTTTAAAGGACTTTTTTCTAAGACGAAAAATATTACCCGTACAGAAGCGATTTCTTTGATAAATAAAGAGAATGCGGTATGTGTTGATATCCGTAGCCGTGATGAATTCCGTAAAGGACACATCATTGATTCTATCAATTTAACGCCTTCTGAAATTAAAAGTAATAATATTGCTGAGCTGGAGAAATATAAGTCACAGCCAGTGATTGTTGTTTCACCATCAGGTATTGAAGGTGCAAAACCTGCTGAAAGCCTAATTAAACTCGGTTTTGAAAAAGTCTTTATTTTAAAAGAGGGTCTTTCTGGCTGGAGTGGTGAAAATTTACCACTGGCTAAAGGTAAAAAATAACGAGCAGGCAGATTGAGTTCTATACTTACTGCTATTCAATTAATAAGGATATAAAAAGGTAAGATTATTATGTCAGAACAGCAAAACCAAGAGATGACTTTTCAAATTCAACGTATCTATACAAAAGATATCTCTTTTGAAGCGCCTAATGCTCCACAAGTTTTCCAAAAAGAGTGGCAACCAGAAGTTAAATTAGATCTGGATACATCTTCTAATACTTTAGCTGAAAACGTCTATGAAGTTATTTTGCGAGTCACTGTGACTGCAACGATGGATAACGAGACTGCATTCCTGTGTGAAGTACAACAAGCGGGTATCTTTACTGTTGAAGGTATTGAAGGCACTCAATTAGCACATTGCTTAGGCGCATATTGCCCTAACGTTCTGTTCCCTTATGCTCGTGAATGTATCACTAACTTAGTCAGCCGTGGTACTTTCCCACAACTGAACTTAGCACCAGTTAACTTTGATGCGTTGTTTATGAACTATTTACAACAGCAACAAACTGATGCTGCTAATGAAGGGGCCGAAGAAGCTTAATGAACGCTTCTATGACAGTTATCGGTGCCGGTTCATACGGCACCGCTTTAGCGATTACCTTAGCACGCAATGGCCATGATGTTGTACTTTGGGGTCATGATGCTGAACATGTTGCGGCGTTAGAACAAGCACGTTGTAATCAGGCATTTCTGCCCGATGTTTCTTTTCCTGATAGTTTATACATGGAAGCTTCTTTGCAAAAAGCCATTGAAGCTAGCCGTAATATTCTGGTTGTGATCCCAAGCCATGTTTTTGGTGACGTATTACAGCAGATCAAACCCTTTTTACGTCAGGATGCACGTGTTGTTTGGGCGACAAAAGGACTTGAGGCTCATACTGGTCGCTTGTTACAAGATGTGGCGCGTGAAGTATTAGGTAATGAAATCCCGCTCGCAGTTTTATCTGGTCCTACTTTTGCCAAAGAGCTTGCAGCAGGTCTGCCTACTGCGATATCTGTTGCATCAACAGATAATACGTTTTCTGAAGAGCTTCAACAGTTGTTCCATTGTGGTAAAAGTTTCCGTGTGTATAAAAATCCTGACTTTATCGGTGTGCAATTAGGTGGCGCGGTAAAAAACGTGATTGCTATTGGTGCTGGAATGTCTGATGGTATGGGGTTTGGCGCGAATGCACGTACAGCACTAATTACCCGCGGACTTGCTGAAATGAGCCGTTTAGGTAAAGCATTAGGTGCAGATGCTGCGACGTTTATGGGAATGGCCGGGTTAGGCGATCTCGTTTTAACTTGTACCGATAACCAATCCCGTAATCGCCGATTTGGTATGATGTTAGGCCAAGGGCTTGATGTTGATACTGCCCAAGAGAAAATCGGGCAGGTGGTTGAAGGTTATCGGAACACTAAAGAAGTTCGCGCCTTAGCAGAACAAGTCGGTGTTGAAATGCCTATCACTGAGCAGATCTACCAAATTTTATACCAACATAAAGACGCGAAAGAGGCGGCACTATCTTTATTAGGTCGCGCAACAAAAGATGAAATAGACAGCACTCTGTTCTAAGTCTATTTTAAATAATCGCTACTTAACGCATTGGTTTAAGGTGTCTGTTTCGGTTTTCAACATAAGAAGCTTAAGTTGTTACTTAGGTTTCAATGTAAAAAGAATGAGAGTGAGTATGTCGCTAGAAGAACTAAAAAGAGTCTGGGATCATATTAAAAATGAAGCAAGATGTTTGGCTGATTGCGAGCCGATTTTGGCGAGTTTCTTCCATGCGACATTACTCAAACATGAAAACTTAGGTAGCGCCTTAAGTTATATGCTAGCGAATAAGCTGGCGACACAGACAATGCCTGCGATTGCCGTTCGTGAGATTGTTGAAGAAGCGTATCGTAGCGATGATTCTATGATCGAATCTGCGGCTTATGATATTTCAGCTGTTCGTTTACGCGACCCCGCAGTTGATAAATACTCCACACCGTTGCTTTATTTAAAAGGCTTTCATGCGTTGCAGGCTTATCGCATAGCACATTGGTTATGGGGACAAGATCGCAAAGCGCTTGCTGTTTACCTACAAAACCAGATTTCTGTTACGTTTGGTGTCGATATTCACCCAGCTGCACGTATTGGCCACGGTATTATGCTTGATCACGCAACAGGCATTGTAATTGGTGAGACAGCTGTTGTTGAGAATGATGTTTCTATTTTACAATCTGTGACTTTAGGCGGAACAGGTAAAACCTGTGGTGATCGTCATCCTAAAGTGCGTGAAGGTGTGATGATTGGTGCGGGTGCTAAAATACTCGGCAATATTGAGATTGGTCGCGGTGCTAAAATTGGTGCGGGATCTGTCGTATTACATGCAGTGCCTGCACATACCACGGTTGCGGGGGTTCCTGCTCGCATTGTTGGTAAGCCGACGAGTGATAAACCTTCACTCGATATGGATCAACACTTTAATGGTGTAGTACCTGGTTTTGAATGTGGTGATGGCATTTAATGGCATTAACAGAAGTTACATTTTCTGAACTTAAGGCTTGTTTACACGCTGAATATATCGGTGATAACAAGCCTTTTAGTTGGATAAGGCTTTTTCATCGCGTCTTTTTCTGCCAACGTTCACGTTATCTGTTTTGGTGGCGTGTCGCTCAATTTTTTTATTTCTCTAAAAATCGTTTTCTCAAAAAATTAGGCATTTACATTGGTGCTAAAAACAATCGTAAATATTGCAATGATATCTCATTAAGAACGCGCATAGGAAAAGGCCTTTCATTACCACATCCTATCGGTATTGTGCTGACTAATTACTGTCAATTAGGTGAGAATGTGACGTTAATGCAAGGTGTGACCATCGGAGTAAAAGAAAAGGATGGTAAAGCAGATATTCGAGTCGGCAACCACGTTTATATTGGTTGTAATTCTTCGATTATCGGCGGTGAGATAGAGATTGGTATTGGTGCTCACGCATTGGTATTGAAGGATGTAGGGGAAGGGTGTAGGTATCTCACGAAGGTTGTTGCTGAAATAAAACAACTCTCAATGTAATAATAAATTAAGTTTTTAGTCATTTGAAATTAAAAAAGCGCTTGCTCATTATTTATGATCAGCGCTTTTTGCATTTCAGTCTCTTAATAACGCACCAGGATAACCAAGTTGACGCCATGCTTCAAAAACCACAACTGCAACGGTATTTGACAGGTTCATACTGCGACTATCAGCAAGCATTGGAACTCTGATTTTCTGCTGTGTTGGCATATTATCTAACACATAAGGTGGCAAACCACGGGTTTCAGGGCCAAAAAGGAGATAATCTCCATCTTGATAGCTTACATTGCTATGTGCTGGTGTACCTTTTGTCGTTAACGCAAATACACGCGCACCCGTTGGTGATTGTGCATTATCAGGGTTTAAACCTTCACTTTCTAAAAAAGCATAGTAATCGTGATGCTGTTTAATATCAGCAAATTCACGATAATCAAGTCCTGCACGACGAAGACGTTTATCATCCCAAGTAAAACCCAAAGGTTGGATCAAATGAAGATGAAAGCCTGTGTTAGCACACAGGCGGATAATATTACCCGTATTCGGTGGAATTTCGGGTTCAAATAAGACGATATTGAGCATATAAAATCGATTTAGTCGTTACCAAAGAGGTCACGAGTATAAACTTTTTCTTCAACGTCGTTTAGTACAGATGACATTCTATTAGTAATAATGACATCAGAGATTGCTTTAAACTCATTTAAATCACGAATTAATTTTGAGTTAAAGAAAGTCTCTTCTTTCATCTCTGGCTCATAGATTACCACCTCAATCCCTTTGGCTTTAATGCGTTTCATAATGCCTTGGATAGAAGAAGAACGGAAATTATCAGAGCCAGATTTCATAATTAAACGATAAACACCTACGATTTTTGGTGATTTAGCGATAATTGAGTCGGCAATAAAGTCTTTACGTGTGCGGTTAGCTTCGACGATTGCACTAATAATATTATTAGGCACCGAGTCGTAGTTTGCTAACAGCTGTTTAGTATCTTTTGGTAAGCAGTAACCGCCATAACCGAATGATGGGTTATTATAATGATTACCGATACGTGGATCTAAGCAGACGCCTTCGATGATTTGTTTTGCATTTAAGCCATAAGCTTGAGCGTAGCTATCTAATTCATTAAAGTAAGCAACACGTAGTGCTAAATAAGTATTGGCAAATAATTTAATGGCTTCTGCTTCTGTTGAGTCAGTGAACAGAACATCAATATCTTTCTTTAATGCACCTTGTTGTAAAAGGTCTGCAAACTTTTGTGCTCTTTCTGATTGTTCACCAATAACAATACGCGATGGGTATAAATTATCGTAAAGTGCACGACCTTCACGTAAGAATTCAGGAGAGAAAATAATATTATCCGTATTATATTTTTCTCTCATTTCTTTCGTAAAACCAACAGGAATGGTTGATTTAATAATCATTGTCGTGTTTGGATTATATTCTAAAACATCACGGATAACAGACTCTACAGAGGAGGTATTAAAGTAATTTGTTTTAGGATCGTAATCGGTAGGTGTAGCAATGATAACAAAATCCGCATCTTTATAAGCGAACTCTTTATCTAAGGTTGCAGTAAAATCGAGCTCTTTGGTTGCTAAAAATTCTTCAATTTCTTTATCTGTAATTGGAGAGATTTTTTTATTCAGTAATTCAACTTTTTCTTTATTGATATCTAACGCAACAACTTTGTTGTTTTGGGAAAGGAGTATTCCGTTAGATAGACCGACATAGCCGGTACCTGAGATTGTGATTTTCATAAATAGACCTTTAAGATTAACCTAACTTTATAGGTGTATTATAGATAGTAAATTGATCTATTAAATTAAGAATTTTTTAGCATAATTGGGATCAAAAGGCCCCTCTTTTACTTCCAACATTAATGCTTTTTGAGAGATGCATTTAAGAGCGTGTATTTCATTTGGTTCTAAGTTTACAATCGAAATATTAGTATTTTCTCCAGCTAAGAATTTTTCTTTTATTTCTCCAGAATGGTTATATAGTGTAATTTCAATTTGCCCTTCCAAAATAATAAACATTTCCCATTGATGAGGTAACTCGTGATAATGTGGTTCAACATAGCTATCTTTTACTAAAGCAATAAGTAAGCGTTGTACTTTGTCTTCATGGGATTTATGTAATAATAAATGAGAACGTAACCTTTCTGATTTTTTTGCTTCTTTATATAAATTCTCTAACGATGAATTATCAATATATTTCATTTTAAAGATCTCAACCTACCTATTAGTGTCGATGCAATAGAAGTAACTGAAAACTCTTTACACAACAGATTATAAGCATCATTTCCACATTTTTTTCGTAGTTCTATATCAAGGTGGAGCTTTTTAGCAGATTCAAATAAATTATCGTCTTCGCCATTTATATGAATAAAACCTGCATTTTCTTTATTTACTAGTTCTTGTAAGTCGTTTCCTTCATTAACGCTACCTAATATAGGGATATGATTAGCCATATATCCTAATAATTTACCTGGAAAATTATGTGCAGAGTGATGTGACGCTAATGAAAATAAACCAATATCAATTTCTTTAAGAATTAATTTAAATTTAGTCTGATCAACTGAAGGTAGATAGCTAAAATTATTTAAATTCCATTTATTAGATAAAGTTTTAATTAATTCAACTTCATCGCCTTGTCCAAGAAAGAGAAAATGAGCATCAGGATAAACACTCATTTTCTTCACTAGTCGCATCAAATTACCCATATCTTGGGCATGACCAATGTTTCCACCATAAAAGAAAATAGTTTTATTTTGTAAGTTTAAAGATTCACGTATTGAAATATATCCATTAGTATCAATGTTTGTTTGAGTAGTATTTGCCCAATTTCTTAAAATTTCACATTTCAAACCTTTATTTTTATTATGTTGATAAAAATAGTCTAGATTTTTTTGAGACATTAAGCCAATTATTGATGCTTGTTTATAGGAGTAACGTTCAAAAAATCGAAAGTACTGTTCGATCAATGAACCTTGCTTTAAAATACCAGCATCAACAATCCATTGAGGAAATAAATCCCTTAATATTAAATAAGAAGGACACTGGCATTTTTTCTTTAGTTTATTAACTAATTTTCCCCAAAATATAGAAGGAGAATAGTAAATTATGCCATCAAAAGAATCCTTATTGATTAAATGTTTAATAGCTTTCCAAGCATTGTAAGAAAGTAGTGTTTCATTAATTGCTCTTTGGATCTTTTTTACATCCTTAATAGGACCATTTTTAAAACGCCAGATAGTAATATCATCTAATTTATCAATATATAGATTAGATGGTTGATCTTTTGACGGTGTAATAATGGTAATCTCATGACCATGATATTTTAATTCTAGTGCTAATTCATGAAACATCTTTGCCCCAACTCGAGTGCTATGGGGCAAGTAATCGTCAATGATTAAAGCAATCTTTAGTTTTACTTTTTCCATATTACTCGATTAACATAATCTGTATAGCTAATGATAGTCCTTAGTACTTTTTCAGATACATTTGGTGCAATATAATCATTAACTTTATTAATTAGACGTAAGTTTCCTCTAGGTTGGTTCTCAAGTATGGATATAGCTTGTAAAATTCTTTCTGTATTCATTCCTGTGAACATCACAGCACCTTCTTCAAATCCTTCGGGTCTTTCCTGAGCCTCTCTTATATTAATGGCAGGAAAGTTTAAAATTGAAGATTCTTCAGTAATAGTCCCACTATCACTTAAGACAACTTTAGCTTTAGTTTGCAGATGTACATAATCAGAAAAACCTAGAGGCTTCATTAAATGAACTAATGGATTAAATGATAGCTTTAACTCTTCTATTTTTTTTCTTGTTCTTGGGTGTGTGGATATGATAATTGGGAAGTTGTATTTTTTTGCGAGAGAATCTAAAGTATCAACGAAATTTCTTATATTCTCTTTTGAGTCAACATTTTCTTCTCTATGCATACTGACTAAGAAATATTTTTCTGCAGACAAATTTAGATTTTTTAATATGTTAGAGGATGTAATTTTATCTTTATAGAACTCTAATACTTCATCCATAGGGCTTCCTGTTTTTACTATAAAATCAGGACTAATTCCTTCTCGAAGTAAGTATTCTCTTGCTATATCGCTATAAGGAAGGTTGACATCAGAGATATGGTCAACTATTTTCCTATTTATTTCTTCTGGTACTCTAAGGTCAAAACAACGATTACCTGCTTCCATATGAAATATAGGGATTTTCTTTCTTTTAGCAGAAATTGCGGAAAGGGCACTATTTGTATCACCTAATATTAATATTGCATCAGGTTTAATTTCAGCAAACACTTTATCAGACTTGCTGATTACTTGAGCCATAGTTTCAGCAGCAGATGAACCAGCACATTCAAGAAAAATATTGGGAGCTCTGATTTCGAGGTCATCAAAGAATATTTGATTTAATTCATAATCATAGTTCTGTCCAGTATGAACAAGAGTATGTTCACAATAATTATCTAACTTATTTATTATTCGTGATAGTCGAATTATTTCTGGACGTGTTCCTACTATAGTTACAATTTTTAATTTTTTCACTTTTTATACCTTTTGTTATAGTCTTCATACATGTATTTGATTAATTCATTCCATGATGGTGAATTAAAATCAAGCTCGTTGCGTAAAGGTGTGGAATTAAGTGAACGATCTATAACAAGCTCGTCTGATGGATTTATAATAATATTTTTATGATAAATAGCCGCAATATTTGATAATAGTGTATATTTATCAATTGGTTCACTTGATAAATGATATAAACCATTTAAATTTTTATTGGGTATTATTTTTTCAGCTAGCAACTTTGCTATATAACATGTAGGAAAACCAGAAAAAATGGCTTTAGTATATCCATTTACCTGATCTTTCTGATTTAAAAACCAATCTACTAGGCTAACGCTTGAAGATAATTCGTGACCTATAATTGATGTTCGTAAAGTTAAATGCTTTCCATAAGTGACTTCACCTAAATGTTTAGTTCGGCCGTAAAGATCTGTTGCTGTAGGGATATCAGTTTGTTGATAGTTACCTGACTTCCCATCAAAGACACAGTCTGTAGAAAAGTGAATTAACTTTGCTTGATAATTGTCACAAATATGAGCTAATTCGTGAGGTAATAAAGCATTTACTTTTATCGCCTGGATATATTGTTTAGAAATACTATGTTGTTTTATTAATCCAATGCAGTTAATTACAATGTCTGGTTTGTTTTTTTGAAATAAAATTTCAAGAGAAGATAAATCAGAGATATCAATATTTTCTATAATTTTGTTTTTAAATTTAGAAAAATAATT
The DNA here is from genome assembly GCA_901472505.1 of Proteus vulgaris. Lineage (NCBI taxonomy): Bacteria > Pseudomonadati > Pseudomonadota > Gammaproteobacteria > Enterobacterales > Morganellaceae > Proteus > Proteus vulgaris. The sequence goes on from LR590468.1 coordinate 1,794,362, forward strand.
TTCTTTTTTTCTTATATTTCTAACTGTGCCAAAAACATTAAAACCTTTATATTCAGATAAATTGGTAAAAATACTATAACCCAGCATACCACTGGCACCTAAAATATAAATATTTAACATTTAAACACCTTCAGGAATAATGATGTTTCCAGACTCAATTTCTCTAATAAAATCAAGTTTTCTAAGAAGCTCTTTCATACCGTTAACGTCTAAACGTTGAGTATTATGTGAATTATAATCTTCAACAATAGCTAAATCCTTTTCGCCTTTTTCAAAGTATTTTGAATAATTTAAATCTCGATTATCAGCTGGAATTCGATAATAGTTACCTTGTTCTTGAGCAACGAACATTTCTTCTCGGCTGCATAAAGCTTCAAATTGTTTTTCACCGTGACGAGTACCAATAATATTAACTTTGTGATCTGGCTTTTCTGTTATTTCTAACAATGCTTTGACTAGAGTATTAATTGTCGCTGCAGGTGCTTTTTGGACAAAAATATCACCATTTTGACCATTCTTAAATGCATGTAACACGAGGTCTACTGCATCATCTAATGTCATCATAAAACGAGTCATTTCTGGATTAGTGATAGTGATTGCTTCATTATTCATAAGTTGTCGAATAAATAATGGGATAACGGAGCCTCTAGATGCCATTACATTTCCATATCTAGTACAGCAAATTGTGGTATTGGTGTGTTCTAGATTTCTACTTTTAGCAACAATGACTTTTTCCATCATTGCTTTTGATATGCCCATCGCATTTATTGGGTAAACGGCTTTATCTGTACTTAAACAAACAATACGTTTAACCCCAAATGTGATTGCTGCTTCTAATACATTTTCTGTCCCTAATACATTAGTTTTTACTGCTTCTAATGGATAGAATTCACAGGAAGGTACTTGTTTTAATGCTGCTGCATGATACACATAATCTACACCACGCATAGCATTGGCAACACTTTGATAATCTCTGACATCACCAATATAGAATTTCAATTTATCTGATTTAAATAATTTTCGCATATCATCTTGTTTTTTCTCATCACGAGAAAATATACGAATTTCTTTTATATCAGTATTTAAAAAACGACGTAATACAGCATTACCAAAAGAACCAGTACCACCAGTTATAAGTAATGTTTTTGATGCAAACATAATTAAACCTTCTATTTTTCTATGTTATAATTCACTAAACTCAAAATCACTTTTGTATGGCAATTTTTCATTGAGTCTACAAGTCAAATAATCTTTTAGAATATTAAATTCAGAATCTGAAATAGATTCATCTTCACAAATACATAATAATGAATAGTTAAAAGGAGTAACTCCTTTATTAATAAATTTATTTATATCTCTTACATAAATAGATAGGTTATCCATATATTGTTGAGGATAAAAATCGTTATTCAATAAATTTATAAATCTAAATATATACTGATTTATATCTGATGGTGCTCTAAACTTGGAATGTATGGTTTTTTTAATTATTCCATTTTTGTTTTCTTGAATGAATTTATCCCATGTGGATTTTAAATGTGGTTGTGGATGGTGATAAATATCTATCCAATAAACTTCTTTAAATATAGAAAAAATAAGATTATTAAAATTGGTTTTTTTTATATAATTTTTGTTAAAAAGAGAGTTTTTATTAATGGATTTTATAGATTTATTCTTAATGAAGTTATATGCATTATTAATAAATCTACTAGCTAAATAGTTTTGAGGTTTTATTTTTTTATATAATAACCCTTTTCTTGGATAAGATAGTTTTAAATAATCGACAGGTAGATTTTTGATAAAAAAACGTTCTTCTGGCAAATAATTAAGTACTAACATATCATCATTAAATAAAATAAATTTTTCTGATAATCCTTTAATATTGGAGAAGTTTATTTCGATAGCTGAAGAATTAAAAAACGGGTAAGCTATCCTTAAATAGAAAAATATCTTCATGAGTATGAAATTTTATTTTAGGGTGATTTATATTTAACCAACTAGGAAGTTGACCATTGGTAACGAAATGTATGTATCTTACCCATGGAAGGTTATATTGAATTCCTCTTAACACATACTTTAGAGTGCCTAAGTCTCTAAATCTACCCGGATTAGTCCCATGATATTTTTTGTAGGATTGTCGCCACTCAGGATCTGCACCATCAACCCAATAAATGACTACATCTATATTATTTTCCATTGATTATTCCGATAATTTAGTTAATAACAGCCACTGTTGTTTGATTTTTAGAGGGGAATGCTTATTGTATATTTCTCCAGATGATTCTGAATATTTATAATAATTATGATAAATATCGTGAACAGCTTCACAAAATTCACTCTGGTTCCAATCTTTTTTTAATAAAATCCCATTATGATTAACAATTTCTGTTGCGGAAGGAAACGTGTTTCTAATAATTAGAGGTAGTTTTCTTGAAGCTGCTTCAATCAGGCTTACAGGATACCCTTCAAAATCACTACTCAATATATAAATATGATTTTCATCAAATATTTTTAATTTTTCAGTAGTAGCATTATGTATTTTTACATTTGAATATTTTTCAGCTAACAAACGTAATTCTTTTTCATCTTTACCACTTCCATATATATTTAAATTAAAATCAGGTAAATTTTTCATTGCATTAATAACTAAATCAATTCTTTTAATTTCATTTTGAAATCTAGTTAGCATTAATAGATTCCTACCAGGTTCTTTTATTTTATTATAATATTCAAGACCTGAAGGTAAGTTTATTACCTTAATTTTATTCTTATCGATATGAAATTTATTTATGATCTGTTTTTTCTCTTCCTCAGAAAGAGAGATTATTTTATTTACTTTTTTTGCTAAAGAAAGAAGCTTATTACTTTTATTAAATTTATATTCTGATAACCACCAATTATCTACAGTAGTATGTTGTATTAGTATTACTTTACTTAAATCATCGATAATATCTAAGTATTTAGGAGTGTTTAACAATATTAAATCGAACTCTTTTGATTTTAAATAAGACTTAATTTTATTTTTAGTGTATAAACCCCGTGATATTTTATTTAGAAATCTATTAAAAAAATTATATTTACATACCCCTATAAAATCGTTTACTTCAAAAGGACCCTTTTGATCATATTCATATAGAAAATGTAATTCAGGAAATACGCTTTCTTTTAGATTTCTTGAAAAAGACTCAATTCCACCAATATTTCTTGGGTTATATCCAACTAATACTATTTTCATTTAATTATCCTGGAAAAATATTGTCTCAAAAATGTAAGAGATTTTATTATCTGAATATTGGGAATAATCTTTTGTTTTATAAGATGTTTTTTTTATTATTCTTTTCAATTCTTCATAAATTGGCTGAAATTTATTTTCAATAATAATATTTTCTGTTTTAAGAAGGAATTTATATAGCTCAGTTTCTTTATCTGTAATACCTATTATTTTTTTATCTAAATACATAGCATCGATAATTTTAGATGGAATATAAGGATTTTTTATTTCTTTGAAAAATGAGTCAATTATTAATATATAATCAGCCTGATGTATTTCTTTTAATACATTCTCGTATGGGATAGAATCATTAATTATAATATTACTTGGTAATAGCATATCTGATGGTAGATTGTTTATTTTTCCAAAATTTACAAAATCTATTTCATTTTCAAAATAAGATAACGCTTTGAAAAACAAAGATGCGTCTCTATTTCCGTAAATATTACCCGTATGTACAATTTTAATTTTATCATTATCATTATCATTATCATTATTTATACGATTTTTTATTTCTAATTTCCAACATTCATTATAATAAAAAGGAATAATTATAGATTTTTCTTTTGCAACTTTATTTTTATCACAGATATATTGGCACATTAGATCTGAAACAAAAATGATCTTATTACATAAAGAAAATGTTATTTTTTGTTCTATGATTCGAATTAATTTCCCTATGGTTCTTAGTTTCTTTTTTTCAAAAGGGGATTTTGCATATGGATCAGTAAAAGATGAAATCCATACTATATTTTTATGGAAAATAACTTTTAAAACAATGCCAATCCAATGGCTGTATAACGGATTAGTATGTGTGATAAGGTATATCTTTTCATTTTTCTTTACCTTATTTCTAATATCTATTATTAATGAAAATAATAATGTAAAAATATTATCTTTGTTAATTACATTTAGATATTTTGAGGTTATGCTCAATAACCAGTTAGGTAATATTTGTTTATGTTTACTTTTTCTATTTAAAATAGAATATAGTTTAGTATTAATGCCTAGATTAGAGATGGATAGAGCGTAGCGATAGACTACTAATCCTGCTGGATCTGTAGTGGGGGCTGAATCTTTAGCTATAATAATTACGTTATTCATGTAGTATATTGGTTAGTTGAATTTTTTGTTAAAAATACTTTGTATACAATTGTTGATACGATAATTAAATATACAAGATTAGATATAAAATAAGAGTAAGATACACCAATTAGCCCAAAATAATTAATTAACATAAATGATGCTATACTAAAAAAAGTAAAGTTTAAAATTTCTGTTATAATAAATAATTTTGCCTTAGCTTTAGCTATTAGAACATATGAAAATAGCCAAGATATAATTTTTAATATATCACCAAAGAGTTGCCATTTGAATAATATTTCCATTTGAATGAACTCTTTGGAAAAGAGTAACTCTATAATAAATCCTCGTAAGATATATATAGTAGATGACATTATTATGAGCAGTGGTGTAATAAACATTAATCCTGTATATAGTTCTTTTATTAGTTCTTTTTGTTTTGTTATTTCAGATAACCTTGGCATATAATAAATAGACAAAGTAGTTGTAATTACCATTAAATACATAGATGATATATACCACATTGATTGCCAATAACCTGATGCATCAAGAGATATTTTATGAGTAAGATAAGTCCTGATAGCTATTAAGGATGCAGGGCCAACAATAGCTGAAGTTAATGCCATAGTAGAAAATAATAATAACTTCTTTCCTTCAATATGATTATATTTTAAGTTTATATTGAATTTATTTCTTATTTTTATAATTAAAATCATGAAAATAACAGCTTGGTTTGTGACGAGAGCGAATAAGGCCCCTTTTAATCCAAATAAATATATTAATACAATGGAATATATTAACATAAATATACTTTGAGTTATATTTATAAAAATATAAAATCTAATCTGTTTTAATCCATTGATTATTGATAGGAAAAATGAATTTAATGTTATGAAAAATATTGATATACCTAATAATGCTATATATATAGTGTAACTCTTATCATTTAATATATATATAGATAATTTTTCAGAAAAAGTAATTAAAACAACACTTACAATTGTTGATAATAGCAATATTATTCTGAACGCAGAAGACCACAGTAAATTAAGATTTTTATTATTTGATATTGAATGGTATTCAGCGGTATATTTGGTGATACCAGGGAGTATCCCTCCTTGACTAATCGTAGCTGCTATCTGTATTACATTCTGAAATTGACCTATCGTTGCTATACCACTAGGACCAATAAATAGTGAAAGTGCTTTGTTAATAAATAATGCACTAAGTATTTTTATTGATGTAGCAAATAGGCTCAGAAATGAAGTTTTGATTAAATTCAAAGTAATTTTACCGATTAAAAGTTGAAAATATATATAAAGAATGAAATTACATTAGAATTATTTATTACGTCAATATAACTAATTCCAGATAAATAGTTCAAATAAGTTGATATAAAGCCTAGAGAAAATTGATGTAATGTTTTTATATATAATAATATTAATATTATTGAACCTGAATTTAATTTTTTATAATTTATTTTATTTGTTGTAATGATCATGAGTGTAATTATTGTTAATAAAGATTGATATCTAAAATAAATAGTATCAAAGTTAGTCAATAAAAAACTAATTGATGTTAAAAGTATTAAATATTTTGAAAGGCTATTTAAATAATTTTCTTTTGAAAAAATCAAAAGAATAGAAATTATTAGAGAAATTAATATTGTTATATATAACTTAGACTTCTCAACAAAAAAACCCGTTGAATTATATTTCTGAATATCTAATCTATTTACTCCCCAAGCACCATTAGTATATGCCTCAGCACCAATATATAAACCAGTAATATCTTCAACATTAATAATTAAAATAGAAATTAAATCATTTATAAAAAATAAACCGAGTAGCAAAGTAAAAAAAAGTAGAAATATAGAAAATTTTTTATCAAAAAATAACTTATAAAATAACTTATATATTAAGATCGTTATAGGTATTATTATTAATGAAAAATGACTTAATATTGCTAAAAGCATATATATATATATGCTTATTTTTTTATTTTTTACTATAAAGTACTTGTGTAAAAATAGAATAGAAAAGGCCAGTCCAGTTGTAAATCTTAGCCCTGATATTTCAACTAGAGTATTACTAAAAAGATATAAAAAACTTAAAATTAAGATTAATTTTTTATCTCTTATATTATTTATTTTTAATAGTGAGATTAAAACACTAGTAATTATATAATAATATATAATTACAGATGTGGCATATAAAAATTCTTTTTTTATATTTAAGTATTCACCAATATTAAATAATGACAATAAATATAAATCTTTTAATTTATGTAGTGGTTCACTATTTAATGAAAAATATTCAAATGATTCGTAGTGTCTATATAAATCAAACTCTTCAGGAGGAATAAAATAATATGATATTAACGAAAAAAAAATTGCTGTAAATAAAGGTGTACTTTTCTGTTTTGTTATTATTCCTTTTATTATTAAAGGAATAAATAGTAATGCATTTAATGACAGAGTTAGTATGGATATGAATATGTAAACACCAGAGCTAATCTCTCTTTTTGTATTATTTATTATCATTATACCTCATTAAAAGAGTGTTATAAGCATTTATTAATATAAAATTAGTAGTATAGCTACCGCACTGGGTTTACGGCCCCCAGAGCGCCAAAACTTATCTCGAAAAACCCTTATCTTTTTGTAATATAAGAGTTTTGTTATATAAGCACATTTTAACAATATGCGAAAAACCGCACTGAGAGTAGACTCTTCAAACCAGACGGTCAAGTAATAGCTGGGTATTTTAGCATTGATTGTAGATATATAAATATCGGAATAGCGGTCGATTCAGCCAGATCATTCTGAATTGCATCATTAGATGCTAACAAAAAGAATATGCCACCTATTCTTCAATAGATGGCAGGATATTTTGATACAACAGTTTAATTACTCTATCTAGGCTATTGGCTATTTATTACCGGCACTTCCCCTCGGCAACCAAATCTCTACTCTCAGCCCACCTAATGGGCTGTCATCGGCTTTAACATGGCCTCGATGTTGACTTACTGCTGTCTCAACAATCGCTAATCCTAAGCCTGTACCACCTGATTCGCGATCTCTTGCTTCGTCAGTGCGATAAAACGGTCGGAAGATATGCTCTCTGTCTTCAGGGCTAACACCTGGGCCATCGTCATCAACAATAATGGTGATGCCTTGATTTTGCTCTGTGAATGCAACTTCAATGCGAGAATTTGAATAACGTAAGGCATTACGAACAATATTTTCAAATGCGCTAGCGAGTGAGTAAGGGTTACAGTAAATAGGCCATGCACCTGGAGGTGTTGTCACTTGTAGTGTCTTATTACTCTGTTCAGCCTCAAATTTAGCGTTATCTAAAATATCATCCCACAACTCATTTGCTTTTACAGTTTCTCGTAACAACTCATTTTTATATTGATTACGTGAAAGCACCAATAAGTCATTAATCATCCCATCAAGGCGTTGAGTCTCAGTTTCAATGCGTTCTAATTCTTTACTTTCTCCGTTGCGGCGACGTAACAATGCACTGGCTAATTGTAAGCGTGTTAATGGAGTTCGTAATTCATGAGAAATATCAGAAATTAAACGTTGCTGTGCTTCAACCATGCGTTCGAGTGCGCTTATCATCTGATTAAAACTAGTACCAGCAGCTAAAAACTCTTGTGGGCCGGTTTCTAGCTCTGGATGAGGGCGTAAATTACCTTTCGCAACATCATCAGCTGCGTTTTTAAGTTGTCTTGCCGGTTTTGCCAAGCTCCAAGAAAGCCACACTAATAACGGTGTGCTAATAAGCATAGTGAATATGAGTAGCAATAACGGTTTATCAAATAATAAGTTGATAAAGTCAGATTGAGGGCTACTTGATGGACGTACAAGATAAAGCTGATAATGATCTTCACCATCCCTTACTGAAAATGGCCCTAACATCTCAGAACGACCATATTTTTTCTTTTTAGGATGATCGGCGTTATCAGATTGGCCAATAAAGTTTCTGACAACCTGCATTTCATTACGTTGAGCGCCGATAATACGTCCTTCACTGGTTACGATAATTAAACGCTGGCCAGGAGGGGCCCATTTATCAATGGCACGAATTAATCGACGCCACCAAAGGAGATCGTTAGCGGGATCTTGCGCTAATTCCGCTTCGATATGTTGTTCTAGCATAACACCTTGACGGTACTCACTCTCTAAAAGAGGGGTAAGCTGGCGCGAGTCCAGCTTTGGAACCATCATAACTAGCATAAGAACTAATGCTAGCGTCAGCCAGAATATTGCAAAAATACGCGCTGACAGACTATTTATCATAAAGAATATTTATCAAGTTATTGAAACCATCAGATAACCACGGCCACGTAACGTCTTGAACCACGGTTGTCCATCTGTTCTTTCTGGTAATTTACGGCGTAAATTGGAAATATGCATATCAATCGCTCTATCAAAAGGTGTTAAGCGCTTACCAAGCACTTCTTGACTGAGATGTTCGCGTGATACGACTTGGCCCAAATGCTGAGCAAGAAGATAAAGTAAGGTAAACTCAGTTCCCGTTAACTCTAACGGCTCATTATCAAAACTCGCCTCTTGTCGGCCAGGGTTAAGTTGTAGTTTATCAACCTGTAATGTTGGAGATGTATTACTATCAGTCTGTTTTTGTTCGCTCCAGTTAGAGCGACGTAAAATAGCTCTGATACGAGCAACAAGCTCTCTATCATTAAAAGGTTTTGGTAAATAGTCATCAGCACCAAGCTCTAAGCCGAGCACTCGGTCAAGATCACTGCCTCTTGCCGTTAACATAATGACAGGTGTCTGGAAATTTTGGCGTAACTCTTTGAGTGTCTCAATCCCGTTTTTACGTGGCATCATAATATCCAGTAATAACAGGTCGATAGAAGCATCCAAAAGTTTAAGTGCTTGTTCGCCATCAGAGGCGATTACAACATTAAAGCCTTCCATTTCAAGCAGTTCTTTCAATAGCGATGTTAATTCGCGATCGTCATCTACTAATAAGATTTTATGCATTCGTCAATTCCTCCAAGAGAAAAATACGATAATAAATAGCGCGAATCTATGACTTTACGTTCTTTTACACGCTCTGACGCTAGTTTGCAGCCGTAACGGTATAGTAATCCACATAGCAAAGAATTACACATATTTAGGTAGTATTAATTAGGTCGGTATTAATCGCCGAGTTTAGGAGTAAGAGCAATGCGTAAAGTAGCAGTAGTTGCATTAGCATCAATGTTTTTGGCAGCTCCGACGGTAGTATTAGCTGAAACCGCAAATACCAATCCGCCTACTGAGCAACAATATAATGGTAATTATCACTGCGGTTATGGCTATGGTATGCATGGCGACCGTGATTATAGAGGTCACCGCGGACAACGTGGACATATGATGGATCGCAATTATGGTGAATCTCGTATGTTTAACGGAATTACATTAACAGAGCAACAACGTACTCAGATGCGTGATTTAATGCGCCAGCATCATCAAGACAGATATAACGGAAACTACCGTCAACGTCATGAGAATATGCATAAATTAGTTACTGCACCTCAATTTGATGAAGCGGCTGTTAGAGCACAAATACAAGATATGGACAAACAAGCGATTGAGCGTCATGTTGAAATGGCGAAAGTTCATAATCAAATGTATCAGTTATTAACCCCAGAACAGAAAGCGCAGTTGGAAAAGAATTACCAGCAGCGAATGTCAGATTTTGATCAACAAGGTCAATAGAATCCGTAATGAAGTAAGTAAGAGTGTAGTACAGCAGTACCTAGTTAGAGAGTAAGTAGCAACAACGAAGTTTTTTCCTTGCCATAGACACCATCCCTGTCTTTTGCAGCCCCTCTGGAGAGGGGCTTTTTTTTGTCCGTTATATTTTTAGTTATATCAATTCTATTTTAGGTGAAAATATACTTTTCTTTCTATTGTGTTTTTTAGTGTGAAATCTAAAACTTGTTCTTTTAGTCTAGATAGTTCTCGTATTATTTTATTATTATTTCCTATCTTATGTATAACGCGATGAATTCTATTATCTTCTAAAATACTAGGAAAGTTATTATCATTTTTATTTAAAACAAAATCTTGTATACATAAACAAGGCATAGTTTGTCCAACAATATATTTATTGTCTATTAATAAATCATTAAATATCTCATGATCTATTGGATTCTTAATAGGTTTTTGAGCGATTTTATCAAATAAAAAATGAGCACCTTTATTCGTGATAATATATCCTGCAGTACCTAAGTGTCGACTTTTTAATCTAACAATTTGAATATTCATGATTTTTTTTATTGGTCTAATGGATGTTTTTATTTTATCATTGGATTTTTCAATTTTTATAATATCAATATTTTTATTCACCCATGAATAATTACTTAGCAATTTCTCAGAATTTTTTCCTAAGTAAATATCATCTTCAAAAATTCCAGCCACATCAATATCTTCATCAATAATTTTTTTCCATAAAAAAATATGACTTAAAAAACATCCTTTTTCTCCAGCAGTTAAATTAGGATTATTAAAGCTTATATTTAAATGTTCTGAAGTATCTAAGTTATTCTTATTTATAGCATCAAAAAATAAGAATGGAATATTTTTTGAATTAAATTGATTAGATATATGTTTACGTCTCTTTTCATTATTATCTTTTAAGCTAATTATGAAATTATTCATGTAATATTCTTTATATAAGTAATATCTTAAGGGAAACATAAAAGTATTATTTCCCCTAGTTAGATTTTTATTTTGTTAGCTCATCTTTGATGATTGCATGTGTATTTTTTATGAAATCATCAACACTGTGAATTTTTTTGACGTAATCAATGGCTTCTATTGATAACGTTTTTCTTTTTTCATCATTCTCAATAAGTTCTCTAACTGCATTCACAAATAGGTCTACTTTATCAAAACCATTACCTAGCACCTCACCAACATGGATACCAAACTTAGATGTTAAGTCGTCGGGGTTTCTATTACTAACAAGTAATGTCCCAAAAGATAAGGCTTCAAGGAATGAAACAGGTAGTGCTTCATGAATAGAGCTATTAACTAGTACTTTTGCATCGCGTAAATATTTATTTTTCTTTTCTCCTTCGACATGGCCTACAAAATGAAGGTTAGGAATTTTTTCATATTCAGACATGATGTCATGATTTTTGTCATCAGCTCTAAATATTTTACCTAAAACATAGAAATTGTATTCAGGCATTTTTTTTGCAATTTCACAGAAAATCCAACCTCGTTTAACGGATGCAATGCGTCCTAAAAAAAACAACATTATTTTGTTTAGGGTGAGTTGTAACGTCGAATTTATAGTCAATGTCAATTGGATTTGGAGCAAAATCAATTGGAACATTTTTATCTAAATTATATAAATCAATGGTTTTTTGATTAAGGCACTTAGCTTGAGTAATAAACCGCACTCTTCCTTGTTTGTACCAAGAGTGAACAAGGTCATAGATTTTTTGATTATAGTAAGATGTTTCTGGAATTAATTTTACTGTAAAAATTTCATCCCATTCATACATAGGTCTAGGGTCTTGTATCCAAAGAATTAGTCGTTTAGATGGATCTAATTCATTCTTTAGTACATTATCGTGTGTAAGTTCAACACTGAAGTAAATATCATAATCTTTCTTTTTTAAAAATTGTTGAGTAAACCATTTTCTACGAGGAAGTTTATACAGCGCTACACCATCAACAATTGTTTTTTCAGCAAAAAAGTGACTTTTACCTTTACCTAATAAAACATCGAATTCAAATTCTTCATTTTTTAGATATTTAGCAATGTAATATCTAGCTAAATAACCATATCCACCAAAGCGAGTATTTGCAGCTCCAAAAAACTCATCAACGATAAGGCCAACTTTAATTTTACGCTTATTTTTTGTATTCATGATTGTAGAGCTCATAATTGAGAGATTAAATAATCTTTTAATATAACAATATAATTTTGTAAATTTTATGTAGGAGATGTATTTTATTCGTGAGTGTGAGTAATTTGTAGTAGAGAGCAAATTGAAATGACCCAGAAATCACAAATCATATTCTTATATTTTTAAGGTGCGAAAATATATCGCACCAGTCTACATGATTTTTATCTTGACCTACAACAATGCTTCTGGAGATTCAGGTAAAATTTGTCCGCCATCGACGATAATTGTCTGGCCTGTAATATATTTTGCTTCATTGGAGGCAAAGAAGGCGGCGGCGTAGCCGATATCTTCTGGCTCACCTAAAGTATGCGTTGGGATAGAAGCCTTCATCTGATTTAAATAGGCTTCGCCTTGGGCTTGTAAGCCTTCAGTGAGGATATTTCCCGGCATCACTGCATTAATCGTAATACCGTGGCGTGCATATTCTAGTGCTGCGCTACGCATAAAGCCTAATTGACCTGCTTTACTTGCGCCGTAGTGGCTCCAACCTGGATAGCCTGTGATTGCTCCCGTAATGGAGGACGTGATAATCACGCGACCTTGTTTTTGTTTCTCCATAACACGAAGTGCAGCTTTCACTAAAAAGAACATACCTTTAAGGTTAACAGTATGCATTTTATCCCAATCCGCTTCGGTCATCTCTTTAATGGTTGCTTGAGGAAAAATACCCGTATTGGAACAAAGAATATCGAGTTTACCATACTCTTTTACGACATCATCAATCACTGTTTCACAGGCAGATTGATGAGTGACATCAAGGTGCATAAATTCAACATTTAATTCTTGTTTTGTTTTATTGCCAGCAACATCATCAATATCCGCAATAATTACTTTAGCGCCACTATTTTTTAGGGCGATGACAATACCCTTACCAATACCTTTTGCACCACCTGAAACCAAAGCGATTTTACCCGTTAAATCAAACATAAAACCTCCTATGATAGTATGAGTTCTACTGTATCAGTCTAGGTTGAAAAACGGTAAATCAACCAGAAAACTTTGTAGTGGGTCACAAATGTACCTTAGATCATTTTTTTCTTTAAAAGGATGACATCACAAAATAGAGAGATAAATACCAGATAGAACATTGCATCAGGGAAAACGGAATATTTATCAAAATACGCGGATGCTATTTTTTAGCATAAATAGTGTTTTTTTGAGGTGAATGCAAAAAGGCAGTAAATTGTCTGTATAAAAAGTGTTAACTTATTAGTGAAACACATTTGAGATAAGCTAGTCTAAACTTTATACAGGCTATCTGATTAATTTAATGCGCATCAAGTTTATGAAAAAAAATGTACGATAATGATGAACTGGTAAAAAATATGCGTACAATGGTATTGTTGAATCAATTCAGCATTTACAATATCGGAAAATAACACCAGATAAGCCGGTATTGAAATAAAAAGTTATTCCAACAATTTTGCAATAATTACATCGAATAAGAATCAGAGGTAATCATGGTCAATGGGATCAAAAGAATTGGGGTTTTAACAAGTGGTGGTGATGCACCCGGAATGAATGCCGCGATCCGTGGTGTTGTTCGTGCCGCACTAAGTGAAGGTTTAGAGGTTTATGGGATTTTTGATGGCTATATGGGGCTGTATGAAAACCGCATGAAAAAACTCGACCGTTTTAGCGTGTCAGATATGATCAACCGCGGTGGTACGTTCCTTGGTTCTGCTCGTTTCCCTGAATTCCGTGAAGACAATGTGCGTGCTGTTGCTATCGAGAACATGAAACAAAATGAGCTTGATGCCTTAGTGGTTATTGGTGGTGATGGTTCTTATCTTGGTGCGAAAAAACTGACGGAAGCAGGTTTTCCATGTATTGGTTTACCAGGCACAATCGATAATGACGTAGCGGGTACTGACTACACAATCGGTTATTTTACAGCATTAGAAACGGCAGTTGAAGCCATTGACCGTTTACGTGATACCTCAACGTCTCATAAACGTATCTCTATCGTGGAAGTCATGGGACGCTATTGTGGTGATTTAACGCTATCTGCTGCAATTGCTGGGGGATGTGAGTTTGTTGTTCTACCTGAGTCCGAATTACCATTTAATCGTGACGAACTGCTCGCAGAAATCAAAGCGGGTATTGAACGTGGTAAACGCCACGCAATCGTCGCAATCACAGAACACGTTTGTGATGTGCATGAATTAGCTCGTTTTATTGAAGCTGAAACTAAACATGAAACACGTGCAACAGTATTAGGTCATATTCAACGTGGTGGTTCTCCTGTCGCTTATGACCGTATTCTTGCTTCTCGTATGGGGGCTTACTCTGTTCAACTGCTATTAGAAGGTTACGGTGGTCGTTGCGTAGGTATTCAAAACGAAAAACTGGTTCACCATGATATTATTGATGCGGTTATGAATATGAAACGTGTCTTTAAAGCCGATTGGTATGAAACAGCGAAAAAACTGTATTAGTTAATAGATTTCTCGTAATACCCAAGTCTTTCTGAGTGCTATCCTTATTCGCGAACTGCTCTGATACATGATGTGTCAGAGTAGCTTCTCGAGTGAAAACATTTCATTTTATAATCCTATTCTTCTTCAATTCTTTCTAACATCCCTTGTATTAATAGTTATATTCCCGTTGTGTATATCAATCAGTTTTTTGTTATTTCATCGTTATAAAACTTTCTGTCAGCCTAGTTAAATACTTAACGACAGGGGATGGATAGACATGTTTAAACAATGGGGTTTAGTATCAACGACTTTAATCGCATTACTTTTTTCTAATAATCTATGGGCTAAAGATATTCAATTATTAAATGTCTCTTATGATCCGACAAGGGAACTGTATCAACAGTATAATCAAGCATTTAGCCAGTATTGGGAACACAAAACAGGAGATAAAGTCACAGTACGTCAATCACATGGTGGATCAGGAAAGCAAGCAACATCGGTTATCAATGGTATAGACGCAGATGTTGTGACATTAGCGCTTGCCTATGATATTGATGCGATTGCACAAAGGGGAAATCTTGATAAGCAATGGATAACTCGATTACCTGATAACTCAGCACCTTACACTTCAACAATTGTTTTTCTGGTGAGAAAAGGAAACCCTAAGCAGATAACGGATTGGGACTCACTGATAAAACCGGGGATCTCCATTATTACACCAAACCCTAAAACGTCTGGTGGTGCAAGATGGAACTATCTTGCTGCTTGGGGATATGGATTAAAAGCCAATCATCAAGATAGCGAAAAAGCAAAAGCCTTCGTGAAAGCGCTCTATCAGCAAGTTGAAGTACTAGATTCAGGTGCACGAGGCGCTACAAATACATTTGTTGAACGAGGTATTGGTGATGTATTGATTGCATGGGAAAACGAGGCTTTATTAGCAATTAATGAATTAGGGGCAGATCAATTTGAGATAGTTACTCCATCCGTATCTATTCTTGCAGAGCCTACAGTATCTGTTGTTGATAAAGTGGTTGATAAACGAGGAACGCGAGAAATTGCAACGGCTTACTTAAATTATCTTTACTCACCACAAGGGCAAGAGATTGCAGCAAAAAACTATTATCGCCCTAGAGACAAAGTGATTGCTGAAAAATACCAAAGCCTTTTCCCAAAACTCGAACTATTTACTATTGATAAGGTTTTTGGTGATTGGCAATCTGCGCAGAAAATACATTTTGCGACAGGGGGGGTATTTGATGAAATTAGTCGTCGTTGATGTGTAATAAAGCGAAAAACAAAAAAATCACCTTCTGGTTTATATTCAGTAAGGTGATTTTATCTATTTTTTATCCTTTAACGGTATAAGCCGGGAAGATAAAAATTATTTTTTCGCTTTCGCTTGTGCTGCTGCTTTAACGATAACGGCAAATGCATCAGCTTTTAGTGAAGCACCGCCGACTAATGCGCCATCAATGTCGGGTTGACCAAATAGTTCAGCTGCATTCTTATCGTTAACAGAGCCACCGTATTGGATAATAACTTGTTCAGCGATAGCGGCATCTTTCTTCGCAATATGATCACGAATAAATTTATGAACAGCTTGAGCTTGTTCTGGAGTAGCAGATTTACCTGTACCGATAGCCCAGATTGGTTCATAAGCAATCACGGCATCTTTAAATGCCGCTGCACCGTGTGCATTTAAAACAGCATCGATTTGGCGAGCACAGACTTCTTGTGTTTTACCCGCTTCGTTTTCTGCTTCGGTTTCACCAATACACAATACTGGCGTTAAACCTAACTCTTTCAACACGCCAAATTTTTGAGCGATAAACTCGTCAGATTCTTTATGATAAGTACGACGCTCAGAGTGACCAATGATAACGTATTTAACATCAACGTTTTTCAGCATTTCTGCCGAAGTTTCACCAGTGAAAGCACCAGATAAGTTAACACCTGTATCTTGAGCACCTAACGCAATACGGCTTCCACCAATTTCATGGCGTGCTTGGCATAGGTAAACTGCGGGTGGTGCGATGGCAACATCACAACCTGCAACACCGCTAACTTCTTTACGTAGTGCAGCAATCAACTCATGAACCATATGAATGCTACCGTTGAGTTTCCAGTTACCCATGACTAATGGATGGCGCATAACTTTTCCTCCAACCGAGTGGTTTAAATTTAGTTTGCTAATAAACTTGAATTCTGTTGATGCACAACAGTATAGAGAACATTGAATAGAATAGCTTTGTTTTTTATCACGGAATAGCTGAAACGATCTTGCTATTTAAAGAAAGCTTAATCGGTTCAATGGCGAAGGTCGTTAATTTATCATCTTCATGTGCAATAATGTAACGAATAGCCCCAACGTTATGGCTAATGTAAGCGGGTGTTTGGTTTTTAAATGCAAACAAATCGAGCACTTCTTGAATTTGTGTTGGTGTTATTGATGGGTCAAATTGAGCGACCAAAGTGATAATGTATTGTGTGGTGATCTCACGGTTTATTTTTTCTAATTCAGGTGAGTCTGGTGTGTGGATAAGTGTCAGTTGTAGGCTTTTAATTTTTTCACTACCACGCTCTAATATTGCAGATGAGTAAAGATAAGGTGTGATACGAGTTGCTGCTCTGACAAGTGGGATCGCAATATTATGGTTGGTGATAATTTTATATTCATTAAGAAATAATAACGGATTTTGTTGGTTGAACTTTGCTCGTAGCTCAGGGATCGTTATCTCAAAAACAGGTGCATCTTGTTTAAGATAAGCAATATCATCTTTAGTGGGTTGCTTTTGTGCGACGGACATCCCTGTTGCGAAAACGGAAGTTGGCAAACAAAGAGCAATGCTTATGATTATCAGGTATAACGTAGAAAGTGTACTTTCTTTTATCATCTGTCCTCCGTTTGTCTGTGCTGTTATTGGCTAGTCTGTATTATTTGATACTAAATGGACAGTGTCATTCACACATTAAGTAAATTATTGAGAATTTATGACCTTACAACATTGGGCATTTTCATTCAAAGGGCGAATTGGGCGTCGTGATTTTTGGGTCGGTTTTGGTGTCTGTTTTGCTCTTTTTTTGGGCCTTTTTATTATTAATGAAGTGATTTATCCCTTACCGGCTATCGTAATGTGGATATCGATCTTCTTTATTCTCTACCCTTTTTGCGCGATTTTTACCAAAAGACTCCACGATAGAAATAAAAGAGGAATATGGCTTTTATTGCTTTTACTTGCAGTGATGTTGGGACTCACTGATACAAGTAGTTTAGAACCATTTTGGCAATGGGCGATGGGGCGTTTTCTTCCTTCCTTTATCGGGATGATTATGTTGTTAGATTGCGGTGTGTTTATTGGCAATCAAAGTGAAAACTACTTTGGTAAACACACGGAGCAAGTGAATTACCGTCGCTGGCGTTAATACTTTTTATTAAAATAAATCCAATAAGGGCAAAAGAGAAGATTGCCCTTATTTATTTTGCTTTTTCATATTACCAATACTGTTCGCTGGTGATATGCCCCGGTTTACGTCGTAAATGTTTACGCATTTCTCGTTGTTCTTTTAATAGTTGTTGGGTATCTCTTACCATTTGTGGATTACCACATAACATAAGGTGGCTCTCTTCTGGGGAGATGGTTAAGCCAACGGTTTTTTCTAAGGCACCACTTTCAATTAATGCAGGAATACGACCTGTTAATGAGCCAATATGATTTTCACGGCTAACAATAGTTTGAATGCGTAATTTTCCTGAGTAATGTTCAACGAGTTTTTCCATTAAAGGGAGATAACTTAAGTCATTAGCATAACGAACTGCGTGAACAAGAACGATATTCTCAAATCTATCCAGATCTTGCCCTAATTGTAAAATCGATAAAAAAGGCCCTATGGCGGTTCCTGTAGAAAGCATCCAAAGGGTATTAGCACTAGGTACTTCTTCTAATACAAAAAAGCCGCTGGCTTGCTCGGTGACAAGTAATTCATCCCCTATTTCTAGAGCGCTTAATTTAGGGCTTAATTTTCCTTCGGGTACAGTCACCAGATAAAATTCTAAGTTAGGATCATTCGGTGCATTCACATAAGAATAGGCACGTTGCACTCGTTCGCCATCAATATCTAATGCTAATTTTGCAAATTGTCCCGCTGTAAATTTATCAACAGGGGCATTTACAACAAGACTTATTAACGAGTCAGTCCAGCGATTAACTTGGATAACTTTTCCATTCACCCAATTTGCCATAGAGGTTATCTCCTTACGATAAATGCGTTGATGTTGCTTATTCATTCTAAGTAGGAAGTGATTTTTTATTTATCAAGATGATGTGGTGATATTATTTATCTGAAATTTTGTCAATGAATGACACAATATGTACATTTATATTGACAACTATGGTGTTTTTCTCTGACATTAGGTGTCATGCAAAAATTGCTGGCTATCTCGCAAATTTCTCCAAATTTGTTAACTTAGTCTCATTCTTAAAAGGTGTACATTTTGCAGAGTTTATTTTTTATAAATTCTCTGTGGTGTGCGTCTGTCTGTTAATTTATTTGAAATTTCTGAGCAAAGAAAAGAAATGAGAAAGTTAGAACATGCAAATCTATTATTATTGATAATTGCACTGGTTGCTGTGGGTCAAATGACGCAAACCATCTATGTGCCTGTGATCGCGGATATGGCGGTTTACTTTGGTGAGCCGACCGGTGCAGTACAGCAAGTGATGGGCGCCTATCTTTTTTCTTATGGTTTTTCACAACTCATTTATGGGCCTATCTCTGATAAAGTAGGACGCCGCCCTGTGATTTTGGTCGGGATGACTATCTTTTGTTTATCGACACTAGTGGCGATTTTCTCACAAAATTTAACTACATTGGTTATTGCAAGTACTTTACAAGGTATGGGGACAGGGGTTGCGGGCGTGATGACACGGACACAACCTCGTGACTTATATACAGGTACTGCATTACGTTATGCCAATAGCTTATTAAATATGGGTGTTTTAGTTAGTCCATTATTAGCACCAATGATTGGTGGCATCGTCGCACACTTCTTTGGTTGGCATGCGTGTTATATCTTTTTGTTATTATTAGGAACGAGTGTTCTGTTTTGTATGTATCGCTGGATGCCAGAAACACGTCCTGTACAAGTTGAAAAACGTAACATGCTGTCATCATTTTACTTATTGCTTTCAAACAGTACCTTCAGTGCATTTTTAATTATGCTGATTTGTGCTTTATCTGGTATTGCGGTTTTTGAGGCATCGAGTGGTGTCTTAATGGGCGGGGTATTAGGCTTAAATAGTATTACTATCAGTATATTATTTATTTTGCCTATTCCTGCAGCATTCTTTGGTGCTTGGTATGCTGGTCGTGAAGGTAAAACCTTTGTGCAATTGATGTGGCACTCTGTCTTTTGTTGTTTATCAGCCGGTATTTTAATGTGGATCCCTGGTTGGCTAAATGTCATTAATATTTGGACTTTACTGGTACCCGCAGCATTATTTTTCTTTGGTGCAGGCATGTTATTTCCGCTTGCAACAACGGGGCTATGGAACCATTTCCTTATCTAGCAGGTTCTGCGGGTGCGCTGGTAGGGGGATTACAAAATGTGGGATCAGGTGTTGCAACGTGGTTTTCCGCTTTATTACCACAACATAATCAATTTAGCTTAGGCATGATTATGTTCGCTATGTCAGTCGCTATTATGCTTTGTTGGCTTCCGTTGGCTCATCGTTTTAGCCATGAAGAACATACTATTTAGATTAGCGATGCCGCAAATTAGATGAAAAATGCCGAGATTTTTATCTCGGCATTTTAGTTTTGTAGCCTAGGCTACTTCTCTCTCAACCTGTTTTACTGCAATTAACCGCGATCTTCCCATTCTTGGGCACGAGCAACGGCTTTTTTCCAACCGTTATAACGATAGTTACGTTCAGTGGTTTCAATTCCAGGGCGGAATTCTTTATCGATAGCGGCTTTGTTTCTGACTTCCTCTAAATCATTCCAGAAACCAATCGCAAGGCCAGCAAGGAATGCCGCACCTAATGCTGTACTTTCACGAACAACAGGGCGTTCTACACGCGTACCCAAAATATCGGACTGGAATTGCATTAAGAAGTTATTGGCAACTGCACCACCATCAACACGCAATGATTGTAAACGTGCGCCTGAATCGGCTTGCATTGCATCCAAAACATCGCGAGTTTGGTAAGCGATAGATTCTAAGGTTGCACGGATAATATGATTACGGTTAGCACCACGGGTTAAACCGAAGATAGCACCACGCGCATACGGATCCCAATAAGGAGCACCTAGGCCAGTAAACGCAGGAACAACATAAACACCGTTTGTATCATTAACCTTAGTCGCGAAGTATTCAGAGTCAGTCGCTTCATCAATGAGTTTTAATTCATCACGTAGCCATTGAATAGATGCACCACCAACGAATACTGCACCTTCTAAGGCGTAGTTTACTTCACCACGCGGGCCACAGCAGATTGTTGTTAACAAACCATGATTAGAACGAACTGCTTCTTTACCTGTATTCATCAGTAAGAAGCAACCTGTACCATAGGTATTTTTCGCCATACCACTTTGTACGCAAAGTTGACCATAAAGTGCAGCTTGTTGGTCACCCGCCATACCCGCGATAGGAATACGTGTACCACCTTTACCACCAATATTTGTTTGGCCATAAACTTCTGACGATGGCACTACTTTTGGTAACATGTTGCGAGGAATATCCAGCAGATCGAGGATTTTCTGATCCCAATCTAACGAGTGGATATTAAATAACATTGTTCGTGAGGCGTTAGTGAAATCAGTAACGTGAACACGACCTTGCGTCATTTTCCAAACTAACCAAGTATCAACAGTACCAAATAATAACTCGCCTTTTTCTGCTCTTTCACGAGCACCTTCGACATTGTCGAGGATCCATTTTAATTTTGTACCAGAGAAATAAGGGTCAACCATTAAGCCTGTATTTTGGCGAATATATTCTTCGACACCTTCTTTATCTTTTAAACGAGTACAGAAGTCGGCAGTACGGCGACATTGCCATACAATGGCATTATAGACAGGTTTACCCGTTTCTTTATCCCACACAATGGTGGTTTCACGTTGGTTTGTGATACCAATACCTGCGACATGATCAGATGGAATATCTGCTTTTGCTAAGACTTCAACTAAGGTTGCACTTTGTGTTGCCCAAATTTCCATTGGATCGTGTTCAACCCAGCCTGGCTTAGGATAAATTTGAGTGAATTCGCGTTGTGAAATACTGACGATGTTAGCATCGTGATCAATCACTACAGCACGAGAGCTGGTTGTTCCCTGATCAAGCGCAACAATGTATTTCTTTTCAGTATTTGATGTATTTGTTTCTGTTGTCATGTTAGTAACCTGTTTTGATAATCAACAATCTTGCTCTAAGTATTATTTATCGTCTTCAATTTTGCAGGTATCGCAAGGTAAGTGACGGCCAATTAATTTACGGTAAGCCAATGCACCTAAGATACCACCGATAAATGGAGCAATCATTGGCACTAAGAAATAAGGAATATCACGTCCACCAGTCAGCGCAATATCACCCCAACCAGCAAAGTACGCAACCAGTTTTGGACCAAAGTCACGAGCAGGGTTTAAGGCGAATCCAGTTAATGGACCAAATGCACCACCGATAACAGCAATTAAAATACCAATCAGTAAAGGCGCTAATGGGCCTTTAGGTACACCGTTACCGTCATCAGTTAAGGCTAAAATTAAGCCAACTAAAATAACGGCGATGATAACTTCAACAAAAAAGGCATGTACAACGGAAATTTGAGCTGCAGGATAAGTCGAAAATACACCAGCAGTGAAGAGACTTTCTTGTGAGCCTCTGACAATGGCATTAACTTGTTCGTAGTCGAGGAAAACATTGTAGTACATAAAGTACACAATGGCTGCGGCAAAGAAGCCACCTAACATTTGTGCAATAATATAAGGGATAACTTTTCTGCGTTCAAAGCAAGCGAATAACCAAAACGCAACAGTAACTGCCGGGTTCAAGTGAGCACCCGAGGTGCCTGCGGTAAGATAAACGGCTAAGGCAACACCCAGCCCCCAGATAATACTTATCTCCCATAGTCCTAGCTCTGCACCTGCAATACGTACCGCAGCTACACAACCGAGGCCGAAGAAGACTAGCAACGCAGTTCCGATAAATTCAGAAATGCATTGACCCATAAGAGAGGTTTTCGTCTGGCTCATATATTCTATCCTGAAAGAGGGTTATTTATTGTTAGTATTCTTTTCGAATTGAAAAGATAACTGTAAATTTATCGTTAATGAGCGTAAACGAGAATAAGCGAAATTGAAATTTGTGTGTCTCATCAAGAAAATGAGTGAAAACGCTCTTAATTAGTGACTTGTTCGACATTTGTAATGTGATCTGACCAGTGTTTTTGATAAATTGAAAAAAGAATGTAATTCCACGGAAGATGCTAGACAGTTGTTGATAGGCTACTTACAATCGGAAGTATCGATTATATGGGGGATTACAGTATGTCATTTGAAGTTTTCGAAAAGTTAGAATCAAAAGTACAACAGGCTATTGATACCATCACGTTATTACAGATGGAAATTGAAGAGCTAAAAGAAAAAAATGATGCGCTGAACCAAGAAGTTCAAGAAGCGAAAGGATCACGCGAAGCCCTTGTTCGTGAAAACGAAGAGCTAAAACAAGAGCAATCAAGCTGGCAAGAGCGTTTACGTGCACTGTTAGGTAAAATGGAAGACGTACAGTAATGGTTTTTTAAGCCAAAAATACAAAAGCCACCAGACGGTGGCTTTTGTGTCTTAAATCGTAAGAAAGCAGATAAAAGTAAAATTAATCTTCAATTAAATCTTCATCTAAGCCTAAAGGCTCTTCTGATAAAATGATCCCTGTGTTATCCGCATAAAGATAATCACCAGAGAAGAATGTAACACCGCCAAAGTTAACGCGGATATCACTTTCACCAATGCCTTCACTCGGGCAACCCGCAGGTATGGCAGCCATCGCTTGAATACCTAAATCAAGTTCTGACAATACATCAACTTGACGTACTGCACCATAAACGACAATGCCTTCCCATTCATTCGATACGGCAAGTTGTGCTAATTCACCATCAATTAAGGCTTTACGTACAGAGCCACCGCCATCAACTAAAAGAATACGGCCTTTGCCATTTTCTTCTAGTAAATCATAAATCAGACCATTATCTTCAAAGCATTTCACGGTGATGATTTGACCACTAAAGGCGCTTTGACCACCAAAGTTTGAGAAAAGCGGTTCTACGACATTGATATCTTCTTGATAGATATCACAGAGTTCAGAAGTATCATATTTCATAGGAGATTACGTCAGGTTGCCACAGGAAGAGCCAGTATATCCCTTAACAGGGGCTGTTGGCAAAAGACTCACTGAAAATTCAGTGAGTCAAATCAACAATCGGACTAAATTATTCTAAAATTAAACCTAAAGAGAAGAGCACGTTAGTGAGTAATGCCGCTTTTACCATATGTTCAAGTAAAGGACGCATCGCTTCGCCAGAGTGGTCGGCATTAACACGTTTAATATGCAGTAAAAGCATGGGGGGTGGCGAGTAAGAATAGCCATGCTGTCCAGCGGTGCATATAAAGAAGTGTGAAGATAATTAAGCACGCAATAGAGAGAAAAATAACACACGTATGGTAGGTTCGAGAGCCTGAAGGGCCTAAACGAACGGCTAATGTATTTTTACCGGCTTGAATATCACTTTCTAGATCGCGCATATTATTAATATTTAGGACGGCAACAGAAAGTAAACCACAGGCTGTGGCGGGGAGAAGGGTAACAATATCAAAAGTATTCGATTGTAAGTAATAAGTCCCGATTACGCTTAACCAGCCAAAGAATATTAAGACGGAGATATCACCTAATCCCATATAGCCATAAGGACGTCGGCCTACGGTATAGGTAATGGCTGCAACAATGGCAAGTAACCCCATCACTAAAAAGCCAATGGCGTCTTCTGGTTTTTTGCATGCGACAATAATCAGTGCGATACCTGAAATACATGAGATGATGACATTTAGTATTAAGGCTTTTTTCATTTGAGCTGGCGTTATTACGCCTTTTTGCATTCCACGAAGTGGCCCTAAACGCTCTTCTGTATCCGTGCCTTTTACAGCATCACCGTAGTCATTAGCAAGGTTGGATAGAATTTGTAATGTCCCTGCCGTCAAAATAGCAAGCAGTGCAATAGGTAGCTCAAAATGACCCATCCAATACGCTAATGCGGAGCCAGTCACAATGGCAATTAACCCTAAAGGCAGTGTTTTGGGTCGTAAACTTTCAAGCCAGGCTTGTGTCCGGCTAGTGGAATTTAGAGAGCTCATGCTGAAATTCGATACTCATGTTCATTGTTATTATAAAAATAAGAATGGGAGGCAAGCCTCCCACGTAAATATTGCTGATAAGGATCGCACAAGTTGATTATAAAATAAATCGACTCAGATCTTCATCTGCTACAAGCTCATCCAGATGCTGTTTCACATATTCTGCATCAATCAATATAGATTGACCTTGTCGTTCGCTTGCATCGTAGGAAATTTCTTCCATTAAGCGTTCTAAAACGGTATGTAAACGACGAGCGCCGATATTTTCAGTTGTCTCATTAACACGCCATGCTGATTCGGCAATTTTGCGAATACCGTCTTCAGTAAAGCTAATAGAGACCCCTTCAGTTGCCATTAAAGCTTCATACTGTTTTGTTAGCGATGCATTAGGTTCTGTAAGAATACGCTCAAAATCTTCTGCTGTCAGCGCTTGAAGCTCAACGCGAATTGGCAGACGTCCTTGCAATTCAGGAATTAAATCAGAAGGACTGGAAACTTGGAAAGCACCTGATGCAATAAACAGAATATGGTCTGTTTTCACCATACCGTGTTTTGTTGAAACTGTACAACCTTCGACCAGTGGTAAGAGGTCACGTTGCACCCCTTCACGAGAAACGTCAGGGCCAGAACTTTGACCACCACGTTTACAGATTTTGTCTACTTCATCAATAAAGACAATACCGTGTTGCTCTACTGCATCAATGGCTTGTTGCTTTAACTCTTCAGGGTTAACCAGTTTAGCGGCTTCTTCTTCAACAATAAGCTTAAACGCATCTTTGATTTTCATCTTACGCGCTTTTTGTTTTTGTCCCGCTAAATTTTGGAACATAGATTGTAATTGGTTTGTCATCTCTTCCATTCCTGGAGGAGCCATGATTTCAACACCCATTGGTGTTGCAGATAACTCAATTTCAATCTCTTTATCGTCTAATTGGCCTTCGCGTAATTTTTTACGGAAAGATTGGCGAGCAGCAGAAGGTTCAGAGGCTTGCTCTGCGACACCCCAGTTATTTTTTGCTGGTGGAATAAGTGCATCCAGAATGCGTTCTTCCGCCATTTCCTCAGCACGGAAACGGTTTTTATCAATCGCTTGGCTACGCACCATTTTGACCGCAGAGTCGGTTAAATCACGGATAATAGAATCAACTTCTTTACCCACATAACCTACTTCAGTGAATTTAGTTGCTTCAACTTTGATGAAAGGTGCATTGGCTAATTTTGCTAAACGGCGTGCAATTTCAGTTTTACCCACACCAGTAGGACCAATCATCAGAATATTTTTAGGGGTGACTTCATGGCGTAGCGCTTCATCAAGTTGCATACGGCGCCAGCGGTTACGTAGGGCAATTGCCACAGCGCGTTTCGCTTTATCTTGACCAATAATAAATCTATCAAGTTCGCTGGCTATTTCGCGAGGAGTCATTTCAGACATGCTCTCAAATCCTTACTCTTTTGAAGAGAGTTCTTCAAAGTTGACATTATGGTTAGTGTAAATACAGATATCTCCAGCGATGCTCAGTGCTTTTTCAGCGATTTCGCGTGCAGAAAGTTCAGTATTTTCTAGCATGGCTCTTGCCGCTGCTTGTGCATAAGGACCACCAGAGCCGATAGCAATGAGATCGTGTTCTGGTTGAACGACATCACCATTACCAGTGATGATAAGAGATGTATTTTCATCTGCAACAGCAAGTAGTGCTTCTAATTTGCGTAGCATTCTGTCTGTGCGCCAATCTTTTGCGAGCTCTACCGCAGCTTTGGTTAAATGCCCTTGGTGAAGTTCTAATTTGCGTTCAAACAGTTCAAAAAGAGTAAAAGCATCAGCAGTGCCGCCAGCAAATCCCGCAATGACTTTGTCGTTATAAAGACGGCGTACTTTGCGAACATTGCCTTTCATGACGGTATTACCCATCGTCGCCTGTCCATCACCACCGATTACAACTTGGCCCTTACGGCGAACACTTACGATTGTAGTCATGAGTCAGCCCCTGGTTTAATCAATAAAAATGAGACGGAAAGTGCTTATCTTTGAGATAAAGCACGGCCCGTTATGTGAATTAGAATTATAGGTGGGGGAGAAAATTTATTTTTCAACCCCCAGAAGAGCGAAGAATACAACCTGATACGCCAGCGCCAGCTGCTTGTTTACTGACTGAATTAGCTTGTTCTTTACTGTAAGGTCCTGATAATACGCGTATCCAGCCATCATTGCCTTTTGTTACTCGACTTTCAATACCGGAAAAAGCCAGTGTTGCTCTTACTGATTCGGCTTGTTCTGTATTTTTAAATGAGCCACATTGCACTAAAAAATGCGTTGTAGCCACAGCCGGTTTTGGTGGTTGCGTCACGGTTGCAGGGGCTGGCACTTGCTCGGATTGAGTCTGTGTCGGTTGTTGAACCACAGAAGGTAGGGTTGTTGCCGGTGGTGTTACGACCACTTGTGAGCGCGGAACTTCCCCATTGTAAGGGACTTCAGGTAACTGAACGGCCGGCTGACGCTTATCTGCTTCAATTTGCTGTAAAAATCTCAATTGTTCAGGTGAAAGTGTTGCTTTCGGATTAATCTGGCTACCTGAAGAGGAAGATTCGGGCAATAAAGGCGTACCCACCTGACGATTTTCCAGTTCTTTAATGTACTGCCAACGCTCTTGCGGTTTAGGCGGTAAGCTATTCGCTGGATGCTGCCCAGTGATTGTTGGTGCTGTTTCTATGGCTTCTTTTTATTATGCGTAATAAAATAGAGGCCACCGATAAACAGCGCCACAATTGCGATTGCCGCGATAAGTGTTGTCAAAGGCAACCCTTTAGCAGCCTTTTTATTTTTACTTTTCGTTGTCTTTTTACGACGAGCAGATGTCTGCCCTCGTCCCACATAGTCTCGTTGTGCCACAGTTCGATTCGCTGATAATTAAAGGAATAGGTATCACGAGCGATATGTTACTTAACATAGTGTGTTTTGCCTAGCTTTTAAGCTGACAGACACTATCTCTTATAATTAGCTCACAATCTAATAAGCGAGAACCTGGTGCAACAGGTCTACCTTGTAATTGATCGAGCAATAACAGCATAGATTGACGTCCAATTTCATAACGAGGTTGTTCCATCGTTGTCAGAGCGGGTTCGCTGTAGCGTGTGATATCAAGATTATCAAAACCAATTACAGAGAGATCTTTCGGGAGCTCTAACCCTAGTTTTTTCGCCTGCCACATAACGCCAATCGCCATAATATCACTATGACAGAACACCGCTGTCGGTGGTTCAGGTAAAGAAATCAGTTTTTTCAGACTTTCTGCACCGCTTTCATGGGTAAAATCACCACGAATAATATAGTCTTCACGTAAAGGAACCCCTGTTCTACGCATAGCTTGAATATAGCCTTGTAAGCGATAGCGACATAAAGGCATATCTTCAGGGCCTGTAATACAAGCAATACGCTTATGCCCCATTTGCTGTAAATAGTGTGTTGCTCTAAAAGAGGCTGTGAGATTATCAATATGAACAGTAGGTAATTCGAGTTCGGGTGCAAATTCATTCGCCATGATCATTGGCGGTAGGTTTTTCTGCTCTTCTTTGGAAACATCAAAAGGAATATGTGATCCAAGCAGTAACATACCATCAATTTGTTTGGTGATAATGAGGTTAATAAATGCATTTTCGTGTTTTTGCTGATGCTTACAATCACCAATAAGAACAAGATAACCATGTTGTGCGGCGGTTTCTTCAATACCACATACGACATCAGTAAAAAAGGGATCACTGATGTTAGGGACGATCACAAGGATCGTTTTTGACTCGTTGCGTTTAAGATTTTTTGACAGGTTATGTGGGTAATAGCCCACGTCAAGAACAGCCTGTTCAACTTTCTGACGGGTTTTGTGAGGATACTTTTTCCGGATTCATTAAAGTCCGTGATACGGTTGCTGTGGACACACCGGCTGCAAGGGCAACATCTTTCATTGTTGCTTGCGTATTATCTTTATTATTCTGTTGCAAACCCCATACCTCCCTTTTGGATGGTTTAGTTAAACGATTGCTTTTTTTATTTGTAAAAAAACCGCCGGTGCTCAAAAAAAGATTTTATCGACGGTTTTAGTTTGAGAAATATTCTAAATTGTTATTCTACCGCTTTTTAAATAGATACTGTTACCTAGTTTGCATAAAAAGTGTGATACCAATCGTTTTTATGAGTTAGTTCGCAAAATTGATAAATAGTCTTGGACTGTAACAAGTATTTCATCAGAATTTTATTCTCAATATAAATTTGGCTGGAATATATTCAAATAGATATAATAAAAACGATTAACAATCTGTTGGGTCAACATCAATATTCCACTTTACTTTCTTACTCTCAGGCAAAGCCACAATTTGAGGGTAAGTGACAGACATTAATTTTTGTAAGTAACCTCGCGAAGGATGTTGTAGCAATAATTGCCAACGATAGTTTCCTCCACGTTTAGCTTGAATAGCAGGAACCGGCCCCATAACCCATAAATTGGGATCTCGCATTGGATGTTGTTCAAGAAATTGTTTGAGTTGCCGTAAAAATTGAGGCGCACGTTGGTTATTATGATCTTCTGAACGGATCATTATATGACTGGAGTAGGGAGGCAGGAAAGTAGCTTGTCGTTCTTGTAACGCTTCTTTCGTGAAGGCATCGTAGCCCTTTTCTAATAACGTCAATAGCAGAGGATGATCAGGTTGGTGAGTTTGTAAATATACAGCGCCTTGCTTACCTGCTCGGCCAGCACGACCTGATACTTGTGTATAAAGCTGAGCAAAGCGCTCGGCTGCACGAAAATCACTTGAAAATAGAGCGCCATCAACATCGAGTAAAGCGACTAAAGTGACATCCGGAAAATGGTGCCCTTTGGCTAGCATCTGTGTACCAATAAGAATACGGGAGCCACCTTGGTAAATATCTTCAAGTTGTTGCTCTAAAGCCCCTTTACGGCTGGTGGTATCTTTATCGATTCGCGTAACGGGCGTATCAGGGAATAATTCACCAATCCCCTGTTCAAGTTGCTCTGTTCCTAACCCAACAGGCATTAAATTAGTTGAACCACATTGTGGGCATTGTGCTGGAATTCGTCGTTGACTATCACATTGATGGCAACGCAACATGCCATGCTTTTGATGTAGCGTGTAATAGTGATCACAGCGAGGGCATTCTGCTATCCACCCACACTCATGGCATAACAATGCAGGCGAAAATCCTCGGCGATTTAAAAAGAGCATGGCTTGGTTTCCAGCATTTAGGTGCTCTTTTATGGCTTTAATTAAAATAGGTGATAATCCCGTAGTGAGGGGCTGTCCTTTTAAATCAATTAAATGCTCAGTTGCAGGTTTGGCATTTCCTGCTCGTTGTGTAAGTGTTAGTTGTTGATATTTTTTTTGTTCAACATTAAAACTGGTTTCAATTGATGGCGTTGCTGTTCCCATCACGATAGGAATATTTTCTTGTTTCGCACGGAATACAGCTAAGTCACGGGCATGATAACGCCAACCATCTTGTTGTTTATAAGAGCCATCATGCTCTTCATCGATAATAATAATACCAAGATGCTGAAAGGGGGTAAGAAGGGCTGAGCGCGTGCCAATAATAATCGCATTATCACCGCGTTTGGCGCGTAACCAAACGGCTAAGCGTTCTGTATCATTTAATCCAGAGTGCAAAACATCTACAGGGGCATTAAAACGTGCTTTAAAACGACGAATAGTTTGAGGCGTTAAGCCAATTTCAGGTACTAGCACTAATGCCTGTTTACCTTGTGCGAGTATTTTTTCTAATACACTTAAGTAAACTTCTGTTTTGCCCGAACCTGTAATACCTAATAATAACCAAGGTGAAAATTGATCGGCTTGAGCCGTAATGGCACCCACCGCTATAGCTTGTTCGGTATTTAATTTAAATCGTTCACCTTGCACTGCAAAATCATTGTGCCAATGTATGGGGGCAGGTTGTATCGGACGTAAATCTGCAAACTCTTTCTTTTTTAGGTTATTGAGTGTTGCTGTAGTGATATCGAATTCATCAAGCTGATGGCGATATAAAGGTGTACGACGAAGTGCGGCTAAGGCTTGTTGCTGTTTTTTTGCCCCTTTTAAACGATTAAGGTCGAGATTAGCTCCCTCTTTTGTGGCATACCATTGCCATAATGGAGTAAATTCAGCCGGTTTCCCCTGCCGTAATAAAATGGGCATGGCATGAAATAATACTTCTCCTAAAGGGTAGTGATAATAAGCCGAGGCCCAATTTAACATATCCCATAAAACCCCCGGGAAGAGCGTCTCAGTATCGAGAATTTCCTCAATAGGTTTTAGCTTTTCGATTGGAAACTCACTGTGTGTAGTGAGTCCTTTGACAATCCCAAGAGAACGGCGTTTATTACCAAAAGGTACGATGACTCGACTACCGACAACTGGCGCATTGATCCCTTCTGGTAACAGATAATCAAAAGAGGAGAACAGTGGTACAGGTAAAATTACCTGAACTATAGTCATATCAGGGTTTCCGAGTGTTTTAGCGAAAAGGTAGCGTTAAGAATATCACAAAAAGTGTGCAGATTTCATTGCGCGTTTAGTAGATATTCTGTATGATCCGCCCCCTTTGGTAGATAAATTACCAGACACTTAATTTCAATCAACACGACGTGTGGTGTTCGGCTGTGGGCTGAATGGCGACACGGCCTTAGTAGAGGTTTTCCATGCAAAAAGATATTCATCCTAAATACGAAGAAATTACTGCATCTTGTTCTTGCGGTAACGTTATGAAAATCAACTCCACAGCAGGTCACAACCTGAATCTGGACGTTTGTGATAAATGCCACCCATTCTATACTGGTAAACAACGTGATGTTGCAACCGGTGGTCGTGTTGATCTGTTCAACAAACGCTTCAAAATCCCAGGTAGCAAATAAGATATTTGTTGCTACACGATATCAGCAAAGTCTGGTATCTTGCGGACAGTTTGGCACTAAAGAAAAGCCCAAAGTTTTTGCTTTGGGCTTTTTTATTCGTGTTAATCAAGCAATGAGTCAATAAATCGGCGCTGATTAATACTCCCAAGTATCGGGATCAACCCCGTGCTGGCGCATTATTTCTTTTGCCTCTTCAGGGATTTCATCATTACGTTCTTTACGTAAGTCTTCATCATTTGGGAGAGGCTGTCCGGTAAATGCGTGCAAAAATGCTTCACACAATAATTCACTATTGGTTGCATGTTTTAGGTTATTAACCTGACGGCGAGTGCGTTCATCGGTCAAAATTTTCAACACTTTCAACGGAATTGAAACTGTGATTTTCTTAACTTGCTCACTCTTTTTGCCATGCTCAGCGTAAGGGCTGATATATTCACCGTTCCATTCAGCCATGGATTACCTTTATTAATATCATTTAGTTGAAGTCAGAATAGGGTTAACCCACATTCTGATGTGGCAATACCAGTTTATCATGACTTTTCTAAAACCACCGACTCTTCTGACTGAAGGTGAGAGAAAAAGTAATGGTCCACTGGTGATATCCTTAATTCAGGTATTATTCCATTACTTAATCTATCCGTAAAGGAGTTTAGATGTCTAGATGTATTGACGTCTTAGTGTCTAATTGGATATGCTGTTGTCGACTTTTCCATTTATCGCTGTGACAAGGTGCCTGCATGACGAAGAAAACAGCAACACTCGCTATCCATAATGGGCTAAATGAAGATACACAATTTGGTTGTGTTGTACCGCCTATCTATCTTTCTAGCACTTATAATTTCTTAGAATTTAATCAGCCTCGTGAACATGATTATTCTCGTCGCGGTAATCCCACACGTGATATGGTGCAAAAAGCATTAGCTGAGCTAGAAGGAGGGGTAGGCGCTGTTGTCACTAGCAGTGGAATGTCGGCAATTCATTTAATTTGTACGGTTTTTTTAAAACCAGGCGATGTTATCGTCGCACCTCATGACTGCTATGGGGGGAGTTATCGCCTTTTTAACAGTCAACAAGAGCGTGGAGCTTACCGGGTCATTTTTGTGGATCAAAATGATGATATTGCACTAAAGCAAGCTTTATTACATCAGCCTAAAATTGTTTTTATCGAAACACCAAGTAATCCTCTTTTAAGAATAACGGATATTCAAAAGATCAGTGAACTAGCTCATCAACAAGGTGCTTTAGTGGTTGCGGATAACACCTTTATGAGTCCGGTCTTACAAAAGCCATTAACATTAGGTGCAGATATTGTTGTGCACTCCTGCACAAAATATCTCAATGGTCATTCAGATATTGTTGCGGGTGTTGTTATCTGTCAGTGTCAGAAACAGCTTGAGGAGCTAAGCTGGTGGGCGAATAATATTGGCGTCACATCTGGCGCATTTGATAGTTATTTATTATTACGAGGTATAAGAACTCTCGTGCCTCGAATTCGACTTCAACAAGAAAATGCACAGACATTAGTGGCATTTTTACAAACACAGCCTTTAGTCGAAAAAATGTATTACCCCGCACTGGAAAATCATGCAGGCCATCAAATAGCAAAAAAACAGCAGCAAGGTTTCGGTGCGATGTTAAGTTTTGAGTTAAAAGGGGGGGTGGAGGTAATTAAACTCTTTTTATCTCACTTAACTCTCTTTACACTGGCAGAATCTTTAGGTGGGGTAGAAACCTTAATTTGTCACCCTGCCACAATGACACATGCGGGCATGTCAGATGAGGCGAAGAAAATAGCGGGAATAAGTCCCTCATTGCTCCGTATCTCTGTAGGTATTGAAGATAGCCAGGATTTAATCAACGATTTACAAAATGCGTTTGATGCAGCAACTAAAAGGTAACCATGGATCATGAGCGTAGTGGCAATTAAACAACAGGCGGAACCGATTTGCCGTCAGTTACATAAATTCGGTGGTAGCAGTCTTGCAGACATAAAATGTTATCAACGTGTCGTGAATATCATGACAAACTATAGCCAACCGAATGATCTCATGGTGGTTTCTGCGGCGGGTTCAACAACCAATCAGCTAATTAGCTGGCTTAAACTGAGTCAAAGTGATCGCATTTCAGCGCATCAAGTTCAGCAAACATTACGACGCTACCAATTGTCATTAATTGAAGGTCTTCTTTCAAAAGAAAATGCAGAGCTTCTCTCTCAAGCGTTTATTGCCGATCTTGAACGTTTAAGTTATTTACTTGATAAGCCTATGACAGAGGCGACTTATGCCGAAGTTGTCGGCCATGGTGAAATCTGGTCTGCAAGATTAATGGCAAAACTACTAACTGAACAAGGTTTACCGAGTATTTGGTTAGATGCTCGTGAATTTTTGTGTGCAGAAAGAGCCGCACAACCTCAAGTGAATGAAATATTATCTCGCCCATTATTGCAATCACTGTTAGCCAAACATCCTGAATGTCGTTTTGTTGTGACTGGTTTTATTAGCCGTAATCAACAAGGTGAAACGGTTTTATTAGGTCGTAATGGTAGTGACTATTCAGCTACGCAAGTGGGCGCGTTAGCTGATGTCGGAAAAGTGACCATTTGGAGTGATGTCGCGGGAGTATACAGTGCGGATCCACGTAAAGTTAAAGATGCCTGCTTATTACCCTTATTACGTTTAGATGAAGCCAGTGAGTTGGCTCGTTTAGCAGCTCCTGTTTTACATACACGGACATTGCAACCCGTATCAGGCAGTAATATTGATTTGCAACTTCGTTGTAGTTATCAACCTGAGCAAGGTTCAACACGTATAGAACGTGTTTTAGCATCAGGAACGGGCGCCAAGATCGTTACAAGTCATGACGATGTTTGTTTAATTGAGCTACAACTCTCATCCCATCAAAACTTTGAGCAAGTAGCAAAAGAAGTTGATGAATTACTTAAACGTGCGCAAATTCGTCCTTTAGCAACTGGCGTGGACAAAGACAGCCAACTTTTACAGCTCTGTTATACCAGTGAAGTCGCAAACAGTGCATTAGATGTATTACAAGATGCGGTTTTGCCGGGTAAATTACATTTACGTGAAGGGTTCTCTTTAGTGGCGTTAGTTGGTGCGGGTGTGTGTAAAAACCCACTGCATTGTCATCGTTTTTATCAACAACTTAAAGACCAACCTGTTGAATTTATTTGGCATGCTGAAGATAACATTAGCTTAGTCGCTGTATTGCGTAATTATACCGAACATTTATTACAAGGTTTGCATCAAACGCTATTTAGAGCAGAAAAACAGATTGGTTTAGTGTTGTTTGGTAAGGGTAATATTGGCTCTCGTTGGCTAGAGCTTTTTGCACGAGAGCAAGAGCCGTTATCTGCACGCAGTGATTTTGAATTTATTCTTGCGGGGGTCGTTGATAGTCGTCGCAGTTTACTTGATTATCAAGGTATTAACCCTAGTCGTGCATTGGCTTTCTTTGATGAAGAAGCAACAGAGCATACTGAAGAATCACTTTATCTTTGGATGAGAGCACATCCTTATGATGATTTAGTGGTTGTTGATATTACGGCGAATGAGTCCCTTGCTACTTCTTATGAAGATTTTGCCAGCTATGGTTTTCATGTTATTAGCGCTAATAAAATTGCTGGCTCCGCATCAAGTTTGCGTTATCGGGCTACACGAGATGCCTTTTCTAAAACTGGCCGTCATTGGTTATATAACGCAACAGTGGGCGCAGGCTTACCGATAAACCATACCGTGCGCGATTTACGCGAAAGTGGTGATTCCATTTTATCAATTAGTGGTATTTTCTCAGGCACATTATCGTGGTTATTCTTACAATTTGATGGCTCGGTACCTTTTAGTGAATTGGTAGAACAAGCATGGCAACAAGGGTTAACAGAGCCTGATCCACGAATCGATTTATCAGGACAAGATGTAATGCGTAAGCTGGTTATTCTTGCTCGTGAAGCGGGTTATGATATTGAGCCAGAGCAAGTGAGAGTTGAATCTTTAGTGCCAGTAGAAGCTGAAACGGGTTCACTAGAAGCGTTTTTTGATAACAGTGCGTTGATCAATGAACAAATGGCACAGCGGTTAGCTGCTGCAAATGAAATGGATATGGTATTGCGGTATATCGCGCGTTTTGATGCCAATGGTAAAGCCAAAGTGGGTGTTGAAGCAGTAAGAAAAGATCATCCTCTAGCCTCACTGTTACCCGGTGATAATTTGTTTGCGATTGAAAGCCGTTGGTATCGTGATAATCCACTAGTTATAAGAGGGCCGGGAGCAGGAAGAGATGTGACTGCAGGTGCAATTCAATCAGATTTAAACCGTCTCTCTCAATTACTGTAATTTAATTATTTCTTTTTTATAAAGGTTATCAGCGGGTTATTTTTTGCTGATAACCTTTTGTCATTTTTGTGTCATATCACTCAATTTTTTTAAATTCTTTGGCTATACTTGAAGTATCTCTAGTCACAAAGGAGCGATTAATGTCAAAAGTAGTAAGACAGATTGTCCCACTAAGAAATGAAATGACGGAGGTGAACCATCAAGCTAAAGAGAACGATTGTCAGTAGCTCATGATGTGAAATTTTAGCGTCTTGAGTGGAAGTTGAAGTACAGTTACAACGTGTTTGAACGTTATTAAGAGTACAATTCTATTTACCACGTGTTTTACAACAGACAATTTAATTTACTGAAAGAATAATTTGTTATTCTTAATTTAAAGCGCTGATTTTTCAGCGCTTTATTCGTTTATTAAGGTAGAATGGCAAAAGAACGTACAGGGAAACCAGTGGCATTATTGGGTTTGGCGACAATATTAAAAATAACAGCCCCACGAGTGGGGAGTTGATCTAAGTTAGTCATTAATTCAATTTGATAAGTATCCTGTTCCAATACGTAATACTCACCTAATAACGCATTGTTTTTATGGAATTCTTTTGCTGGATCTGTATCAAATGTTTCATGACCAATAGCTTTTATTTTTCGCTCTTCAAATAAGAATTTGAGAGCATCAAGCCCCCAGCCCGGAATTTGATTTTTTCCTTCAGCATCTTTGTTATCCATCGCCTCTTGTGAAGGCCAGCGCTTACTCCAGTCAGTACGTAATGCGACAAAAGTACCGGCTTCAATTTCACCGTGTTGTTTTTCAAATTCAAGAATATCATTTTTTGAAAATGAGAAATTAGCGTCAATTTTTGCGCGCTCTGATTGATCAATAACAATCAGTGGTAACACTAATTCTTTCAGTTCTAACTGATGCAGATAACGAGTATTAGGAACAAAATGACAAGGTGCATCAATATGCGTACCGTATTGGCCCGGGAATGTAAATTGCTGAGCAAAAAAACCATCTTGATAATCAAAAAGGGTTTTGAAGTTAGCTGCGTCAAACATAAAAAAACGAGGTGAATCTTTATCGAAGCTGTGTGTTAAATCTACCCATTTTTTAGATTTGATGATAGAAAGTGCATTCATTAATTCATTTGTCATCGGTTTCCCCTGTCTGATAACGGAAATAGTAATAGAGTGATTTGATCGTTTTTAATGTTATGGATGTTGAATTTGATTTTATTTTAAACAGAAATTAGTTTGCTTTAGTGATAATAAACATAAAGAAAAAACAAAATAAAGCGTTAAACCTGTTTGATAATAAAAATCTTAATCTGACAGAGTGAGTAAAAAAAGATAGGAAGAATAAGGTATGAGATAGCGTGAACGGTTATAACACATGGACGTAAAAAACTAAAAAGTACAAATCACACCAGACATTTCATCAATATTAAAAAAATTCATCCAAATTTTTAACCAGATAAATTCCCACGTATCTTCCCCTTCATAGTAAAAAACGCTTCTTAGCCGATAAGAAACAAAAAAATGTCCTTATTCTTGGCAAAATTGAGCTAAAACAACACGAATATTAGCCATTCTTATAAGACTAAAGCCGTAATTAAATTTCAGAAAAATCCCCCAAAACGATTATTTTCTGATATGAATAGTAGGCTAAGTAAAAAAAGCAGTGTGGCTTATCACAAAAATCAAAATAAAGTCACATTAGAGATGAAAGTTAATTACACAACTGGGAGGACATGACTTTTCTAATAGGAAGATGCATGTTGTTACCGCCACAAAGACAAGGTCAGGAGTCTCATGAATCAACAATATTCTGCTATGCGTAGCAATGTCAGTATGCTCGGCAAGCTACTTGGAGATACGATAAAAGAAGCACTTGGTGAGGAAATTTTAGATAAGGTTGAATCTATTCGAAAATTATCTAAATCATCGCGAGCAGGTAATGAAGTGCAGCGACAAAAGTTGTTGCTCACGTTACAGAATCTATCTAATGATGAATTATTACCCGTTGCTAGAGCATTCAATCAATTTTTGAACCTGACGAATGTAGCTGAACAATATCATAGTATTTCACCTCATGGCGAAGCCGCAAGTAATCCTGTGGCATTGGCAAAATTAATCTCCCGACTAAAAGATAAGAATTTTACCGATACGCAATTAAAAGAAGCCGTAGAACAAATCTCTATTGAGTTGGTATTAACGGCGCATCCAACCGAAATTGCACGTCGTACTCTTATTCATAAGCTGGTTGAAGTGAATACCTGTTTATCTCAACTCGATCATGATGATTTAGCTGATTATGAACGCACGAATATTATGCGTCGCTTACGTCAGTTAGTCGCTCAATCATGGCACACAGATGAAATTAGAAAAGTCCGTCCAACGCCGATTGATGAAGCAAAATGGGGTTTTGCTGTTGTTGAAAATAGTTTATGGGAAGGCGTTCCTGCTTTTTTACGTGAATTTAACGAACAGCTTAAAGAATCGATAGATTACAACTTACCGGTAGAAGCATCACCCATTCGTTTTACATCATGGATGGGAGGCGACCGCGATGGCAACCCAAACGTTACAGCAGAAATCACGCGTCATGCTTTACTGCTAAGTCGCTGGAAAGCAGCTGATTTATTCTTAAATGATATCCAAGTACTTGTTTCAGAACTTTCGATGACAGAAAGTACACCTGAATTACGTGAATTGGCGGGGGGGGGCTGAAGTTGCAGAGCCTTATCGTGAAATCGCTAAACAGCTACGCACTCGCTTACAAGTGACTCGTGATTATTTAGAACAACGCATTAAAGGTCAACAATCATTACCACCAGAAGGTTTGTTGATTGATAACGCAGAGCTTTGGGAGCCACTATACGCATGTTATCAATCACTAAATCAGTGTGGTATGCGTATTATTGCTAATGGACAATTGTTAGATACATTACGCCGTATCCGTTGTTTTGGTTTACAGCTAGTTAAGCTCGATATTCGCCAAGAAAGTACCAATCACACCGAAGCGCTCTCTGAATTAACACAATATTTAGAGTTGGGTGATTACGCGGATTGGTCTGAAGAGCAAAAACAAACATTCTTATTGGAAGAATTAAATTCTAAGCGTCCACTTATCCCGACAAATTGGCAACCAAGTGCGGCGACCCAAGAAGTATTTGAAACTTGCCGTGTCATTGCACAATCACCGAAAGATTCTATCGCCTCTTATGTTATATCAATGGCAAAAGTACCTTCGGATGTATTAGCCGTAAAACTGTTATTGAAAGAAGCGGGTGCGGATATTCGCTTACCGGTTGCGCCGTTATTTGAAACACTTGAAGACTTAAATAACGCTGAAAGTGTAATGACACGTTTGTTTGATATTCCGTGGTATCGCGATTTAATTGATGACAAGCAAATGGTGATGATTGGCTATTCCGACTCTGCAAAAGATGCGGGTGTGATGGCTGCTTCATGGGCACAATATCGAGCACAAGATTCGTTAATCAAACTGTGTGAAAAATCAGGTGTGACATTAACGTTATTCCACGGACGTGGCGGTACAATTGGTCGTGGTGGTGCGCCAGCTCATGCAGCATTACTCTCTCAACCACCAGGAAGTTTAAAAGGTGGCCTGCGTGTGACAGAACAAGGCGAAATGATCCGCTTTAAGTTCGGATTACCACAAGTCACCATCAGTAGCCTTGCTCACTATGCAGGTGCAATCTTAGAAGCGAATTTATTACCACCACCAGAGCCAAAAGCGCCTTGGATTGAGGTAATGGATTCCTTGTCTGACGTTTCTTGTGCAATGTACCGTGACTATGTACGAGGACAAGAAGACTTTGTGCCTTACTTTAGAGCGGCAACGCCAGAAGGCGAGTTGGGTAAACTACCATTAGGCTCACGTCCTGCAAAACGTCGCCCTACTGGAGGTGTTGAAACTTTGCGCGCTATCCCGTGGATCTTCGCATGGACTCAAAACCGCTTAATGCTACCTGCTTGGTTGGGTGCTGGCGCTGCATTACAACATGAAATTGATAGCGGAAAACAAGCGGTATTAGACGATATGTGTGAGAACTGGCCGTTCTTTAATACACGTATTGCGATGTTGGAAATGGTGTACGCTAAAGCAGATTTATGGTTAGCGGAATATTACGACCAACGCTTAGTTGAAGAGCGCTTATGGCCACTAGGTGCAAAATTACGCCAACAACTTTCCGATGATATTAAGAGTGTCTTGGCGATTTCAAAGGATGAGCACTTAATGGCGGATTTACCATGGGTAGCGGAATCTATTGCGTTACGTAATGTGTATACTGATCCATTAAACGTACTTCAGGCTGAGTTATTACAGCGCTCTCGTACTCATAGCGAGTCTGATCCACGCATTGAACAAGCGCTAATGGTAACAATTGCTGGTATTGCAGCTGGTATGCGTAACACAGGCTAGAGCAATCCGTATTTAGAAACTAAAACAGCGCTTAATAACAGCGCTGTTTTTTTATGCTTACTTATTTCAAAGAGGCGATAAATAAAATGCAGTTAACTCAAAAAATAAACCAGCGTTGATGCCAATTATTTACGCTTTTATTGAGAGAGGAAAATAAAGAATAAGTAGAAAATTGTTTTGCGATTATTTTTTGATTTTTTGCATCACAACATTTACGAAAAAGAATAAAAAAACTGCCTAATTCACGAACTACCTGTTGGCGGAGTGCTTTTGCTAATAACTGATCAGATTGTTTATCGGTTTCTTTTAATAGTTGTAAGATTATCTGCAAATAACTTTGTGTTCGTTGAGCTTCTTTTTGTTGGTCGGGTTTACGTGTAATAGAGTCAGGATTAGCACAGTAATAATAGAGAGGTTGGTTATCAAAACCTATTCGCTCTGCAACAAGCGCTAATTGCATTGTCCACAAAATATTTTAATGGTAAAGACCTTCAATAAATTGAAGTTGATGTTTTTTTATTAAGTCATGCCGAGTTAACTGCAACTAAACGAAATGTGGCCATTGATATTGAGTGACGGCATGAATGATCCACTCACTACCTTTTATGACTTTTTGATAAGGCTGTCGTTGATGGATGGTTTTTTGGTGCTTGTTAAGATCACTTGGATTGAATCGTTCATCATTACCAATTAAAACATCAACGTGTTGGGTAACAGCTAATTGATACCAATGTGCGAGTAATTCAGGTTTAATAAAATCATCACTATCAAAAAAAACTATCCATTCGCCTTGCGCATATTTTAAACCCGTATTTCTTGCGCTGGATAATTCTTGATTAGTTTATTGATAAAGCTTCACACGCGCATCTTTTTGGCAATAAGACGTGGCGATTTCAGCACTATTATCTGTCGAACCATCATTAACAATAATGACTTCAATATCGGTGAATGTTTGAGTGATCACACTATCCAATAATCTCGTCATACGAGACGCTTCATTAAACATAGGAACGATGACAGAAATTTGGGGTGTTTTCACAATATTGAGCCAGTTATCAATAAATAAAGTTTTACTATCTTATCCTTTTTTTGCCTTTTCATAAGACTCAATCGCTCTTATTCGTGCTTTGGCGTGATCAACTATCGGTAATGGATAATCAAGAGGATTATTGGTTTTTGCTGTCCACTCATGAGGTGTGTGAATATACCGATTAGGCACATTGGCTAGCTCAGGAAGCCACTGGCGGATAAATTCACCATCAGGATCAAACTTACGGCCTTGGGTTGTGGGATTGAAAATTCGAAAATAAGGTACTGCATCGGTTCCTGTGGATGCGGCCCATTGCCAGCCACCGTTATTTGATGCGAAATCGCCATCAATGAGTTGTGACATAAAATAACGTTCACCCCAACGCCAATCAATTAACAAATCTTTGATAAGAAAACTGGCTGTGAGCATACGTAAACGGTTATGCATCCAACCTGTATGATTAAGCTGTCTCATGGCGGCATCAATAATAGGAAAGCCGGTTAAACCTTGTGCCCAAGCATTAAATTCCGCTTTATCATTGCGCCA
This sequence comes from Proteus vulgaris, assembly GCA_901472505.1. NCBI lineage: Bacteria > Pseudomonadati > Pseudomonadota > Gammaproteobacteria > Enterobacterales > Morganellaceae > Proteus > Proteus vulgaris. Next base: position 1,836,764 of record LR590468.1, read on the forward strand.
ATTGATTTTTTCTGTCCAAAGCTGAAAGGCAATGTGTTTGCATAAATGAGGATTAGCCACAATTAAATGTTGGTAAAATTCTCGCCAAATCAATTCGTTAAACCATACGAAAGCACCTGATGCACTGTTTTCCAAAAAGTCAGGTTCAGTTTGGTATAAGCGATTAAAACATTGGCGAATAGACAGTAATCCAATAGAGAGATAAGGGGATAATCGACTTGTGCCATCGACTGCAGGAATATCTCGCCATTTTGCATAATGAGGGGCACTTTCATAACAGAATTGTTTTAAGCGTTTAAGCGCCTCTTCTTCTGTGGCGAGAAAATAGAGTGTTGGTGGATAGTCCAGTGAAAATAATGGCGCTTTTAATGGGGTAACTGTTTTTTGATGTGCCCTTATTTCTGGAGCAGGTAATGACGCATTATCTTGTGAAAAAAAGAGGCGTAAAAATGCATTTCTAAAGGGTGTAAAAACTTTATACATCTCCCCTTGTTGTGTAATCACATTACCCGGTGGAATAAATGTATTGTCATGATAAGCATAAACCGTTGTTTTATTTTCTAGCAATTCAATGACTTTTTTATCACGGCGTTGTTCATTAAGGGCATATTGGTGATTGAAAAAAAGCGCCGTTACTTGATATTGTTGGCAATAGTGTGCCACTTCATTGGCTGCAGTTGAATAAGTATCACTCATGATCAATGTCAGGGGAATATTGAGTTTCGCCAAAGAGATTGAAAGACTGAGTAAGGCATCATGAATAAACGCCTGACATGACAAAGCCATATTATGGGCTTTCCATTGTTCAGGCGTGATGGTGAAAAGAGCATGCACCTGTGCGTGTTTATCTTGGCAAGCATTAAAGAGTGCTTTGTTATCTGTCACTCTTAAATCATGACGAAACCAAACTAAATGAACAGGAGACGGGTGCATGTAACCTCTCTTAATCTAATTTAGGATGTTGATCGATAAGGGCTTGACGTTTTTTCTGTAATGCTTCAATTTCTGCCTCGATATCTTCAACACGGTGTTCAATACTATCATAGTGCTCTGATAAAATTTCTTTAGCTTCTGATTTATCAGATGCTGCCGGTGTTGCTCCACGCAATGGTTTATTGGCAGTTTCAATCATCTTAATCCCTGTGATCAAACCGACAACGGCAACAATCATCAGATAATAAGCAGGCATATACAAATCACCGGTCGCTTCAACTAACCATGCAGCTACTGTTGGTGTTGCACCCGCAATTAATACAGAGATATTAAATGCGATGGCTAGTGCACTATAACGAATATGGGTCGGGAATATGGCAGGTAAAATGGATGCCATTACTCCAGTAAAACAGTTAAGTAAAACCGCAAGAATTAATAATCCTAAGAAAATTAAACCGATTTCATCACTGTTAATCATCATAAATGCTGGGTAAGCAAGGACAAACAAGCCAATACTACCGCCAATAACAAAGGGTTTACGACCAATTTTGTCACTCAATAACCCAATGACAGGTTGTACGAACAACATACCTATCATAATCGCGATGATGATCAGCACACCGTGATCTGCCGAATAGTTTAGGTTATGAGATAAATAACTCGGCATATAAGTTAATAACATATAGTAGGTGACATTAGTGGCAATCACTAAACCTACACATACGGTTAAACTTTTCCAATATTTCGATGCGATTTCTCGTAATGAAACACGAGGTGGATCTTGAATAGATTTTCGGTCGTCACTATTCATTGCATCAACATGTTGTTGGAAAGCAGGTGTTTCTTCTAAAGCATGACGTAAATATAAGCCAATAAGACCTAATGGTAATGCTAAGAAGAACGGAATACGCCATCCCCATTCATGAAACGCGGCTTCACCTAAAATAGTAGAGATAAGTACAACAACACCCGCACCCATGACAAAGCCTGCGATTGAACCGAAATCTAACCAGCTTCCCATAAATCCACGTTTACGATCGGGTGAGTATTCAGCAACGAAAATTGCTGCTCCTGAATATTCACCACCAATAGAGAAACCTTGTGCTAATTTGGCAAGTAATAATAAGACGGGCGCCCAAATACCGATGGTTTCATACGCCGGGATAAGACCAATGGCAAACGTACTGAGTGCCATAATAATGATGGTGACAGATAAAACTTTCTGACGACCAAATTTATCCCCTAGCATCCCAAATACAACACCCCCTAATGGTCTTACCAAGAAAGGCACAGAGAAGGTGGCAAGAGCCGCAATCATCTGTACGCCAGGTGATGCACCAGGGAAGAAGACTTGACCTAAAACGTAAGCAAGGAAGCCGTAAACACCGAAGTCAAACCATTCCATGGCATTACCTAATGCGGCTGCTGTAATGGCTTTTTTGAGCTTACTATCATCAATAATGGTTATATCATTGATTTGTAATGGTTTGTTTCTTTTTTTCTTCATTTTCATATTAAGTAACCTTTATTAAGGTATTCGTAATTTCTTGTTATTCAATTAATTAAAAGAAATGAAGTGACTATTTGTTAGCGAGAAGAGTGAGTGATAAAAATTCACTAAAAAACAGCTTACTTCTACCAAAATTAAATAGTGATATTAAGCTAATAGATAAGAGAATATTTATTAAGTATAGATGAGATTGAATAAGATATTAGGATGTTTTCTTTGTTGTTTTGATATAACAAAACATAGCCTCTAAGTATTAAAATGTGATCAATATCATAACGTAATTCTACTTTTCTGTAAAATTTATGGTGTTAGTGATTGTAAATTTGACTTAGGAAGACTGAAAGTAATTGCAATGAAACCCTAAAAATAAAATTAAAGTTCTATTTTAATAACATAGTGTTAGGTGGATCTGTTTTTTTTGATTCAGGCTAACGCATTTGTATGAGCATTGTGCATAATACAAAGGCTGATAGATAAATAGAAAATAATAACACCTTATTTTGCTTTATTATTCTTTCGAATAGTTAAGGCGAAAGTGTGGATAATAGAATAGATCTCGCTATTCTTATTATAAGGTTATATCAAGGTAGTATGGCGGGATATCAAAACAGAGATAGTAAAGATAATTTATCTGTTGCTCATATTTAGAATAAAAATTTATAAAATTAATAATTAACCGCGCATTTGTGCAGATTAACCCAGGTACCTCTATGAACATTAATCAACTGAAAAGCTTTGTTGAAGTCGTAAAAAATAATTTCAACATTACTAATGCGGCTGAAAAACTCTATACCTCTCAACCCACAATTAGTAAACAACTCAAAATATTAGAAGATGAATTAAGTGTATCGCTATTTGTCCGTAAAAATAACAACTTATTAGCACTAAGCCCAATGGGTAAAGAAGTACATAAAATTGCTTGCGATATTCTCGGACAAGTTGATCGAATTAAAAGTATTGTGGCTGAAGAAGATCGTAATAAAAAAGTTGATTTGCATATTGCGACAACACATACCCAAATACGTTATTCATTGCCCAATGTTATTGACCATTTTCGACGTTATTACCCTAATATTTCTTTGCATTTTCATCAAGGCGCACCGGCTCAGTTAGCCGAAATGGTCAAAAACGGTGACGTAGATTTTGCTATTGCAACGGAGTCTATGCACTTGTATGAAGATTTAATTACTCTGCCTTGTTATCGCTGGACGCGCAGTTTACTCGTTCCTTACGATCATCCTCTTGCCGAATTAAAAGACAATGAACAAGTGACTATTGAACAAATGGCTGAATATCCATTAATTACTTATGTTTTTGGTTTTACTCGAGGGTCGAAGTTAGACAAGGTATTTTATAAAAATAATCTTAAACCCAAAGTGGCATTAACTGCGACTGATACGGAGATTATTAAATACTACGTTAAGCGCCATTTAGGCATTGGTGTTATTGCAACGGCTTCTTATGATGAAGCGGAAGATAGTCGCGCATTAAAATGTATTAATATCGATCACCTTGTACAACCGAGCTATACCCATATTTGTGTCAGTAAACATACGCATATGAAGGATTATATGCATGAATTTATTTCTCTTTATGCACCTCACATTGATAGGAATATTATTCAGATGCCAGAGCAATGGGAAACGCAATGGCACAGTAAAGAAGTTTATCAAATATTACCTGATTTGCGTTCAGTGAGTCTCAATAATAACGATGCAGAATTAGCGTAGGAATGAAAAAGCCCGTTTTGCGGGGGCAATAACGGGCTTCGGGCAGAATAATAAAAGATTAGCGAGTCAGAATATTAATAAAAATCTGAGCTCCAACTAATAAACAATCATCATCAACAAAATAAGGATTGGCGTGAAGGTAATTATTAATCCCTTTCGCTTGGTTACCACTTCCTAAGAAGAACATTGCACCCACTTTACCTTTAGTGGCATTGACCATATAGCTAAAGTCTTCACTGCCCGTCATTGGTTTACCGTTCGATTCAATATTCTCTTCTGGTAAGAATTTACGCATCGCATCTAATAAGCGCTGATGTGCAGTAGGGTGATTCACAACAGCAGGGTATCCGCTGTAGCTTAATGTCGTTTTAAACCCACCAGCGGTGCTACGAGCCACGATTTCGTCAAAGCTGGCTTTCAATACTTGATCGGTATTTTCATCCATAGAACGAATAGTACCGCGAGCTTGAACGTGGTCAGCTAATGCGTTAGGGATTGTTCCCCCATTGATCATGCCACAACCAAAGACTGCTGGGCTAAATGGATCTGTTTTTTTCGCAACAACATAATCCATATAATCAATTAAGCGAGTTGCTTCACGAATCGCATCTAAGCCTTTATGTGGTGTTGAACCATGTGCAGAAACACCATAAACATCTAATGTCCATGCTGAGCCATAAGATGACATCACGCCATCATTAAAGCGTACACAACCGGTTTCAATGGCCGCATCATTATGAAGTGCGTAGGTTTCATCAACGCCTTCCATACAACCCAGTTCGACCATTTTTTCAGCACCAGGAACACGCATATCTTCTTCAGCCATTTGGAAAATAAAACGGACGTTCGCGCTCATCTCTTCTTTATTTTCGGCAAGATATTTTGCACTGGTTAATGCCATGGTCATATGAGTATCGTGACCACAGTTATGAGCACAACCTTGGTGAACTGAACTATGTTCATTATTGGTTAAGTCTGGCATTTCTAATCCGTCCATATCGGCACGGATAGCAATTAATGGAAATTCAGAATTAACGATTAAATCTGCTGTGAAGCCAGTATATCCATCAAAAGTTTTAATTTGATAACCAAAACTTTCCATTAATTCACGACAGTATTTAGATGTTTTATATTCTTCACCTGATAGCTCAGGTATTTTGTGCAGGTCTTGTCGTGTTTTTTTACTAAAGTCATTTAATTGAAAGAGTTTTTCACTGACATTATAAATATTATTCATTAGATAACTCCCTGGATAGTAAATCCAATTTGCGCGACGATTGATGCGCCAAAGAAACAACATGTTGAAACAATCATGAAAATAAGAATAACTTTCCATGACATTTTCTTAAGTTCTTCTAATTGACCACCAACAGATAAACCAGCAAATGCTAATAAGGTACACAACAAGATAAGAAAGAGACTTTACCAATAGAACTAATAAGAAATCTCTTATTGGTGTTTCGGGTAAACAAATTAGAATCCGATAATTGTTGCATAAGCAAATGTTGGTAAAGATGAAGGTAAATAATGTTTTGCAACGAGTGAAATAAATACCACTAATGACATAGCAATAAAGCTATCCCACATTGCATAAAGAGCGATCCCTGATGTTAACGTCTGAGTAAACATTGCCAGTAAAATAGCAACGAATACAAATTTCATATCAATAATTATATTTTTCATGCAGTTTTGCCTCTGGTGAAAATTTTATAAATTTTTTCTGAAAGAGGTAAACCTAAATAGGTTAATGACAGTGCGCCTAGTGCTGATGATAATAAATTAGATGCAGCAGCAACACTTAATACTTGCTGTGCTAAAGCTTCATCAAGACCATTAATTAATGCACCTGATGCTGCACTTAACATTGAACCAGAACCCACGCCAGAGCCTGCGGCAAGCGCAAGTGGATGTAATCCTGTTAATGGTGCGATACTTCCTAATACACTAAACCACAAAGTACCGATAACAGAACCACATAAATAAATGGCTAATACACCAATATATTCTTGTGAGCCTGTACCAAACTTACCTTGAATAACGGCGATAGAAGGTTCACGACTAATAGATGAACAAGCACCAATTGTACGACGACCAAATCCAAATTTAATCGCTAATGGAACCGCAATTAATACAGGTAATAAGTTTCCGAGTTCCTGAACAAATAAAGGAATACCGACACTTAAAATCATTTTAATATTAGGAACAATCATCCCTGCATATTGCGTACCTAAAATAAGTAGGCTGAAACCTACCATTTTACCGCAGAAGCCTTCTTCTTTTTCTGTAAATAATTTACCCCATACTTTAATTTTTTTACGGGTAAATCCAGCAGATATACACATACCAATAATTACTGCAAATAACATTGGTAGAATAGGTATTACTGCAATGCCAATTTTAATTTCTTTTTTGCCAATAACATATTGTGAAATAAAAATTAAGAAAAGGACTGCCAGAATACTAATAAAGAAAACCTTTATCGGACTTCTACTTTTGTCCATCCGTTAATCTCCGTCGAAAAATAATCAGGCTTTATTCTAGAGGACAAAAAGCAAAAGGTAGCGTGACCAATGTCATGTTTATTTCATACCTCTTTTTCATGGGACATGAAATAAAACAATGATGATAAATTTATTAACAAATAGGGAAAGGTTAAATTTTTTAATAAAGACAATAAGTAAGGCTGAAATGAGTCAGCTTAATTGTTAATAAAGATGTGATGTGAAAAATCTCAACTAAAAATTATTTTAATTATTAAAATAATCCTATAAGCAAGATTTGTCTATTATTTAGTAATAATAGTACGATATTAATGAGATATATTCTTATTTAATGCGGTTATTATAAATTTAATGAATGTATTTGAAAGTGATATTTTATTTTTGCATTTTTTTTTGCACTGATTTTATCTCTACAGTGACATTATAGTGATTGGTGTTATTCTTTATATTTGAGTTAGTGAGATGATTTTCTCTGCAAGCTCGTGAGCAAGAAAAATAGAAGAGGGAAGGCGATAAGCTCAGCTCGCAGAGGTGCATTTACCCAAAATTGAGGAAAAATATCACCATGAGTAAGCAAACAGTTGCAACCTATGTTGCTAAAGTACTCCATAATGCAGGTGTAAAACGTATTTGGGGCGTGACAGGCGATTCACTCAATGGATTAAGTGATAGCTTACGAAAGATGGGAACGATTGAGTGGATGGGCACTCGCCATGAAGAAGTGGCCGCTTTTGCAGCAGGAGCAGAAGCGGCGGTAAATGGCCAATTAGCGGTTTGTGCTGGCTCTTGTGGACCAGGAAACTTGCATCTTATTAATGGGCTTTTTGATTGTCATCGTAATCATGTACCTGTATTAGCCATTGCAGCACATATCCCTTCTGCTGAGATTGGCAGTAACTACTTTCAAGAAACACATCCTCAAGAACTTTTCCGCGAATGTAGCCATTATTGTGAATTAGTGTCTAACCCAGAACAAATCCCTCAAATACTTGCCATCGCGATGCGAACCGCTATTTTGAAAAAAGGAGTTGCGGTTGTTGTTTTACCAGGAGATGTTGCATTAAAACCTGCTCCAGAAGATGCTCATGAAAATTGGTATCCGCTACAGTTTCCACTGATCATGCCCAATCGTTTTGAAATCGAAAAGTTATCCGATGCACTGAACAATGCAAAAAATATCACGTTAATGTGTGGCGCTGGGTGTGCTCAAGCCCATGATGAAGTAATTAAACTGGCTCAAACTTTAAAAGCGCCAGTTGTACATGCATTGCGAGGTAAAGAACACATTGAGTGGAAAAATCCGTACAGTGTAGGAATGACAGGGTTAATTGGTTTTTCATCGGGTTATCATGCGATGGTAAATGCGGATACGCTGGTGCTATTAGGAACACAATTTCCTTATCGCGCGTTTTATCCATCAAAAGCCAATATTATTCAAATCGATATTAATCCAAGCAGTCTCGGTTCACATTGTCATGTCGATATGGCAATGATTGGTGATATTAAAGCAACATTAAACGCCATACAGCCTCGTTTAAAAGAGAAAATAGATACCTCTCACCTTGATGCGTCATTGAAACATTACGCCAAAGCTCGGCAAGATTTGGATGCACTTGCACAACCGAGTGAACGTGAACTTATTCATCCTCAGTATTTAGCACGCAGATTGAGTGAAATGGCAAATGATGATGCCATCTTTACCTGTGATGTGGGGACACCAACAGTATGGGCGGCCCGTTATGTTGGAATGAATGGAAAACGCCGTTTACTAGGTTCGTTTAATCATGGCTCGATGGCAAATGCCATGGCTCAAGCTATTGGCGCACAAGCATTAGATAGAAAACGTCAAGTTGTTGCAATGTGTGGTGACGGTGGATTCACTATGTTAATGGGCGATTTTATCTCGTTAGCACAAATGAATTTGCCAGTGAAAGTAATTATTTTTAATAACAGTGTATTAGGTTTTGTGGCGATGGAAATGAAAGCCGGTGGCTATTTAACCGATGGCACAGATTTGCATAACCCTGATTTTGCTGCTATTGCCAATGCCTCTGGCATCAAAGGTATTCGTGTTGAGAAAGGTGAGGATTTGGATAGTGCACTGAAAGAGGCTTTTGAACATGATGGCCCAGTGATTGTGGATGTGGTAACGGCAAAACAAGAGCTTTCAATGCCTCCTGAGATTAAATTTGAACAGGCAAAAGGTTTTAGCCTGTATATGATGAAAGCGATTATTAATGGTAGAGGTGATGAAATTGTTCAACTAGCCAAAACCAATTGGTTACGTTAATCGCCTATCTGCAATCCGAATTATTTAGAGTATTAATTGAAGATAAAAAACCCTATCAACGTAAGCTGATAGGGTTTTTATTATTGCGCTTTTTCTGTTAAACAGAAGTTTTCAATTAATTGCCCCCATTAATTCACGAGTCGGTTCAATAAATGATGTATCAATAAATTCATCAGGTTGATGGGCTTGTTCAATCGAGCCTGGACCTAATACTAAGGTCGGGCAGAGATCTTGAATAAATGGCGCTTCAGTACAGTAGTTCACCGTTTGCGCTTTCTCGCCTAATAACTTTTCAATGACAGCAACCATTTTATGATCGGTTGGACATTCATAACCAGGAATAGGATCGTGTAGCGCTTCAACATTTAAGCGCCCCGGCCAACGTGCTTTTACGGGAGCTAATGTTTCGTGTAGTAAATCATCTAAATCTTGCAATGTAAGCCCAGGTAATGGGCGAATATCCATATGAAGTTCGCAGCAAGCACAAATTCGATTTGCCGCATCACCGCCATTAATATAACCAAAGTTCATGGTGGGATAAGGGATAATAAATGCAGGATTGTTATAGCGCGTTTTTAGCGTATCGCGCAGTGTACTAAGGTGAGTAATGGATTCATGCATTAGCTCAATCGCATTCACGCCTTTTTCTGGATCGCTAGAATGTCCTGATTGCCCCGTAATACGTATCGCATTTGATAAATGTCCTTTATGAGCACGAATAGGTTTTAGGGATGTCGGTTCGCCAATAATGGCAAAATCAGGGCGGATTGTCGTATTAGCAGCAAAATAACGTGCGCCTGCCATAGAGGTTTCTTCATCTGCGGTGGCGAGAATATAAAGAGGGTGAGTTAACGCCTTAGTATCTACATCTCGCAATGCATCAAGAATAAAAGCAAAAAAGCCTTTCATATCCGCAGTGCCTAAGCCGTATAACTTATTTTCTTTTTCTGTCAGTGTAAAAGGATCTTGTGTCCAACGACCTTCATCAAATGGCACAGTGTCAGTGTGACCACAAAGTAATAACCCGCCTTTCCCTGTTCCTAATGTTGCTAAAAGGTTAAATTTTCCTCTAGTTTCAGGTACAGGTTGAATTTCAATGGAAAAGCCTAATGTTTCCAACCAATTAGCAAGCAAATTAATCAGTGATTCGTTGCTTTGATCGTTCTTAGCATCTGTAGCACTGATAGAGGGTGTTGCAATTAATTGACGATAAATCTCAATAAATGTAGGTAATTTAATATTCACTGTTGACAGCCTTTCTTCATAATAGTATCAATATTCATGCACTTTTTTTGAATAAAAATACATTAATCGGTTTGTGTTCATAGTACAAGGTAAGAATGACATGTTAAATACTCTGATTGTAGGAGCAAGTGGTTACACTGGCGCTGAATTAGCCGCCTATCTTCAGCAGCATCCCCATGTGAATTTGAGCAGACTGATGGTATCAGCTCAAAGTGCAGATGCAGGAAAGTGCTTTTCTGAACTTCATCCTCAATATCGTGGCTTAGTGGATCTCCCTTTAGAGCCAATGGTTGATGTTGTTAAAGCGGCTGAGAATATTGATATCGTTTTTTTAGCAACAGCCCATGAAGTCAGCCATGACATTGCCCCGATTTTTTTAGAGCAAGGTTGTGTGGTGTTCGACCTATCGGGTGCTTATCGAGTGCAAAACGAGCATTTTTATCAACAATACTATGGATTTGAGCATAAGAATACAGATTGGTTATCACAAGCAGTTTATGGATTAGCTGAATGGAATGCTGACATTATCAGTCAGGCGCAATTAATTGCTGTGCCGGGCTGTTATCCAACGGTATCTCAGTTGTCATTAAAACCCTTAGTGGAAGCGGGACTGTTAGATACCGCGCAATGGCCAGTCATTAATGCCACCAGCGGTGTAAGTGGCGCGGGTAGAAAAGCCTCTTTAACCAGCAGTTTTTGTGAAGTGAGTTTGCAACCTTATGGTGTATTTACTCATCGTCATCAACCTGAAATTGCAACACATCTGGGCATTGATGTGATTTTCACCCCCCATTTAGGTAATTTTGCCAGAGGGATCTTAGCCACTATCACCTGTAAGTTAAAAGCAGGCGTGACACAAGAGGAAGTCAGACAAGTCTTTGACGAAGCTTATCAAGATAAGCCATTAGTGCGTGTTTATGACAAAGGATTACCTGCATTAAAAGCCGTAGTAGGAACGGCTTTTTGTGATATCGGGTTTGCTCAACAAGGTGAACATCTAATTGTGGTGGGTGTTGAAGATAACTTGTTAAAAGGGGCCGCAGCGCAGGCGGTGCAGTGTATGAATATTCGGTTTGGCTTCGCTGAAACCGAATCACTTATTTAAATAATGAGTAGGGAAGTTTCATGGAACCATTAATTATCAAACTGGGTGGTGTACTCCTTGATAACGAAGAAGCGTTAACACGTTTTTTCACCGCATTACAACAATATCGTTCAACACACTCTCGCCCTTTGGTCATCGTACATGGTGGTGGCTGTTTGGTGGATGAATTGATGGGTAAATTGCAATTACCTGTCGTGAAAAAGCAAGGCCTGCGTGTTACACCCGCTGATCAGATAGACATCATTACAGGAGCACTGGCCGGAAGTGCCAATAAGACCTTGTTATCGTGGGCAACCCAATTTGGGCTTAATGGTGTAGGGCTTTCTTTGGGGGATGGGCAATTAGTGAAAGTCACTCAAATCAATGAAGAATTAGGTCATGTAGGGGATGCAACTCCAGGCTCTCCTAATTTACTTAATTTATTACTGGATGCGGGCTATCTACCTATTATCAGCTCTATCGGTATGACTGAGAAAGGTGAGCTGATGAATGTCAATGCAGATCAAGCCGCAACCGCTATCGCAGAAACGTTGGGAGCTGATTTAGTGTTGCTTTCAGACGTTAGTGGCATTTTAGATGGTAAAGGCCAGAAGATAGCAGAGATGTCAGCCGAAAAAGCACAGACATTAATTGACCAAGGCATTATCACTGACGGCATGATTGTGAAAGTAAATGCAGCGTTAGAAGCTGCCAAAACACTCGGTCGACCCGTTGAAATTGCAAGTTGGCGCCATGCTGAAAAACTAACCGCACTGTTTAATGGTGTTGCAGTAGGAACCCGTATTTTAGTTTAAAAATGTTTCTAGAAATCTTATCGCTATTTGATAGTTGGCAGAATTTAAACAAATTGGAAATTGAAGGTTATCACTATGACTAAAGGTATTAAAAAAATCGTACTAGCATACTCAGGCGGATTAGATACTTCGGCGATCATTCCTTGGTTAAAAGAACATTACGATAACTGTGAAGTTGTCGCTTTTGTTGCAGATGTTGGCCAAAGCCGTGATGATTTAGTTGGCGTAGAACAAAAAGCATTAGCATCTGGTGCTTCTGAGTGTCATATCATCGATTTACGTGAAGAGTTTATCAAAGATTATGTTTACCCAGTATTAAAAACAGGTGCTTTATATGAAGGTAGCTACTTATTAGGTACTTCGATGGCGCGTCCTGTTATTGCTAAAGCACAAGTTGAATTGGCATTAAAATTAGGTGCTGATGCTGTTGCTCATGGTGCAACAGGTAAAGGTAACGATCAAGTTCGTTTTGAAAGCACCTATGCAGCTCTTGCTCCACAACTAAAAGTCGTCGCACCTTGGAGAGAGTGGGATTTACGTTCTCGTGAAGCACTGCTGGATTATCTGAAAGTCCGTAATATTCCCACTACTGCTACACTTGAGAAAATTTATAGCCGTGATGAAAACGCATGGCATATTTCAACGGAAGGAGGGGTATTAGAAAGTCCATGGAATGCATCAAATGAAGATTGTTGGGCATGGACAGTTGATCCTAAGAAAGCCCCAGAAACACCAGAATTAGTGACTGTTACGGTAAAAGCAGGTGAGGTTGTTGCTGTAAACGGTAAAACACAATCACCTTTTGAATGTTTAGATACATTAAATGCATTAGGTGTTAAACACGGTGTCGGACGTATTGATATTGTTGAAAATCGGTTAGTGGGAATGAAGTCTCGTGGTTGTTATGAAACACCGGGGGGCACCATTATGATGGCTGCACTGCGTGGTGTAGAGCAACTGGTTCTTGATAGGGATGCGTTTAAATGGCGTCAGCAATTGGGCTTAGAGATGTCTTATGTAGCCTATGATGGTCGTTGGTTTACGCCAATCCGTGCTTCACTACAAGCAGCTGCAGAATCACTGGCAAAAGAGGTGAATGGTGAAGTGGTTTTAGAGCTTTATAAAGGTCATGTGAATGCTATTCAGAAGAAATCAGACAATAGTTTATATTCTGAAGAATTTGCAACATTTGGTGAAGATGAGGTTTACGATCACAGCCATGCTGAAGGGTTTATCCGTTTATATTCCCTACCATCCCGTATTCGTGCATTGAGCAAGAAATAACGTAAGGCAATAGAGTGATGCCAAGATGAGATGCATCACTCTCACTTTTTAATTACACAGAATAAATACAGGAAGCGATTATGGCACTCTGGGGTGGACGTTTTAGTCAGGAAGCTGATCAACGGTTTAAACAATTCAATGATTCACTGCGGTTTGATTTTCGACTGGCACAACAGGATATCTTTGGCTCAGTAGCTTGGTCTAAAGCGTTAGTCACAGTTGGTGTATTGTCGCAAGATGAACAAGCGCAACTTGAGCAAGCTTTAAATGAGTTATCAGAAGAAGTCATTGCGAATCCGCACTCTATTTTACAAAGTGATGCAGAAGATATTCATAGCTGGGTTGAAAGTAAGCTTATTGCTAAAGTGGGTGATTTAGGTAAAAAATTACATACGGGCCGTAGTCGTAATGATCAGGTCGCAACAGACTTAAAATTATGGTGCAAAGAAGAGGTTATTCATCTTCGCCAAGCAATTGTTGAGCTACAAAAAGCATTAGTTATTACCGCAGAACAAAATCAAAATGCAGTGATGCCGGGTTATACCCATTTACAACGCGCTCAACCAGTCACATTTGCACACTGGTGTTTGGCCTACAATGAAATGTTAGCCAGAGATGAAAGTCGTTTAGCCGATGCTTTGAAGCGTTTAGATATCAGCCCATTAGGTTGTGGGGCTTTGGCAGGAACGGCTTATGATATCGATCGTGAACAATTAGCGGGATGGTTAGGTTTTGCGAGTGCGACTCACAATAGCTTAGATAGCGTATCCGATCGTGATCATGTATTAGAGCTATTATCTTCAGCCGCTATTGGCATGGTGCACTTATCTCGTTTTGCAGAAGATCTTATATTCTTTAATAGTGGTGAAGCGGGTTTTATTGAATTATCAGATAAAGTGACTTCTGGCTCATCATTAATGCCACAAAAGAAAAACCCAGATGCGCTTGAGCTTATTCGCGGGAAATGTGGACGTGTTCAAGGTGCACTAACGGGTATGATGATGACCTTAAAAGGTCTACCTTTGGCTTACAATAAAGATATGCAAGAAGATAAAGAAGGTCTATTTGACGCGATCGATACATGGTCTGATTGTTTGCATATGGCAACACTTGTCCTTGATGGTATTCAAATTCGTCGTCCTCGTTGTGAAGAAGCAGCTAAACAAGGTTATGCGAATGCGACTGAGCTGGCTGATTATCTTGTTGCTAAAGGCGTGCCATTTCGTGAAGCGCACCATATTGTGGGTGAAGTAGTTGTCTGTGCGATTGAGCAAGGTAAAGCGATTGAAGAGCTACCTCTTTCTGAATTACAGATGTTTAACGATAAAATCATGATTGATGTGTACGATATTTTATCGCTTCAATCTTGTTTAGATAAACGTCTTGCAAAGGGGGGAGTTTCTCAAAAGCAGGTCGCTTATGCGATAGCAAAAGCCAAAGAAGCTTTAAATATGGATAAATAAGAAAAAAATCTCTCTAAGATAACTTACTGTTATTCCAAAAGAACAGAGTCAATTTTACTCTGTTCTTTTATTTTTAATTGCCGATAATATCGAAATTAATTATTTTGTTTGAAGTCTTTATTAAGAAAATACCAAAAAAGAGAGACAGAATAACATTCGACTGATAGAAAAATTTATCAGTTGATATATTATCTATAGACATTAACTATCAGCAATAAATGTAGGATCTGCAATGAATATCCGTGACTTGGAATATCTGGTAGCTCTAGCTGAGCATAAACATTTTCGTCGGGCGGCAGATTCTTGCCATGTGAGTCAGCCAACATTAAGTGGGCAAATTCGTAAGCTTGAAGATGAACTTGGTGTGATGTTACTTGAAAGAACTAGCCGTAAAGTTCTGTTTACTCAACAAGGTTTATTGCTGGTGGATCAAGCGAAAACGATCCTACGTGAAGTCAAAGTGTTACAAGAAATGGCTTCATTGCAAGGTGAAAGTATGGCTGGACCTTTACATATTGGGCTTATCCCTACTGTTGGACCTTATTTATTGCCTCATATTATTCCTGAATTGCATAAAAACTATCCTAAGTTAGAGATGTACCTTCATGAAGCACAAACACATAACTTATTAGCCCAATTAGATAGTGGGAAGCTCGATTGTGCAATTTTAGCAATGGTAAAAGAGAGTGCTCCATTTATTGAAGTACCACTATTTGAAGAGCCGATGAAGTTAGCAATTTATGAAGGGCACCCATGGCATGAACGAGAGTCTGTACCTATGGGGGACTTAGCTGGTCAGCGTTTATTGATGTTAGAAGATGGGCACTGTTTACGCGATCAAGCGCTTGGTTTTTGCTTTCAGGCAGGTGCAAAAGAAGATACTCATTTCAGAGCCACCAGTTTAGAAACGTTACGTAATATGGTCGCTGCAGGTAGCGGAATAACCCTATTACCTGATTTATCTGTACCTCAAGAACAAAAACGTGATGGGGTTTGTTATCTAGAATGTACAGATCCCAATCCATCACGTTCTATTATTTTAGTTTATCGTCCCGGATCGCCTTTGCGTAATCGTTATGAACAACTTGCAGAGACAATCCGTGAACATATGACCGCCTTTTATGCAAAAAAACAAAGTACATTAAAATAAGCGGTTTAAACCATTCAGTGCAGCAACACGATAGGCTTCTGCCATTGTTGGATAGTTGAAGGTTGTATTAACGAAATACTCGATAGTATTGCCTTCACCTTTTTGTTCCATAATTGCTTGACCAATGTGAATAATTTCTGCTGCACGTTCACCAAAGCAGTGAATACCTAAAATTTGCTTAGTTTCACGGTGGAAGAGAATTTTTAAACTCCCTACATTCATACCTGCTATTTGTGCTCTTGCTAGATGTTTAAATTGAGAACGACCCACTTCATAAGGAATTTTCATTGCAGTGAGTTGTTGCTCTGTTTTACCAACAGAACTAATTTCAGGAATAGTGTAGATCCCGGTTGGGATATCTTCGATTAAATGTGTTTCTGATTTTCCCGCTGTAATTGCTAAAGCAGCAATACGACCTTGATCATAAGCTGCTGATGCTAAACTTGGATAACCAATAACATCACCTACCGCATAAATATGTTCACAACTGGTTTGGTAATGCGCGTTAACAGAAACGAGTCCACGGCTATCTGTTTTAATACCCACATTTTCTAAACCCAGCGAATCTGTGTTTCCTGTTCGACCATTTGCATAGAGTAGGCAATCTGCTTTGACTTTTTTACCTGATTTTAGGTGAACAATAACACCATCATCAACACCTTCAATACTTTCGTATTCTTCATTATGACGAATCACAATACCGTTATTCCAGAAGTGATAAGAAAGAGCATCAGACATCTCTTGATCAAGGAAAGACAATAGATGGTCACGTGTATTGATTAAGTCTACTTTTACTCTTAACCCTCTAAAAATAGAAGCATATTCACAACCAATGACACCGGCGCCATAAATAATGACATGGTGAGGCTCATGCTCTAAATCAAGTATGGTGTCACTGTTATAAATACGAGAATGAGAGAAATCGACATCAGGCGGACAATAAGGACGCGACCCTGTTGCAATAATAAAATTATCTGCTGAAAGAATATCGCAAGTACCATCAGGGTAACGTACGCTGATCCTATTTTCATCAATAAATGCGGCTTCACCAGAATACATTGTACAATTATTGCGCTCATAGAAGCCTTGGCGCATTTTAGTCTGCTGGCTAATCACGGTGCTAGCTTGACGAAGTATTTGAGAAAAAGAGGAGTTAATAAGACGAGACTGGTCGCTATAAAGGGGATTTTGATTAAATTCGATAATGCGGCTTACCGCATGGCGTAGGGCTTTGGAGGGGATCGTGCCCCAATGAGTACAGCCACCACCGACTTTGTTATAACGTTCTATAACTGCGACGCGTTTTCCTTGTTTAACCAGCCCCATGGCCGCGCCTTCACCGCCAGGACCTGAACCGATAACAATGGCATCGAAATGAGAATGTTGCATAAGAAGAGACCTGTTTTATACAAACCGACAACGCTATATTAACATTAGAATGAATAATAGCCCAATTGACATTAAGGGCATTAGTCACACTTTGTTGAGTTTTTATGAGAATGTGCCTTTAGAGATGATTGCACGCACTGCTTTTTTAACAAAGTTTGATATATTGAGCATAAACCAAATTAGGATTATCAGGATTTCTGTGAGTAATAATATTGGCATCAGAGCTAAACAAAAAGAAAAAACCCGTCGCTCTTTAATAGAGGCTGCTTTTAGCCAACTCAGTGCTGAGCGTAGCTTTACCAGTTTAAGCTTACGAGAAGTAGCAAGAGAAGCGGGTATTGCACCTACCTCATTTTATCGTCATTTTAAAGATGTGGATGAACTTGGGCTGACAATGGTTGATGAAAGTGGATTGATGTTACGCCAACTGATGCGACAAGCACGTCAACGCATTGCGAAAGGAGGCAGTGTTATCAGAACATCAGTAGCGACTTTTATGGAATTCATTGGCAATAATCCTAATGCGTTTCGATTATTATTACGTGAGCGTTCTGGGACTTCGGCGGAATTTCGTGCCGCAGTCGCACGAGAGATCCAACATTTTATTGCAGAACTGGCAGACTATCTTGAGCAAGAGAGTCATATGCCACGTTATTTTACAGAAATGCAATCTGAAGCAATGGTCACTATTGTATTTAGTGCAGGCGCAGAAGCACTGGATATTGATATTGAAAAGCGTCAACAATTAGAAGAAAGATTAGTTTTACAACTGCGTATGATTGCTAAAGGTGCTTATTATTGGTATCGACGTGAGCAAGAGACGCAAACACCTCTACAAGATAACCCAGACATAAAGAAAAAAACGCATCAGAAAGGAGACAAATGATGGAACAAAATCGCTGTGAAAAAAGCACGCTATTACTTGCCACAGTCATTGGTGTCGCTTTACATGGTACTTATTCGAGTTTTTTTAATTCATTTATTGAGACGTGGTCAGTTTTCCCACTCATCAGTTTAATTTTGGCCGTTTACTGTTTGTATCAGCGCTATTTAAATCAACCTATGACCGATGGTATGCCTAAGCTGATTTTTTCATTCTTTTTATTAGGTCTATTCGGTTATAACGCTTACACCAGAACCGTTAACCCTGAATGGGGTTCAAACTTTTTCTCTTCTGTTTGTATTGTTATTGTTGCGTTGTGGATTTATCGTCAATTTAAACAGCGCCAACGCTTACGCCTACAGGCTGAAGAAGCTGAAAGAGCATCACAAGCAGAACAGTACTAGTTTGTACTTATCTCTTTGTTGTAAACACAGCGAAATTTTGACACCAGCAAGTTATCTTGCTGGTGTTTTTGTTTTTATTCGCGTTATTAAAGAATTTTTTACTCTAAGAAGAGAAATAAGCCGTTATCTTTTTTCTAATAACACACCACATTCCATATGGTGGGTGTATGGGAATTGATCGAATAAAGCTAACCTACTGATTTTATGTGTTTTAATTAAAATCTCTAAATTTTGGCACAATGTTTCTGGGTTACAAGAAATGTATAAAATGCGAGGGTAAGTTTTGACCAGCTCTACAGTTTTCTCATCTAAACCACTGCGAGGTGGGTCGACAAAAATGGTTTCACATTGGTAATCTTTTAAATCAACCCCTTCTAGACGCTTAAATTCTCTTACCCCATTCATTGCTTGCGTAAAATCCTCCGCAGACATACGAATAATTTTTACATTATCAATATGATTCATCGCAATATTGTATTGCGCCGCCTGAACAGATGGTTTTGCAATTTCTGTTGCCAGCACACGCTCAAAATTACGCGCAAGCGCTAATGAAAAGTTACCATTACCACAATACAATTCAAGCAGGTCACCTTTCGCGTTTTCTGTTGCCTTTAATGCCCATTCCAACATTTTAATATTGACCTGAGCATTAGGTTGCGTGAAGCTATTTTCAACTTGGCGATAAATCATCTCTTTACCAGCGACAGGTAACACTTCATCAATAAAATCGTTATCGAGCATAATTTTTGTTTTATATGCACGACCGATTAACTGCACATCAAAGCCTTGGGTAATTAAGGTCTGGCGTAATGCTTGAGCTTCTTGTTGCCAAGCTTCATCCAATTTCTTGTGATAAAGCAATGAGACAATAATTTTATTACTCAATGTCGAAAGATAATCGATTTGAAACAATTTTTGTCTCAATGTTGGTTTATTTTTGATTTCTGCTAACAAGGCAACCATCATTTTATTAATCAGTTGACTGGCAACTGGAAAGTGGTCAACACGAATACGCTGCTTAGTTTCTTGGTCAAACATAATATGATAAAGCGTGTCTTGCTCATGCCAGATGCGGAATTCCGCACGCATACGATAATGCTGTTCTGGTGATGAAAAAACCTCAGCGTCAGGCGCATTAAAAGGTGCCATCATCGTTTGTAGACGTTGTGTTTTTTCATTCAGTTGAGACTGATATGTTTGCGTTGGTAATGAATTCTGCATGGTATCTCGCCTTGTTTTTGGCAGTAATAAAGTTAAGCGAGCGAAATTGTAGAGATCCTCATGAAGATGTCCAGTATTCTTCATGTTCAATTTCTGGACTCAATGGAATTGAAATCGTAGCATAGTTATTCGGTCTCCTTATGGGAGTGAAAAGGGAATCTGGTGCAAAGCCAGAACTGACGCGCAGCGGTAATAGGATCAAGGATAATAAAAGACACTACGAACACATTAATAAGTGCAGTGGGAAGTCATTATCTTAAATACATAATTCTGTTTATTTAACCTAGAGTCCGAAGACCTGCCGAAGACCTGTCGCATCTTAAATTAAATACGCGTTTTATTTAATTTTGGCGGCATCCTGCTACTTATTCTGTTGGATGCAGATTTTCATGAATAATAAAAAAGTTTTCTTTATTTCAAGTATAGCTTCGAGTGTGGCTTTGAGTGTAATGGTGAGTAGTTTTGGTGTGTTTGCTAATAACAGCGATACATTGAGTGTGACAGCAAACCGCTTTCAAGAGCCGAACTCTTCTATTTTAGCGCCTATCACCGTTGTTGAACGTGAACAGATTGATCGCTGGCAGAGTAATAGTGTGATTGATGTATTACGCAGAATGCCGGGTATTGATGTGGGGCAAAACGGTGGAATAGGGCAAATGAGCTCTATTTATGTACGTGGCGCAGAATCTCGACATGTACTGATCTTAGTGGATGGTGTGCGTTTAAATCAGGCTAATGTGTCTGGTAGCTCTGATATTAGCCAAATTCCCCTTTCTCTTGTTCAACGTATTGAATATATAAGAGGGCCTCGTTCTTCTGTTTATGGTTCAGATGCGATTGGTGGTGTGATTAATATCCTGACAGAAAGAAAAACGGAAGGAGGAACGCTTAATGCCACAATGGGCTCTCATGGTTATCAAGAATATGATGGTTCTGTAAAACAGAAAGTCGGAGATAGAACAACATTAACGGTAGCGGGCAGTTATCTCTATACCAAAGGCTATGATGTAGAAGCAAATGGGAATACAGGAGGCCACCCGCAACCTGATCGCGATGGATTTATGAATAAATCGTTGTGGTTAGGGGTTAATCACGATATTAACGATGGCGTTTCTTTATATGCACGTGCTTATGGTTTTGATAATCGTACCGCTTATGATGCTTATTATGACAGTTATAACGATATCTTAACGGATACAAGAGCACTATTTAGTCGCACCTATGATGGCGGTGTGAAGTTCCATCGTGATAACTACTCTTCTTCTTTAAATACCAGTTATAACTACACTAAAGATTATGACTATGATCCTCGTTATGGTCGTTATGGTAAAGGAAGCCGTTTTACCAACTCTGAACAATATAATGTGCAGTGGGGAAATCACCTTTTATTAGAAAATGGCAGTGTAGGTGGGGGTGTTGATTGGCAACGTCAATCTATTAAAGCGGGTTCTAACGGGTTTCCTAATAAAGAGCATTTCGATAATACCGGCTTATATCTAACAGGACAGCAAAAGTTAGGCGAGATTATTGCTGAAGCTTCTGTGCGTTCTGATAAGCACTCGGAATATGGTTGGCATACTACTTGGCAAACTAACATTGGATGGGAGTTTGTCGATGGCTATCGTGTGATTGGTGGTTATGGTACGGCATTTAAAGCACCCACATTAACGCAACTTTATAGTGAGTGGGGAAGTAACCCTGATTTACAGCCTGAAAAAAGTAAACAGTGGGAAGGTGGTTTTGAAGGACTGACTGGCCCTTTAGAATGGCGAATCACTGCGTATCGTAATTATGTCGACTCATTGATCCAAGGCGAATCGAATTATCCATACCGTAATTACAATGTGGGCAAAGCGTTAATTAAAGGTGTGGAGTTTACAGGTGAAATGGATACATGGGTTTTCCATCACACCTTTAACCTTCAATATATAGATGCAAGAAATAAAGAAACACATCAACGTCTTGATCGTCGTGCGCGTCAACAGTTGAAATATCAACTTGATTGGCAAGTTGAGAAACTCGATATGGGAGTGACTTACCAATATATTGGTCAGCGCACGGATAAAGATTACGGGACTTATGAAAATGTTTCTTTAGGTGGTGTGAGTCTTTGGGACTTAACTGCGTCATATCCTATTACATCACATCTCTCAATTCGTGGTAGAATAGCCAACCTGTTTGATAAAGATTATGAGACAGCTTATGGCTATCGTACGCCAGGACGAGAATACTTCCTCACAGGAAGTTACAACTTCTGATGCACAACTTACCGCTAACCCTACTGTATTAGTTTTTGATTCAGGGGTTGGCGGTTTATCTGTTTATCGTGAGATCCGTGAAAAATTACCGGATGCTCACTATATCTATGTTTTTGATAATGAAGCTTTCCCTTATGGTGAAAAATCACAAGAATTCATTATTGACCGTGTTGTTCATATCATTAGCGCGGTTGCCGAGAAACATGATCTCGCGGCAATTGTAATTGCCTGTAATACGGCAAGTACAGTAAGCCTTCCCGCGTTACGGGCAAAATTTACTGATATTCCTATTGTAGGTGTAGTGCCGGCTATCAAACCCGCAGCTAAATTGACTTGCAATGGCGTGGTTGGATTATTAGCAACAAGAGCAACGGTAAAACGACCTTATACCCATGAATTGATTGAACGTTTTGCGACTGATTGCAAAGTTCATTCTTTAGGTTCGGCAGAGCTGGTGGAACTTGCAGAAAAGAAACTTCATGGTGAAAGCGTTTCTTTAGATGAACTGCGCAAAGTTCTTGCACCTTGGTTAAAAATGAAAGAGCCACCAGATACTGTCGTATTAGGTTGCACTCATTTCCCTTTATTAGCAGATGAGCTTCTTTCTATTTTACCTGATGGCACACGAATTATTGATTCTGGTGCTGCAATTGCACGAAGAACTGCGTGGCTGGTCGTAAATCAAGCGAAAATTAAAGGTTCAAATGAAATTAGCTTCGCTTATTGCCTAAAAGAAGATGAGAATAGCGAATTACTAAAACCTGTTTTAGCGAACTTTGGTTTCAAATCGCTCAGAAAATTGGCACTTTAAGTGCAATTTGATGGAAAATTCAACGGTCAGTAAAAAAAATCAAAAAAAGTGTTGCCAGCTTCACAAAACTCCCTATAATGCGCCCTCGTTGTCACGGCAAACCACACTAAGTGAGTTGGTTGAGATAACGAAGAAAAAAGTGTGAAGCCTTGAAAATAAACGCTTGACACGAAATGAGGAAGATGTAGAATGCACCTCCTCGCAACAACGCAGAAGACCGGAAACGGTAGCGAATGTTGCACTGCTCTTTAACAAATTATCAGACAATCTGTGTGGGCACTCACAGAGACGATATCTTCTAAAATATTAGATGTATCAAGTCTTGAAGAGTGAACAACAAAAGTAAATTCATTTATGAATAGCTAAGTTTTCGATTTCTTTGAGCATCAAACACTTTTAATTGAAGAGTTTGATCATGGCTCAGATTGAACGCTGGCGGCAGGCCTAACACATGCAAGTCGAGCGGTAACAGGAGAAAGCTTGCTTTCTTGCTGACGAGCGGCGGACGGGTGAGTAATGTATGGGGATCTGCCCGATAGAGGGGGATAACTACTGGAAACGGTGGCTAATACCGCATGACGTCTACGGACCAAAGCAGGGGCTCTTCGGACCTTGCGCTATCGGATGAACCCATATGGGATTAGCTAGTAGGTGAGGTAATGGCTCACCTAGGCAACGATCTCTAGCTGGTCTGAGAGGATGATCAGCCACACTGGGACTGAGACACGGCCCAGACTCCTACGGGAGGCAGCAGTGGGGAATATTGCACAATGGGCGCAAGCCTGATGCAGCCATGCCGCGTGTATGAAGAAGGCCTTAGGGTTGTAAAGTACTTTCAGCGGGGAGGAAGGTGATAAAGTTAATACCTTTGTCAATTGACGTTACCCGCAGAAGAAGCACCGGCTAACTCCGTGCCAGCAGCCGCGGTAATACGGAGGGTGCAAGCGTTAATCGGAATTACTGGGCGTAAAGCGCACGCAGGCGGTCAATTAAGTCAGATGTGAAAGCCCCGAGCTTAACTTGGGAATTGCATCTGAAACTGGTTGGCTAGAGTCTTGTAGAGGGGGGTAGAATTCCACGTGTAGCGGTGAAATGCGTAGAGATGTGGAGGAATACCGGTGGCGAAGGCGGCCCCCTGGACAAAGACTGACGCTCAGGTGCGAAAGCGTGGGGAGCAAACAGGATTAGATACCCTGGTAGTCCACGCTGTAAACGATGTCGATTTAGAGGTTGTGGTCTTGAACTGTGGCTTCTGGAGCTAACGCGTTAAATCGACCGCCTGGGGAGTACGGCCGCAAGGTTAAAACTCAAATGAATTGACGGGGGCCCGCACAAGCGGTGGAGCATGTGGTTTAATTCGATGCAACGCGAAGAACCTTACCTACTCTTGACATCCAGCGAATCCTTTAGAGATAGAGGAGTGCCTTCGGGAACGCTGAGACAGGTGCTGCATGGCTGTCGTCAGCTCGTGTTGTGAAATGTTGGGTTAAGTCCCGCAACGAGCGCAACCCTTATCCTTTGTTGCCAGCGCGTAATGGCGGGAACTCAAAGGAGACTGCCGGTGATAAACCGGAGGAAGGTGGGGATGACGTCAAGTCATCATGGCCCTTACGAGTAGGGCTACACACGTGCTACAATGGCAGATACAAAGAGAAGCGACCTCGCGAGAGCAAGCGGAACTCATAAAGTCTGTCGTAGTCCGGATTGGAGTCTGCAACTCGACTCCATGAAGTCGGAATCGCTAGTAATCGTAGATCAGAATGCTACGGTGAATACGTTCCCGGGCCTTGTACACACCGCCCGTCACACCATGGGAGTGGGTTGCAAAAGAAGTAGGTAGCTTAACCTTCGGGAGGGCGCTTACCACTTTGTGATTCATGACTGGGGTGAAGTCGTAACAAGGTAACCGTAGGGGAACCTGCGGTTGGATCACCTCCTTACCTAAGAGATACGTGTTATGTGCAGTGCTCACACAGATTGTCTGATGAAGAACGAGCAAAAGCGCGTCTGCGAAGCTGACTGAAGTCCCCTTCGTCTAGAGGCCTAGGACACCGCCCTTTCACGGCGGTAACAGGGGTTCGAATCCCCTAGGGGACGCCAATTGCGCGGTATGAGTGAAAGGCGTACCACACTATAGTCTGATGCAAATCAGAGAATAGTTAAGATAATTTTAGCAAGTTATTTTAACTATTATGCTCTTTAACAATCTGGAACAAGCTGAAAAATTGAAAACAAATCAATATATCACCGAGGTATATTGATGAGTCTCTCAAAATCTCAAACTTTGAATGTGTTTTTCGACATCGAAGTGGGATGAGCGAGCAATTTACAGTTCGAGGCGGCCAGCGCACAGTCAGCGCAACATACATTAGTATGTGAGCATGGCGAGCACTGCCCAACGACGAAATGTAATCTGCACAGCCATCACCACCCAGACGTCATTAAGAAGAAACATCTTCGGGTTGTGAGGTTAAGCGAATAAGCGTACACGGTGGATGCCTAGGCAATCAGAGGCGATGAAGGACGTGCTAATCTGCGATAAGCGTCGGTAAGGTGATATGAACCGTTATACCCGACGATTTCCGAATGGGGAAACCCAATATCCAATGGATATTATCATTAACTGAATACATAGGTTAATGAAGCGAACCGGGAGAACTGAAACATCTCAGTACCCCGAGGAAAAGAAATCAACCGAGATTCCCCTAGTAGCGGCGAGCGAACGGGGAACAGCCCAGAGTCTTAATCAACAGCAGCATCAGGAGAACGGTCTGGAAAGTCCGGCAGTAAAGGGTGATAGCCCCGTATCCGAAGATGCTGTTATTGTGAACTCGACGAGTAGGGCGGGACACGTGTTATCCTGTCTGAATATGGGGGGACCATCCTCCAAGGCTAAATACTCCTGATTGACCGATAGTGAACCAGTACCGTGAGGGAAAGGCGAAAAGAACCCCGGCGAGGGGAGTGAAAAAGAACCTGAAACCGTGTACGTACAAGCAGTAGGAGCCCCACCACTAAGCTAGTGGTGAACTCACAGCGATTCTTTTGCATGATAAAGAGCGGTAGACGACGCGAAGTGACGTCCAACCAATCCAATCAGGCAGAGGAGGCTTAGTGGTGGGGTGACTGCGTACCTTTTGTATAATGGGTCAGCGACTTATATTCTGTAGCAAGGTTAACCGAATAGGGGAGCCGTAGGGAAACCGAGTCTTAACTGGGCGAATGAGTTGCAGGGTATAGACCCGAAACCCGGTGATCTATCCATGGGCAGGTTGAAGGTTGGGTAACACTAACTGGAGGACCGAACCGACTAATGTTGAAAAATTAGCGGATGACTTGTGGATGGGGGTGAAAGGCCAATCAAACCGGGAGATAGCTGGTTCTCCCCGAAAGCTATTTAGGTAGCGCCTCGTGAACTCATCTTCGGGGGTAGAGCACTGTTTCGACTAGGGGGTCATCCCGACTTACCAACTCGATGCAAACTGCGAATACCGAAGAATGTTATCACGGGAGACACACGGCGGGTGCTAACGTCCGTCGTGAAGAGGGAAACAACCCAGACCGCCAGCTAAGGTCCCAAAGTCATGGTTAAGTGGGAAACGAAGTGGGAAGGCTCAGACAGCCAGGATGTTGGCTTAGAAGCAGCCATCATTTAAAGAAAGCGTAATAGCTCACTGGTCGAGTCGGCCCGCGCGGAAGATGTAACGGGGCTAAACCATGCACCGAAGCTGCGGCAGCAACACTAAGTGTTGTTGGGTAGGGGAGCGTTCTGTAAGCCTGCGAAGGTGTACTGTGAGGTATGCTGGAGGTATCAGAAGTGCGAATGCTGACATAAGTAACGATAATGCGGGTGAAAAACCCGCACGCCGGAAGACCAAGGGTTCCTGTCCAACGTTAATCGGGGCAGGGTGAGTCGACCCCTAAGGCGAGGCTGAAAAGCGTAGTCGATGGGAAACGGGTTAATATTCCCGTACTGGTGGTAACTGCGATGGGGGAACGGAGAAGGCTAGGTTGTCCGGGCGACGGTCGTCCCGGTTCAAGCATGTAGGCAGAGTGATTAGGCAAATCCGGTCACTTAATGCTGAGGTGTGATGACGAACCACTAAGGTGGTGAAGCAATTGATGCCCTGCTTCCAGGAAAAGCCTCTAAGCTTCAGGTTACCAACAATCGTACCCCAAACCGACACAGGTGGTCAGGTAGAGAATACTCAGGCGCTTGAGAGAACTCGGGTGAAGGAACTAGGCAAAATGGTGCCGTAACTTCGGGAGAAGGCACGCTGGCGGTAAGTGAAGTCCCTTGCGGACGGAGCCGAAGCCAGTCGAAGATACCAGCTGGCTGCAACTGTTTATTAAAAACACAGCACTGTGCAAACACGAAAGTGGACGTATACGGTGTGACGCCTGCCCGGTGCTGGAAGGTTAATTGATGGGTTATCCTTAGGGAGAAGCTCTTGATCGAAGCCCCAGTAAACGGCGGCCGTAACTATAACGGTCCTAAGGTAGCGAAATTCCTTGTCGGGTAAGTTCCGACCTGCACGAATGGCGTAATGATGGCCAGGCTGTCTCCACCCGAGACTCAGTGAAATTGAACTCGCTGTGAAGATGCAGTGTACCCGCGGCAAGACGGAAAGACCCCGTGAACCTTTACTATAGCTTGACACTGAACATTGAGCCTTGATGTGTAGGATAGGTGGGAGACTATGAAATGTGGACGCCAGTCTGCATGGAGTCAACCTTGAAATACCACCCTTTAACGTTTGATGTTCTAACCTAGGCCCGTAATCCGGGTCGGGGACCGTGTCTGGTGGGTAGTTTGACTGGGGCGGTCTCCTCCTAAAGAGTAACGGAGGAGCACGAAGGTTGGCTAAGCATGGTCGGACATCATGCGGTTAGTGCAAAGGCATAAGCCAGCTTGACTGTGAGAGTGACGGCTCGAGCAGGTACGAAAGTAGGTCTTAGTGATCCGGTGGTTCTGAATGGAAGGGCCATCGCTCAACGGATAAAAGGTACTCCGGGGATAACAGGCTGATACCGCCCAAGAGTTCATATCGACGGCGGTGTTTGGCACCTCGATGTCGGCTCATCACATCCTGGGGCTGAAGTAGGTCCCAAGGGTATGGCTGTTCGCCATTTAAAGTGGTACGCGAGCTGGGTTTAGAACGTCGTGAGACAGTTCGGTCCCTATCTGCCGTGGGCGTTGGAAGATTGAGAGGGGTTGCTCCTAGTACGAGAGGACCGGAGTGAACGCACCACTGGTGTTCGGGTTGTCATGCCAATGGCATTGCCCGGTAGCTAAGTGCGGAAGAGATAACCGCTGAAAGCATCTAAGCGGGAAACTTGCCTCGAGATGAGTCTTCCCTGTCACCTTGAGTGACCTAAAGGAACGTTTAAGACTAAGACGTTGATAGGCTGGGTGTGTAAGCGTAGCGATACGTTGAGCTAACCAGTACTAATGAACCGTGAGGCTTAACCTGACAACACCGAAGGTGTTTTGTCTGAGAGACGAAGAGTAGATAAAGTAGGCTTGTTTAAGATTGATATTACTGGCGACTGACCGAAAGGAAAGAAGCGGGTAATAAAACCGAATTTGCTTGGTGGCCATAGCGCAGCGGTCCCACCTGATCCCATGCCGAACTCAGAAGTGAAACGTTGTAGCGCCGATGGTAGTGTGGGGTCTCCCCATGTGAGAGTAGGGAACTGCCAGGCATTAAATAAGACGAGAAAGCCAACCCACTGGGTTGGCTTTTTTGCGTTTAAAGCCACTTTAAATATCAATATATTTTCTCGCCTCTAATCAATTATCACTTTGCTATCCTCGACGATACTTGGCTGTTAAACTAAGATATCAGCTAAATGAGGTAGACTTTCATGAAAGAATCGGTTTCATTGCAAGCATTTAATACATTTGGTTTGAGAGCAAAAAGCTCACCAAATAGAAACTGCAAATAATAAAGATGAGCTTTGTACATATTGGCAAAATGCTCATGAGCAGAAATTGCCCGCCCTTATTCTAGGTGGTGGTAGCAACGTATTATTTACTGAAGATTTTAATGGTATTGTTATCCGTAACTGTATTGCTGGTATTGAAATTACGGAAAATGAACAATATTGGTCTGTTCATGTTGGTGCGGGTGAAAATTGGCATGGGCTTATTGAAATTCTGTTAGAAAAGAATATCTATGGGTTAGAAAATTTGGCGCTGATACCCGGAAATGTGGGTTCTGCGCCAATACAAAATATCGGCGCTTATGGCAAAGAATTAAAAGATGTTTGTGCTTATGTTGATATTGTTGAGTTAAGCACAGGCTACGTTCATCGATTAACTAACAAAGAGTGTCAGTTTGGTTATCGTGATAGTATTTTCAAACATCATTACCAGCAAGGCTTTGCTATTATTGCTGTTGGCTTGCAACTTAGTAAAAAATGGGAGCCTATTCTAACATATGGCGATTTATCAAAATTACCATTAGAAACGGTAACGCCGAAAGATGTATTTAGGTCTGTATGCTCGATGAGAACAAGTAAACTTCCCGATCCTGCCATAACAGGTAATGCAGGTAGTTTTTTCAAGAATCCAATAGTTGGTACTCGTATTGCACAGCACTTAAAAACAGAATACCCCTTCTGCCCTCAATATGTTCAACAAGATGGTGTAAAACTTGCAGCAGGTTGGCTGATTGATCAATGTGGTCTTAAAGGTCATCAGATTGGTGGTGCTGCTGTTCATATGAAGCAAGCACTTGTTCTCATCAACAAAGACGGTCTAGCTACAGGAAAAGACATTGTTAATTTAGCTGCATATATACGCCAAAAAGTTCTAGAACGCTTCGGTGTACAATTAGAGCCTGAAGTTCGTTTTATTGGTCAACATGGCGAAATCAATGCGGTGGACGCTATTTCATGAAAGAAACACCAACTCCTTTATTATTAATTGCGCTCCTTGCTGATGGAAATATCCATTCAGGAGAGCAATTAGGTGAAAGCTTAGGAATGAGTCGTGCAGGCATTAATAAGCACATTCAAACATTACGTAGTTGGGGCATTGATGTTCAGACAGTTGTAGGGAAAGGATACCAATTAGATGCACCAATGAACTTATTGAATGCGGATATTGTGAATCAGAATATTAAAGGTAACCCTGCGAACGTTATTCCTGTTATTGATTCTACAAATCAATATCTAATGCAACGTATTAGTGAATTAACATCGGGAGATGTTTGTATTGCTGAATATCAGTCTGCGGGACGAGGGCGAAGAGGGCGTAAGTGGATCTCTCCTTTTGGTAGAAATTTATATTTGAGCATGTACTGGAAACTTGAACAGGGACCCGCAGCTGCAATAGGTTTAAGTTTAGTTGTGGGTGTTATCATGGCTGAAGTATTACAAAAACTTGGCGCAGAAGGTGTTAAAGTTAAATGGCCAAATGACCTCTATTTAAATGATAAAAAGCTCTCAGGTATCCTAGTTGAGTTAACAGGAAAGACGGGTGATGTTGCTCATATTATAACGGGTATTGGGATCAATATTGCGATGAGCAAAAATCAAAATGAAGCAATTAACCAGCAATGGATTAATTTAGAGCAAGTTGGGATCAAAATTGATAGAAATGAACTTGCTTGTGAAATTACCAATGCATTAAGGGATGCATTTGTTCAGTTTGAAAAACAAGGCTTATCTGTTTTTATCGAACGTTGGAAAAGTTTAGATAATTTTATGGATAGGAGAGTAAAACTCATTATTGGTGAAAAAGAAATCTTTGGTGTTGCCAAAGGTATCAATGATCAAGGCGCTTTACTTTTAGAACAAAATGGAAGTATTACACCTTATATAGGTGGTGAGATTTCGCTAAGAAGTGCACCTTAATGCTTTAAATGGCGTCGAACAGCTTAAATGGAAAAAGCTTTCTCTAGTCGGAAAGCTTTTGTTTATTTGCATTATTTACTCTATCTAGAGTTAATAATATTTACAAATAATTGTTTAGTTTTATTTACGCAATCTAACATTGCTAATTGTATGATTATCACCTTTGGTTAAGATCAAACTCGCTCTTTCTCTTGTTGGCAAAATATTTTGTTTTAAATTTAATCCGTTAATTTCTTGCCAAATAGACGAGGCTATTTTTATAGATTCTTCTCTGCTTAACTTAGAGTAATTATTAAAATAAGACTCTGGATCGGTAAACGCACCTTCTCTAAACTTTAAAAAACGACTGATATACCAGTGTTTTAGTAATTCTTCTTCAGCATCAACATAAATAGAAAAATCAACATAATCAGATACGAAAACATTATGTGGATCATGAGGATAATCTTGATTGCTTTGTAAGACGTTTAATCCTTCAAGGATTAAAATGTCAGGTTGTTCAATGACCTGTTTTTTATCTGGAATAATGTCATAAACTAAATGAGAGTAAACAGGCGCAGTGACTCGTTTCTTCCCTGATTTAATATCAGAAACAAAGGAGACGAGGCTATGCATATCGTAGGATTCAGGAAATCCTTTTTTCTTCATTATGTCACGTCTTTTTAGTTCTGCATTAGGTAAAAGAAAACCATCTGTAGTAATTAAATCAACTTTACGATGCTCTGGCCAACGCGTTAAAAGTGCTTGTAGTAAGCGGGCTGTCGTACTTTTGCCCACAGCGACACTACCTGCTATACCAATAATATATGGAATTTTAGCACTTTTTGTGCCAAGAAATTGTTCTAAGACAGCTTGACGGCGTAAGTTAGAGCTAATGTAAAAATTGAGCAACCTTGAAAGAGGAAGATAAATTTCAATAACATCCTCAATAGAAATTTCTTCGTTAATCCCTTTTAAGTCGATAATTTCTTTCTCTGTCAGCGTTAAAGGAACAGAATCTCTTAATGTTGCCCAGTGCTTTCTGTCAAATTCTAAATAAGGGGTTATAAAGCGTTCTTTGTTATTCATAAGCCAACATCTGCCTAGTCTTCGCAGGTTGGACAGGCTGTTTAAAACACCCGTATCCGATAAAAAATAAACAGCATCATAACGAGTCATGCTTCATTGGCGTAGATATTTTTTAAAATTTTTCTACTTTTTTTGACACGAACTGAATAAATTTATAAAAAAAGTATAAAAAATAGGCATGAAAATCATTTTTTGGCGTAGACTAGTGTGTGTGTCACTCATTTTTTTCTAAAAATTTATTGAACACAATAAATTTAGAACTTAAAAGATAAAGTTAGCATTAAAATTTATCTTGAATTGTTGTTGTCATTTTGGTCGTTTTTTTCCTAAAAAATCAACAATTCAATCAAAAGTGAACAAAATCTAAGCAAAAGAACAAATATCGCAATTTTTTTGTTGCATCATGATGAAAGTCCTCCTAGAATGCGCACCACTTAGCCGGCATAGCTCAGTTGGTAGAGCAACTGACTTGTAATCAGTAGGTCCCGAGTTCGACTCTTGGTGCCGGCACCATTAAAATTTAGTTGGTGGGATACCCAAGCGGCCAAAGGGAGCAGACTGTAAATCTGCCGTCACAGACTTCGAAGGTTCGAATCCTTCTCCCACCACCATTAATTCCTTATTTAAGTGTTTTCAAACAGTAAACACTTAAGTAGAATACAAAGCTGATTTTAAGTCAGGTAGCCGAGTTCTGCGGGCATCGTATAATGGCTATTACCTCAGCCTTCCAAGCTGATGATGCGGGTTCGATTCCCGCTGCCCGCTCCAGATGTGCTGATATAGCTCAGTTGGTAGAGCGCACCCTTGGTAAGGGTGAGGTCGGCAGTTCGAATCTGCCTATCAGCACCACTCCTTCATGTTCTTGCCTTCCTGATTAAAATCTTAACAAGCAATAGCTAATCGCTAATTTACTTACTGCTTGGTTGATGTGGTGTAACCACCGATTCCGTGTCTTAGAGGGACAATTTAAATGTCTAAAGAAAAATTTGAACGTTCAAAACCGCACGTTAACGTTGGTACTATCGGCCACGTTGACCACGGTAAAACAACTCTGACTGCTGCAATCACTACAGTTTTAGCTAAAACTTACGGTGGTGCTGCTCGTGCATTCGATCAAATCGATAACGCACCAGAAGAAAAAGCTCGTGGTATCACCATCTCTACTTCACACGTAGAATACGACACTCCAACTCGTCACTACGCACACGTAGACTGCCCAGGTCACGCCGACTATGTTAAAAACATGATCACTGGTGCTGCGCAAATGGACGGAGCGATCCTGGTAGTTGCTGCGACTGATGGCCCAATGCCACAAACTCGTGAGCACATCCTGTTAGGTCGTCAGGTTGGTGTTCCTTACATCATCGTATTCCTGAACAAATGTGACATGGTAGATGATGAAGAGTTACTGGAATTAGTTGAAATGGAAGTTCGTGAACTTCTGTCTCAGTACGATTTCCCAGGTGACGACACTCCAGTAATCCGTGGTTCAGCGCTGAAAGCACTGGAAGGCGAAGCAGAGTGGGAAGCAAAAATTGTTGAATTAGCAGAAGCACTGGATTCATACATCCCAGAACCAGAGCGTGCAATTGACAAACCATTCCTGTTACCAATCGAAGACGTATTCTCAATCTCAGGCCGTGGTACAGTAGTAACTGGTCGTGTTGAGCGTGGCGTAATCAAAGTTGGTGAAGAAGTTGAAATCGTTGGTATCAAACCAACAGTTAAAACAACTTGTACTGGCGTTGAAATGTTCCGTAAATTACTTGACGAAGGTCGTGCAGGTGAGAACGTTGGTGTTCTGCTGCGTGGTACTAAACGTGAAGAAATCGAACGTGGACAAGTACTGGCTAAACCAGGTTCAATCAAGCCACACACTAAATTCGAATCAGAAGTATATATTCTGAGCAAAGATGAAGGTGGTCGTCATACTCCATTCTTCAAAGGCTACCGTCCACAGTTCTACTTCCGTACAACTGACGTAACTGGTACTATCGAATTACCAGAAGGCGTAGAAATGGTAATGCCAGGTGACAACATCAACATGATCGTTGAACTGATTCACCCAATCGCGATGGACGACGGTTTACGTTTCGCTATCCGTGAAGGTGGCCGTACAGTAGGTGCGGGCGTTGTTGCTAAAGTATTAGGTTAATTACTCGCGTAATTCTCCTAGAGAAGGGCATCAGTAGATGCCCTTTTTTGTATCTATTGATCGGACTCTATTCTCTCAGATAAAAATCTATCTTTGTATTATCACCATTTTAAATTTGCAAAAACCAAATAAATACTTAACTAAAATAAATAGAAATTGAAATCATAATAATTATCATTTACACTCTTTCTGTGAGTAGTTAATGAGGTTGTTATTATGTACGTCTGTCTTTGTCATGGTGTGAGTGATAAAAAAATTATTGCTACTATTCATAAACACCAAGTTCACACTATTAATGAATTACGCAAGATCCTACCTGTTGGAAGTTGTTGCGGTAAGTGTGTGCGTCAAGCCCGTCAAATTATCGAAAGTGAGCAATCTACGCTATCTCCTCAAATTTCTGAAGTTGCATAACAAATTTTAAATTTCCTTTCTCTCCACTTTGTATAAAAGGTCTACACTAAAAAGACTGGAAACAAAGGAGCATAAAAATGAAAGGTGATAAAAAAATGATAGCCCACCTTAATAAGTTATTAGGTGGAGAACTTGTTGCAATTAATCAGTATTTCCTGCATGCCCGAATGTTTAAGAATTGGGGACTTACACGTCTTAATGATATGGAATATCATGAATCCATAGACGAAATGAAACATGCAGATAAATATATCGAACGCATTTTATTCCTCGAAGGTATTCCAAACTTACAAGATTTAGGCAAACTCAATATTGGTGAAGATGTTGAAGAAATACTACGTTCGGATCTTGAATTAGAACTTGGTGGTGCCAAAGATTTACGTGAAGCTATTGCTTACGCAGATTCTATTCATGATTATGTTAGCCGAGATCTTATGCTAGAAATTCTAACCGATGAAGAAGGGCATATTGATTGGATTGAAACACAACTTGAACTTATTGAGCGCATAGGGCTTCAAAACTATCTGCAAGCTCAAATTATTGAAGAGTAATCCAAAGCTTTTTAGAAAAATGGCCCCGAATTTTTTAGTGAATTATCGGACAATTTAAAGCAAAGGTAATGACTGTTACCTTTGCTTTTTCTATTTTTGAAAAGAGAAAATGAATTTTTATCGCTGATTTTTTATTCTTAGCTTGATTTCATCATTCAGGCAAGTATAATGCGCAGGCTCACTGATTTAGTGGGGGCTGATTTATCAGCTAATGCAGATTTTTTATTGCATTAATATAATACTCCCGATAGGGGAGTTATATGCAGAACGATTACACTCTCTCATCAATCGAAATGAGTACGGGTAGTAATCATTTACGTTTATAAAAAATAGTTGGAGCTCTGGTCTCATGCAGAACCAAAGAATCCGTATCCGCCTGAAAGCTTTTGATCATCGTCTGATTGATCAATCAACTGCGGAAATCGTAGAGACTGCTAAGCGCACTGGTGCGCAAGTTCGTGGTCCAATCCCACTGCCGACTCGCAAAGAGCGTTTCACAGTGTTGATTTCTCCGCACGTTAATAAAGATGCGCGTGATCAGTATGAAATTCGCACTCACAAACGTCTGGTTGACATCGTTGAGCCAACCGAGAAAACCGTTGATGCTCTGATGCGTCTGGATCTGGCTGCCGGCGTAGACGTGCAGATCAGCCTAGGTTAATCAGGTCATCAAGCGATTGAGAGGTTGAAACAATGATTGGTTTAGTCGGTAAAAAAGTAGGAATGACTCGTATCTTCACTGAAGATGGCGTTTCAATCCCTGTAACCGTTATCGAAATTGAAAACAACCGTGTTACTCAGGTCAGAGATCTTGAGAAAGACGGTTATCGTGCCATTCAGGTGACTACTGGTAGCAAAAAAGCTAACCGTGTACTGAAACCTGAAGCAGGTCATTTTGCTAAAGCTGGTGTTGAAGCTGGCCGCTTACTGCGTGAATTCCGTCTGAACGAAGGCGAAGAATACACTGTAGGTCAAAGCATTAGTGTAGAAATTTTCGCTGACGTTAAAAAAGTCGACGTTACTGGAACATCTAAAGGTAAAGGTTTTGCTGGTACTGTAAAGCGCTGGAATTTCCGTACTCAAGATGCTACCCACGGTAACTCCTTGTCTCACCGTGTTCCGGGTTCTATCGGTCAGAACCAGACTCCGGGTAAGGTGTTTAAAGGCAAGAAAATGGCAGGTCAACTGGGTAACGAACAAGTTACCGTTCAGAGCCTGGAAGTAGTACGTGTTGACGCTGAGCGCAACCTGCTGCTGGTCAAAGGTGCTGTTCCAGGTGCAACTGGCAGTGACCTGATCGTTAAACCAGCTGTCAAGGCGTAACGTCGAGGAGATAGGAATGGAATTGGTAATGAAAGACGCGCAAGGCGCGCTGACTGTTTCCGAAACTACCTTCGGGCGTGACTTTAACGAAGCGCTTGTGCATCAAGTAGTCGTTGCATACGCTGCTGGTGCTCGTCAAGGTACTCGTGCTCAGAAAACTCGTGCTGAAGTTTCTGGTTCAGGCAAAAAGCCTTGGAGACAGAAAGGTACAGGTCGTGCACGTTCAGGTTCAATCAAGAGCCCAATTTGGCGCTCTGGTGGTGTTAGCTTCGCAGCTAAACCACAGGACCACAGTCAAAAAGTAAACAAAAAGATGTACCGTGGTGCTCTGAAGAGCATTCTGTCTGAGCTGGTACGTCAAGATCGTCTGATCGTCGTAGAGAAGTTCTCTGTTGAAGCTCCTAAAACTAAGCTTTTAGCACAGAAACTGAAAGATATGGCTCTGGAAGATGTTCTGATCATCACTGCTGATGTAGATGAAAATCTGTATTTAGCAGCACGCAACTTATATAAAGTTGACGTACGTGATGCAGCAACTATCGACCCTGTTAGCTTAATCGCCTTCGACAAAGTCGTCATGACTGCTGACGCTGTGAAGCAAGTTGAGGAGATGCTGGCATGATCCGTGAAGAACGTCTGCTGAAAGTACTGCGCGCGCCGCATGTATCTGAAAAAGCTTCTATCGCGATGGAAAAATCAAACACCATCGTTCTCAAAGTTGCTAAAGACGCGACCAAAGCAGAGATTAAAGCAGCTGTACAAAAACTGTTTGAAGTCGAAGTTGAAAGTGTTAACACTCTGCTGATGAAAGGCAAAGTGAAACGTCACGGTCAGCGTATTGGTCGTCGTAGCGACTGGAAAAAAGCTTACGTAACCCTGAAGGAAGGCCAGAATCTGGACTTCGTCGGCGGCGCTGAGTAAGTCGGAGGAGTAAAGAACAATGGCAATTGTTAAATGTAAACCTACGTCTCCGGGCCGTCGCCACGTAGTTAAAGTGGTAAACCCTGAGCTGCATAAAGGGAAACCTTATGCACCATTGCTGGAAAAAAACAGCAAGTCCGGTGGTCGTAACAACAATGGTCGTATCACTACCCGTCATATCGGTGGTGGACACAAACAGGCTTACCGTATTGTTGACTTTAAACGCAACAAAGATGGTATTCCTGCGACAGTAGAACGTCTGGAATATGATCCAAACCGTTCAGCTAACATCGCTTTAGTGCTGTATGCTGATGGTGAACGTCGCTACATTCTGGCTCCAAAAGGCCTGAAAGCGGGTGATAAAGTTCAGTCTGGCGTTGATGCTGCTATCAAAACGGGTAACACCTTACCAATGCGTAATATCCCGGTTGGTTCTACTGTTCATAACGTAGAAATGAAACCAGGTAAAGGTGGTCAGTTAGCTCGTTCAGCTGGTACTTACGTTCAGATCGTTGCTCGTGATGGTGCTTATGTCACTATTCGTCTGCGTTCTGGTGAAATGCGTAAAGTTCCTTCTGATTGCCGTGCAACTATCGGTGAAGTAGGTAACTCTGAGCACATGTTACGCGTTCTGGGTAAAGCTGGTGCAAGTCGCTGGCGTGGTATTCGTCCTACCGTTCGCGGTACTGCGATGAACCCAGTCGATCACCCACATGGTGGTGGTGAAGGTCGTAACTTTGGTTTACACCCTGTAACACCTTGGGGTATTCAAACCAAAGGTAAGAAGACTCGTAAAAACAAACGCACTGAACATTTTATCGTTCATCGTCGTACTAAGAAATAATTAGAGGATAAGCCATGCCACGTTCTCTCAAGAAAGGTCCTTTTATTGACCTACACTTGCTGAAGAAGGTAGAGAAAGCGGTGGAAAGCGGTGACAAAAAGCCTGTTAAGACTTGGTCCCGTCGTTCAACGATCTTTCCTAACATGATCGGTTTGACCATCGCTGTCCATAATGGTCGTCAGCATGTTCCAGTTTACGTTTCCGACGAAATGGTTGGTCACAAACTGGGTGAATTCGCGCCGACCCGTACTTATCGCGGTCATGCAGCCGATAAAAAGGCTAAGAAAAAATAAGGTAGGAGGAAGAGATGGAAACTATCGCTATGCATCGCCACGCTCGTTCTTCTGCTCAGAAGGTTCGCTTGGTAGCTGACCTGATTCGCGGTAAGAAAGTGTCGCAAGCTCTGGAAATTTTAACCTTTACCAACAAGAAAGCTGCTGGTTTAGTGAAAAAAGTACTGGAGTCTGCTATTGCTAATGCAGAACACAACGATGGCGCTGACATTGATGATCTGAAAGTAGCTAAGATCTTTGTTGACGAAGGTCCTTCTATGAAGCGCATTATGCCTCGTGCAAAAGGCCGTGCAGATCGTATTCTGAAGCGCACCAGCCACATCACTGTGGTTGTGTCTGATCGCTGAGACTCTGGAGACTAGCAATGGGTCAAAAAGTACATCCTAATGGTATCCGCCTTGGCATTGTCAAGCCTTGGAATTCCACATGGTATGCGGGTACCAATGAATTCGCTGACAACCTAGACAGCGATTTTAAAGTACGTCAGTACTTAACTAAAGAACTGGCAAAAGCATCTGTATCTCGTATCGTTATCGAACGTCCTGCGAAAAGCATTCGTGTGACTATTCACACAGCTCGTCCAGGCATCGTTATCGGTAAAAAAGGTGAAGATGTTGAAAAACTGCGCAAAAACGTAGCGGATATCGCTGGCGTTCCTGCGCAAATTAATATCGCCGAAGTACGTAAACCTGAACTAGACGCAAAATTAGTTGCTGACAGCATCACTTCACAGCTGGAACGTCGTGTTATGTTCCGTCGTGCTATGAAACGTGCAGTACAGAACGCAATGCGTTTAGGCGCTAAAGGTATCAAAGTGGAAGTAAGTGGTCGTTTAGGCGGCGCTGAAATCGCTCGTACTGAATGGTATCGTGAAGGTCGTGTACCTCTGCACACTCTGCGTGCAGATATCGACTACAATACCTCAGAAGCACATACCACTTATGGTGTGCTCGGCGTTAAGGTATGGATCTTCAAAGGTGAGATCCTGGGTGGTATGGCTGCAGTTGAACAGGCGGAAAAACCGGCTGCTCAACCTAAAAAGCAGCAGCGTAAAGGCCGCAAGTAAGGAGAGTCGCTGATGTTACAACCAAAGCGTACAAAATTCCGTAAAGTGCACAAAGGCCGCAACCGTGGCTTAGCTGCTGGTGCGGATGTAAGCTTCGGGACTTACGGTCTTAAAGCTGTGGGCCGTGGTCGTCTGACTGCACGTCAGATCGAAGCGGCACGTCGTGCAATGACCCGTGCAGTTAAGCGTCAGGGTAAAATCTGGATTCGTGTGTTCCCAGACAAACCAATCACTGAAAAGCCGCTCGAAGTCCGTATGGGTAAAGGTAAAGGTAACGTTGAGTATTGGGTTGCCTTAATCCAGCCAGGTAAAGTCCTGTATGAAATGGATGGTGTGCCTGAAGAACTGGCCCGTGAAGCATTCAAGCTGGCGGCAGCAAAACTGCCTATCAAAACCACCTTTGTAACTAAGACGGTGATGTAATGAAAGCAAAAGAGCTGCGCGAAAAGAGCGTTGAAGAGCTGAACACAGAACTGCTGAACTTACTGCGCGAGCAGTTCAACCTGCGTATGCAGGCAGCAAGTGGTCAGTTACAACAGTCTCATCTGTTGAAACAAGTGCGTCGTAATATCGCACGCGTTAAGACTTTACTGACTGAGAAGGCGGGTGCGTAATGACCGATAAAATCCGTACTCTGCAAGGTCGTGTAGTTAGTGACAAAATGGAAAAATCTATTGTTGTTGCTATCGATCGTATGGTTAAACATCCATTATATGGTAAGTTTATCCGTCGTACGACCAAACTGCATGTACATGACGAGAACAACGAATGTGGAATTGGTGACGTAGTAGAAATTCGTCAAACACGTCCACTGTCTAAGACTAAGTCTTGGGCGTTAGTTCGCGTTGTAGAAAAAGCTGTTCTGTAATAAAATAGCCTTTTCGTACGAAATAAACGGCTCAAAACTGAACGAGCCGTTTATTTTTTCTGTCCATATCGAGAATGTGGTGTTATAATGCCGCTCCCTCGTATTATGGGATATTGAACGGCCTCTTCTAATGTGGAAGTGGCTCAGTAGTAGTTGACATTTAGCGGAGCACTAAAATGATCCAAGAACAGACTATGCTGAACGTGGCCGACAACTCCGGTGCACGTCGCGTAATGTGTATCAAGGTTCTAGGTGGCTCGCACCGTCGCTACGCAGATGTAGGTGACATCATCAAAATTACCATCAAGGAAGCAATTCCACGTGGTAAAGTTAAGAAAGGTGATGTACTGAAAGCGGTAGTGGTGCGCACCAAGAAGGGTGTTCGTCGCCCTGACGGTTCTGTCATTCGCTTCGATAGCAACGCTTGTGTATTGTTAAACAACAACAGCGAGCAAGTTATTGGTACGCGTATTTTTGGGCCGGTTACTCGTGAACTTCGTAACGAGAAGTTTATGAAAATAATCTCTCTGGCACCTGAAGTACTCTAAGGAGCAGGCAATGGCAGCGAAAATCCGTCGTGAAGACGAAGTTATCGTGCTAACTGGTAAAGATAAAGGTAAGCGCGGTAAAGTAAAACAGGTTCTTTCTTCTGGTAAAGTTATCGTTGAAGGTATCAATCTGGTTAAAAAACATCAGAAGCCAGTTCCGGCTCTGAACCAACCAGGTGGCATCGTTGAAAAAGAAGCTTCTATCCAAGTTTCTAACGTTGCAATCTTCAATGCGGCAACCGGTAAGGCTGACCGTGTAGGTTTTAGATTCGAAGACGGCAAAAAAGTTCGTTTCTTCAAATCTAATAAAGAAACTATCAAGTAATTTGGAGTATACGATGGCGAAACTGCATGATTACTACAAAGACGAGGTAGTCCAAAAACTGATGTCTCAGTTTGGTTACCATTCTGTCATGCAAGTCCCTCGGGTCGAGAAGATCACCCTGAACATGGGTGTTGGTGAAGCGATTGTTGATAAGAAACTGCTGGACAATGCAGCAGCTGATTTAGCAGCAATCTCAGGTCAAAAACCTTTGATCACCAAAGCACGCAAATCTGTTGCAGGCTTCAAAATCCGCCAGGGCTATCCGATCGGCTGTAAAGTGACCCTGCGTGGCGAACGCATGTGGGAGTTCTTTGAACGCCTGATCTCTATTGCTGTACCACGTATCCGTGACTTCCGTGGTTTGTCCGCTAAATCATTTGATGGACGTGGTAATTACAGCATGGGCGTACGTGAGCAAATCATCTTCCCTGAAATCGATTACGATAAAGTGGATCGTGTTCGTGGTTTGGATATTACCATTACTACGACTGCGAAATCAGATGATGAAGGTCGCGCACTGTTAGCAGCGTTTAACTTCCCGTTCCGCAAGTAAGGCAGGGCATTCATGGCTAAGAAATCTATGAAAGCACGTGATGTAAAACGTGCGAATTTAGCTGAGAAATTCTTCGCAAAACGCGCAGAACTGAAAGCTATCGTTTCAGATGTGAACGTATCTGATGAAGATCGTTGGAATGCTGTTCTGAAACTGCAAACTATGCCACGTGATTCAAGTCCTTCACGTCAGCGTAACCGCTGCCGTCAAACTGGACGTCCGCACGGTTTCCTGCGGAAATTTGGCCTCAGCCGTATTAAAGTCCGTGAAGCCGCTATGCGCGGTGAAATCCCGGGCCTTAGAAAGGCTAGCTGGTAATTACCATAATTGAATCACGGGAGTAAAGACAGATGAGCATGCAAGATCCCATCGCGGATATGCTGACCCGTATCCGTAACGGTCAGGCCGCGAATAAAGTTGCGGT
This sequence comes from Proteus vulgaris, assembly GCA_901472505.1. NCBI lineage: Bacteria > Pseudomonadati > Pseudomonadota > Gammaproteobacteria > Enterobacterales > Morganellaceae > Proteus > Proteus vulgaris. Next base: position 1,878,951 of record LR590468.1, read on the forward strand.
CACAATGCCTTCCTCCAAGCTGAAAGTGGCGATTGCCAACGTGCTTAAGGAAGAAGGTTATATCGAAGATTTTAAAATTGAAGGCGACACTAAGCCAGAACTGGAAATCACTTTAAAATATTTCCAAGGTAAGGCTGTAGTAGAAAGCATTCAGCGCGTAAGCCGTCCAAGTCTGCGCATCTATAAAAGAAAAGATGAGCTGCCACAAGTTATGGCAGGACTGGGCATCGCTGTTGTTTCTACCTCAAAAGGTGTTATGACTGATCGTGCAGCTCGCCAAGCAGGTCTTGGTGGCGAGATTATCTGCTACGTAGCTTAATTCGGGAGGAAAGAATGTCTCGTGTGGCAAAAGCACCCGTCGTCATTCCTGCCGGCGTAGAGGTTAAACTCAACGGTCAGGTAATTACGATTAAGGGTAAAAACGGCGAGCTAACTCGTACTATCCATAATGCAGTTGAAATTCAACATGCTGACAACCAGTTAACTTTCGCACCTCGTGATGGTTTCGCTGATGCATGGGCACAGGCGGGTACTACTCGTTCTCTGTTAAATGCAATGGTTGTAGGTGTTACCGAAGGCTTCACTAAGAAACTGCAACTGGTAGGTGTAGGTTATCGTGCGTCTATTAAAGGCAATGCGGTTAACTTATCAGTAGGTTTTTCACATCCAGTGGAACACCAACTGCCAGCAGGCATCACTGCTGAATGTCCAACACAAACTGAAATCGTGCTGAAAGGTGCGGATAAGCAAGTGATTGGTCAAGTAGCAGCTGAACTGCGTGCTTACCGTCGCCCTGAACCTTATAAAGGTAAAGGTATTCGTTACGCCGACGAAGTTGTGCGTATCAAAGAGGCTAAGAAGAAGTAAGGTAACACTATGGATAAGAAAGCAGCTCGTATCCGTCGTGCGACCCGCGCACGCCGTAAGCTCCAAGAATTGGGTGCGACTCGCCTGGTGGTACACCGTACCCCTCGCCATATTTATGCGCAGGTTATTGCACCAAACGGTTCTGAAACTTTGGTGGCCGCTTCTACTACAGAAAAAGCTATCATTGAGCAACTGAAAAACACTGGAAACAAAGAAGCAGCAGCAGTAGTTGGTAAAATTGTTGCTGAACGCGCTCTGGAAAAAGGTATCAAAGTAGTATCATTTGACCGTTCCGGTTTCCAATATCATGGTCGAGTCCAGGCACTGGCAGATGCTGCCCGTGAAGCTGGCCTTCAGTTCTAAGGTAGGAGTGTAAGATGGCTCACATCGAGAAACAAGCTGGCGAACTGCAGGAAAAGCTGATCGCGGTAAACCGCGTATCTAAAACCGTTAAAGGTGGTCGTATATTTAGCTTCACCGCGCTTACAGTCGTTGGTGATGGTAATGGCCGCGTTGGTTTTGGATATGGCAAAGCTCGCGAAGTTCCGGCAGCAATCCAGAAAGCGATGGAAAAAGCCCGTCGCAATATGAAAACCGTCGCTTTAAACAACGGTACTTTGTTCCACCCTGTTAAAGGTACCCACACAGGTTCTCGCGTATTTATGCAGCCTGCTCATGAAGGTACTGGTATCATCGCAGGTGGTGCAATGCGTGCAGTTCTAGAAGTGGCTGGCGTTCGTAACGTACTGGCTAAAACCTATGGTTCCACTAACCCGATTAACGTGGTTCGTGCAACACTGGACGCTTTAGATAGCATGAAGTCTCCAGATATGGTCGCAGCTAAGCGTGGTAAATCCGTTGAAGAAATTCTGGGGTAATGACCATGGCTAAGACTATTAAAATTACTCAAACACGCAGCTTAATCGGTCGTCTGCCTAAACATAAGGCAACTATGACTGGTTTAGGCCTGCGTCGCATCGGTCACACTGTAGAACGCGAAGATACACCAGCAGTTCGCGGTATGATCAACTTGGTTTCCTATATGGTTAAAGTTGAGGAGTAAGAGATGCGTTTAAATACTCTGTCTCCGGCTGAAGGTGCCAAGCATGCGCCTAAACGTGTAGGTCGTGGTATCGGTTCTGGCTTAGGTAAAACTGGCGGCCGTGGTCACAAAGGTCAGAAGTCTCGTTCTGGCGGTGGCGTACGTCGTGGGTTTGAAGGTGGCCAGATGCCTTTATATCGTCGTTTACCAAAATTTGGTTTTACTTCACGTAAATCATTCGTGACTGCGGAAATCCGCCTGTCTGATTTAGCTTACGTTGAAGGCGATGTAATCGATCTGAATGCACTGAAAGCCGCAAACGTTGTTGGCCCACAGATTGAATATGCAAAATTAATTCTATCTGGCGAGGTTAACCGTGCAGTGACTATTCGTGGTCTGCGTGTTACCAAAGGTGCCCGTGCAGCAATCGAATCAGCTGGCGGTAAAATTGAGGAATAAGTGACAGATGGCTAAACAACCAGGTTTAGATTTTCAGAGTGCTAAAGGTGGTGTAGGTGAACTAAAACGCAGACTTTTGTTTGTTCTTGGTGCACTAATTGTCTTTAGGATTGGCTCTTTTATTCCTATCCCTGGTATTGATGCCACTGTGCTTGCCAAATTGCTCGATCAGCAAAAAGGCACCATCATTGAAATGTTTAACATGTTCTCTGGTGGTGCTCTTAGCCGTGCTTCTATCTTTGCGCTGGGTATCATGCCTTATATTTCGGCATCGATTATTATCCAACTTTTATCAGTGGTTAACCCTCGGTTAGCAGAGATTAAGAAGGAAGGGGAGGCCGGTCGTCGTAAGATCAGCCAATATACCCGTTATGGTACTTTGGTGCTGGCGATATTCCAATCAATTGGTATCGCAACAGGCTTACCGAATATGCCAGGAATGCAAGGTCTGGTGATTAATCCAGGCTTACCATTCTATATTACGGCTGTTGTGAGCTTAGTCACTGGGACAATGTTCCTGATGTGGTTAGGTGAGCAAATCACTGAACGTGGTATTGGTAACGGTATCTCAATCATTATCTTTGCAGGTATCGTTGCAGGTCTTCCACCTGCCATTGGTCAAACCATCGAGCAGGCGCGGCAAGGCGAACTGCACTTCCTCCTGTTATTGTTGGTTGCAGTATTGGTGTTCGCGGTTACTTTCTTTGTTGTTTTTGTAGAAAGAGGACAACGTCGTATCGTTGTTAACTATGCAAAACGTCAACAAGGGCGTAGAATATACGCGGCACAAAGTACACATCTACCACTTAAAGTAAATATGGCGGGTGTTATACCAGCAATTTTTGCTTCAAGTATTATCCTGTTTCCTGGTACAATAACCTCTTGGTTTGGCGATGGTACAGGATGGGGTTGGCTGACGACGATTTCGTTAAATCTACAGCCTGGTCAACCTATTTATGTGCTACTATACGCTGCTGCAATCATATTCTTCTGTTTCTTTTATACGGCGTTGGTTTTCAACCCAAGAGAAACGGCAGATAACCTGAAGAAGTCCGGTGCATTTGTACCAGGAATTCGCCCGGGAGAGCAGACGGCTAAATATATAGATAAAGTGATGACTCGTTTAACCTTAATTGGTGCCTTGTATATTACTTTTATCTGTCTCATCCCGGAGTTCATGCGTGACGCAATGAAAGTACCTTTCTATTTTGGTGGTACTTCCCTCTTAATCGTGGTTGTGGTCATCATGGATTTTATGGCTCAAGTGCAAACTCTCCTGATGTCAAGTCAGTATGAGTCTGCATTGAAAAAAGCAAATCTTAAAGGTTAATTACTGATAAGCGATTTGTTTTAGAAGTTACGGAGAGTAAAAATGAAAGTTCGTGCTTCCGTCAAGAAAATGTGCCGTAACTGCAAAATTGTTAGACGTCACGGTCACGTGCGTGTAATTTGCAGCGTCGAGCCTAAGCATAAACAGCGTCAAGGCTAATTTATTGCATTTTTTTCTTGCAAAGTTCGGTTGAGCTGGCTAAATTAGCCAGCCCAATCTTTTATAATATGTACAGTATTGTTTGAGTATCCTGAAAACGGGCTTTTCAGAATAGTACTGTATAACTGCTAATTTAGGAGTGCATAGTGGCCCGTATAGCAGGCATTAACATTCCTGATCATAAACATACCGTAATCGCATTAACTTCGATTTACGGCATCGGTAAAACCCGCTCACAGGCTATCTGTGTAGCTGCTGGTATTGCTGAAAATGTTAAGATCAGTGAGCTGTCTGAAGAGCAAATCGACAAGCTGCGTGACGAAGTTGCCAAATACGTTGTAGAAGGTGATCTGCGTCGTGAAGTTACCCTGAGCATCAAACGTCTGATGGATCTTGGTACTTACCGTGGTTTACGTCATCGTCGTGGTCTACCAGTTCGCGGTCAGCGTACTAAGACTAACGCACGTACCCGTAAGGGTCCGCGTAAGCCGATCAAGAAATAATCGGGGTATTTGAACAATGGCAAAAGCACCTATTCGTGCACGTAAGCGTGTAAGAAAACAAGTCTCTGACGGTGTGGCTCATATCCATGCTTCTTTCAACAACACAATCGTTACTATTACTGATCGTCAAGGTAACGCATTGGGTTGGGCTACTGCCGGTGGTTCCGGTTTCCGTGGTTCTCGTAAATCTACTCCGTTCGCGGCTCAGGTTGCAGCAGAACGTTGCGCTGAAGCTGTTAAAGAGTACGGAATTAAGAACTTGGAAGTTATGGTTAAAGGACCTGGTCCTGGTCGTGAGTCAACTATCCGTGCATTAAACGCGGCTGGTTTCCGCATCACTAATATTACTGATGTGACTCCGATTCCTCATAACGGTTGTCGCCCACCGAAAAAACGTCGCGTTTAATAACGTTTTCGTTTTTAGGAAAGTTGGAGAAAGAAAATGGCAAGATATTTGGGTCCTAAGCTCAAGCTGAGCCGTCGCGAAGGTACAGATTTATTTCTAAAATCTGGCGTTCGGGCGATTGACACCAAGTGTAAACTGGAACAAGCACCAGGTCAGCACGGCGCACGTAAACCGCGTCTGTCTGATTACGGTGTTCAGTTACGTGAAAAACAAAAAGTACGTCGTATTTACGGTGTTCTAGAACGTCAATTCCGTAACTACTACAAAGAAGCAACACGTCTGAAAGGCAACACAGGTGAAAACCTGCTGACTCTGCTGGAAGGTCGTCTGGATAACGTTGTTTATCGTATGGGCTTTGGCGCAACTCGCGCAGAAGCACGTCAGATGGTTAGCCATAAAGCAATCATGGTAAATGGTCGCGTGGTTAACATTGCTTCTTATCAGGTTTCCCCGAATGACGTAGTCAGCGTTCGTGAAAAATCGAAAAAACAGTCTCGTATCAAGGCTGCTTTAGAGCTGGCTGAACAGCGTGAAAAGCCAACATGGCTGGAAGTTGATGCTGCTAAGATGGAAGGTGTGTTCAAGCGTATTCCTGAACGTACTGACTTGTCTGCTGACATTAACGAGCACCTGATCGTCGAGCTTTACTCCAAGTAAGGCTTAGCACCAAAGAGAGGACACAATGCAGGGTTCTGTGACAGAGTTTCTAAAACCGCGCCTGGTTGATATCGAGCAAGTCAGTTCGACGCACGCCAAGGTGACCCTTGAGCCATTAGAGCGAGGCTTCGGCCATACTCTTGGTAACGCACTGCGCCGTATTCTGCTTTCGTCTATGCCGGGTTGTGCGGTAACAGAGGTTGAGATTGATGGTGTACTGCATGAGTACAGCACCAAAGAAGGTGTTCAGGAAGATATCCTAGAAATACTGCTCAACCTTAAGGGGTTGGCGGTAAAAGTTCATGGTAAAGATGAAGTTATTCTTACTTTGAGCAAATCTGGCATTGGCCCTGTTATTGCAGCCGATATCATCCATGACGGTGATGTCGAAATCGTCAAGCCGCAGCACGTTATCTGCCACCTTACAGACGAAAACGCATCTATTAATATGCGTATCAAAGTTCAGCGTGGTCGTGGTTATGTGCCGGCTTCTGCCCGAATTCATTCGGAAGAAGATGAGCGCCCTATCGGTCGCCTTTTAGTAGACGCGTGCTATAGCCCAGTTGAGCGTATTGCTTATAATGTGGAAGCAGCTCGTGTTGAACAGCGTACCGACTTGGATAAGCTGGTAATCGAGATGGAAACTAACGGTACTATCGATCCAGAAGAGTCGATTCGCCGTGCAGCGACTATCCTGGCTGAACAGCTTGAAGCTTTTGTTGACTTACGTGATGTTCGTCAACCAGAAGTTAAAGAAGAGAAGCCAGAATTCGATCCTATCTTACTGCGCCCAGTAGACGATCTTGAATTGACTGTCCGCTCTGCTAACTGTCTGAAGGCAGAAGCAATCCACTACATCGGTGATCTGGTACAGCGTACTGAAGTTGAATTACTTAAGACGCCTAACCTTGGTAAGAAATCTCTTACTGAGATTAAAGACGTACTGGCGTCGCGTGGTCTATCTCTAGGTATGCGCCTTGAGAATTGGCCACCTGCAAGTATCGCTGATGAATAAGATCACAGGTTAAGGTTTTACTGAGAAGGATAAGGTCATGCGCCATCGTAAGAGTGGTCGTCAATTGAACCGCAACAGCAGCCATCGTCAGGCTATGTTTCGTAACATGGCAGGTTCTTTAGTTCGTCATGAGATAATCAAGACAACTTTGCCTAAAGCGAAAGAACTGCGTCGCGTCGTTGAGCCGCTGATTACTCTTGCCAAGACCGACAGCGTAGCTAATCGTCGTCTGGCATTCGCCCGTACTCGTGATAACGAAGTCGTGGCAAAACTGTTTACAGTATTAGGTCCGCGTTTTGCGAGCCGTGCAGGTGGTTACACTCGTATTCTGAAGTGTGGCTTCCGTGCTGGTGACAACGCTCCAATGGCTTACATTGAGCTTGTTGACCGTGCTGATTCTGAAACAGAAGCAGCAGCTGAATAATTTAATTATTTAGTGAAGCGAATAAAAAGACCGGATTTTTAATCCGGTTTTTTTATACCTGTTAAAAAACTATTTGTAAGTATACTACGCTCTCTCTTTTTTATTTTTTGCATACCTCTTTATTTTCTTTTGTGTTGCATCATATTTATTTTCTGCTATGTCACCATACTGTTATTGCGTATTATAAGCTTCGTACTATTTTTCAATTCTGTTCTTTTGGTTATTTGCTATGCTTATTCATAATTAACAATGGAGGATGATCCATGTACCGTATTGGACAAGTTGCAAAACTTGCGAATGTAACAACAGATACAATCCGGTTTTATGAAAAACAAGGGTTGATGGATCATGATAGACGTACAGAAGGGGGTTATCGCCTCTATACAGAAAAAGATCTACAGCGATTACGTTTTATCCGCTATGCGAAAGAGCTTGGTTTTACATTGGATGCTATTACTGAACTCCTTTCGATTCGTGTTGATCCTGCTCATCACACTTGTATCGAGTCGAAGCATATCGTTGATGCAAGACTTGAAGAAGTTGAATTGCGTTTAAAAGAGATGGAAAAAATGCGCGATTCATTAAAAATGTTAAGTAATGCGTGTTGTGGTAGTGCTCATGAGAGTACTTATTGCTCAATTCTAGAAATACTTGAATCCGGAGCAACAAAGCAATAATATCATTACCGAATTTTGTTTTATGTTCTTTAACAATTTAAGAGGTTTGTTATGTCTAACAAATATCAACACCAAAAAGGTGTTATTAAAGAGAATGCTTTAGCTGCATTGGTTCACGATCCATTATTTAGGCAGCGCGTAGAAAAAAACAAGAAAGGAAAAGGTAGTTTTGTGAGAAAAGAAAAACATAACAAAAAGGGTAACTGGGAGGCCAGTGATAACAAAAGATTTTTTCAATTGTTATCACTGGCCTTTTAGTTTTTATTTCTGCTGGTTTTTTAATAAATCGCGGATCTCTGTTAATAGTGTTTCTTCTGCAGATGGGGCTGGCGGTGCTTTCGGAGCTTCTTCTGCTTGGCGGCGTGTTTTATTAATTAATTTAATCGCGCAGAAAATAGCAAATGCAACAATAGCGAAGTCAAAAACAGTTTGAATAAACATACCGTAATTTAGTACAACGGCAGGCATATCTCCACTTGCCTCTCTTAGTACAAGACTAAACTGCTTAAAATCAATACCGCCAATTAATAATCCCAATGGTGGCATGATAATATCAGCTACCAGTGATGAAACAATCTTACCGAAAGCTGCACCAATGATGACACCGACAGCCATGTCAACTACGTTACCTTTCATTGCAAATTCACGAAACTCTTTGAAAAAAGCCATAACCACCCCTTATTTGTGTAAGTGTAGATTTATTATGTAAAAATATAGTATCTAACATGATAATAATAGACCATTATAAGTAACAATCACTATTATTCTTATTTCTACGTCATCTCTATAAGAAAAATGGACTAGGTTGGAAAAGCTTTTCAACTTCAGGAACATATTTTTTATCTGTGATAAACATAATCACGTGATCGCCTTGTTCGATAGAGTGGCTTGCATTTGCAATAATAACATCTTCATTTCTAACAATTGCCCCGATAATGGTTCCTGGCGGCAGTTTGATATCTTGTATACGACGACCAACGACTTTTGATGTATTTTCATCACCGTGAGCCACAGCTTCAATTGCTTCAGCAACACCGCGACGTAATGAGGAAACACTGACGATATCCGCTTTACGAACATGACCTAAAAGTGCAGAAATAGTTGCTTGCTGTGGTGAAATTGCAATATCAATAACGCCACCTTGAACTAAATCAACATACGCACTGCGCTGAATGAGGACCATTGCTTTTTTTGCCCCCATTCTTTTTGCTAACATAGCAGACATAATGTTAGCTTCATCATCATTAGTCAGCGCGATAAAGACATCGATTTGTTCTATATGTTCTTCTGCAAGAAGCTCTTGGTCTGATGCATCACCATAAAAAACAATTGTGTCATGAAGAAGTTCTGCTAATTCAGTTGCACGTTGTTGATTATGTTCAATAAGTTTGACGCTATAATCTTTTTCTAATCTGGCAGCTAAACCAGCACCTACATTACCGCCACCCACAATCATAATGCGTTTATATGGTTTTTCTAATCGTTGTAATTCACTCATTACAGCACGAATATGCTGAGATGCGACAACAAAAAAGACCTCATCTCCAGCTTCTATGATAGTGGAGCCTTGAGGCCGAATAGGTCTATCTTGACGAAAAATTGCAGCAACACGTGTATCAATATGTGGCATATGATCTCTTAATGTTGACAAAGCATTACCCACAAGAGAACCACCATAATAGGCTTTTACCGCAACGATACTGACTTGGCCTTCTGCGAAATTAACCACTTGTAATGCGCCAGGATATTGAATAAGTTTATAAATATAATCAATAACTAAATGTTCTGGTGATATTAAATAATCAATGGGAATAGCTTCAGGAAGAAATAGTTTATCTGCTTCACGAACAAACTCTGAAGCACGTATACGTGCAACTTTATTTGGCGTATTAAACAAGGTATAAGCAACTTGGCACGCAATCATGTTCGTTTCGTCAGAATTAGTGACAGCAACTAACATATCAGCATCTTCAGCACCAGCTTCTCTTAAGATCCTTGGATGAGAGCCATGTCCATTGACTACTCGTAAATCGAATTTATCTTGAAGTTGACGTAAACGATCAGCATTAGTATCAACGACAGTAATATCATTATTCTCCCCGACAAGATTTTCAGCGAGAGTACCACCGACTTGACCAGCGCCTAAGATAATAATTTTCATCGTAATTTCTCAGAGTATTCGATTAACAAATAGAAAAGAAACGCAAGATCTTGATGATCTTGCGTTGAAATAGTAGCGTTTTTTGGATCCGATAGCATCTTTTATCACGGGATCATATTTTTTTTATCAATGCATAAAAGAAACCATCGCCACCTTTTTCTTCAGGTAAACACTGATGTTGATAGTGACATTGTGCATCTTTAGTTGATGTTAAAAATGCTTTAACTTGTTGTATGTTCTCTTCTGGAAGAATAGAACATGTTGCATAAACTAATGTGCCACCAGATTTTAAGTATGGCCAAATAGCATGAAGAATTTCTTTTTGAATTTGAGCTAATTGATCAATATCATCATTACGACGAAGCCACTTAATGTCAGGATGACGACGGATAACACCGGTTGCTGAACATGGCGCATCAAGTAGAATGCGATCAAATAGCATACCTGAACACCATTGTTCGGGATAACGGCCATCACCACTTTTGACGACAGCATTAAGTTTCAAACGAGTAAGGTTTTCTTGTACACGTTTCAGACGTTGCTCATCTATGTCTATTGCTAATACTTTAGCTTGAGGGGCTATCTCTAAAATATGTGTTGTTTTGCCCCCAGGTGCTGCACATAAATCGAGAATTTGTTCTTTATTTTTTGGTGCTAATAATTCAGCGCAACGTTGAGCAGAACGATCTTGAATTGTTACCCAACCATCTGCAAATCCGGGAAGAAGGTTAACGTTACATGGATTTTCTAAACGGATAGCAAAAGGATGGCTATCATCAGCAATGGCTGAAATCTCATTATCTGCCAATAATGCCAAATATTCTTCTCGTGAATGGTGTTGTTGATTAACACGTAACCACATAGGTGGTTTTTTGTTGTTGCCTTCAACAATACTCATCCATTGTTCAGGGTAAGCGTGCTTGATGCGGGCAAGTAACCATGATGGATGAAGAAAATGGCTTTCACTATTTTGAAAACGTTCATTAAGGATATCTTGTTGACGTTGAAACTGACGTAACACACCGTTAATTAATCCTTTTAACTGTGGTTTTTTTAGTGCAACGGCACCATCTACTGTTTCTGCAAGAGCTGCATGGGCAGGAATACGCGTATAAAGAAGCTGATATAAACCCACCATAATGAGGTAATGTAAAATGCGTTGTTTACCTTTTAATGGCTTATCCATGAGTTGCTGAATAATCCATTCTAATTGTGGCAATGTGCGTAATACACCAAAGCAAATTTCTTGTAATAAAGCTTTATCTTTATCTGAAATATTTTTTTGAAGTTCTGGTATGACAATGCTTAGAGATAAGCCTTGATCTAATATCTGATTGATTGCTTTTGCTGCAATGCTACGTAAGTTGTATGACGTTTTCATAATGAGTCAACGTTTAATATTGAGCGCCAGAGAAGTGTTACATTGGCGTGAAAAAAGGAAACCCTGATAAGGATAAGTATCAGGGTTTAGAATTATTATTGAATGATTTTCCCAGGCGTGAACCAATCTCGCTTGGAGTTTAGGAAATCAGCAGAAGCCATAGGCTTTTTACCTGAAGGCTGTAATTCAGTGATATTTAGAATGCCGTTACCTGTCGCAATATAAATACCTGTTTTATCTGCTTTTAATAAAGTTCCTACCGGTTGATTTGTATCATCTGCAATAACGTGTGCTTTCCATACTTTTACCGGCTGTTCGTCTAGCATGAAGAAGCTCATTGGCCATGGATTGAAGGCTCTTATACAGCGCTCAATTTGCTCTGCCGATAATGACCAATCAATTTTTGCTTCTTCTTTAGATAATTTTTGGGCGTAATTCGCTAAACTATCATCTTGTTTTTCAGCTTTTATTTTACCTGATGTAAGCAGATCGAGTGTCGTCGTTAGAGCTTTAGGGCCTAGTTCTGCCAGTTTTTCATAAAGTGACGCACTGGTGTCTTCATTTGTAATTGGGCATGATGCTTTATACAACATATCACCTGTATCTAAACCAACATCCATCTGCATAATTGTGACACCCGTTTCTTTATCTCCTGCCCATAAAGAGCGTTGAATCGGTGCGGCGCCACGCCATTTAGGAAGGAGAGAACCATGTACATTTAGACAACCTAAACGAGGGATTTCAAGCACGGCTTTAGGTAAGATCATCCCATAAGCCACAACAATCATAATGTCGGCTTGTTGTTCTATAATCCATTCATGGTTCTCTTCTGGCTTTAAAGAGGCAGGTTGATAAACAGGAATATCATGAGTTAAAGCTAGTGCTTTAACTGGGCTAATAGTCAGTTTCTTACCTCTTCCTGCGGGTTTATCTGGAGGAGTCATTACTCCCACCACACGATGTTGGGTTGATAACAATGCGGCTAAATGTCGAGCCGCAAAATCGGGTGTTCCCGCAAAAATAATACGTAATGAATCAGACACGTTTTCTTCCTGTTTCAATTTAACTGTTACTGTCCTGCTTTAGCTCTTTTTTTATCTAGCTTATCGAGTTTCTCAACTTTTTGACGGATACGTTGGCGTTTTAATGGAGATAAATAATCTACAAACAGTTTACCAACTAAATGGTCCATTTCATGTTGAATACAGATAGCCAATAAGTCATCAGCTTCTAATTCAAAAGGCTGGCCATTGTAATCAAGTGCTTTTACTTTTACGTGCTCAGCACGAGGAATAAAAGCACGTTGTTCTGGGATAGATAAACAGCCCTCTTCGATACCTGTATCACCTTCAGCATCAAGAAGTTCTGGGTTTATTAATACCAGTCTTTGGTCTCTTGTTTCGGAGACATCAATGACGATAATGCGCTGGTGGATATCCACTTGTGTTGCTGCTAAGCCAATACCTTCTTCTAAATACATCGTTTCAAACATATCATCGACAATTTTTTGAATTTCGGCATCAACTTTTTCGACTGGCTTTGCAATCGTGCGAAGGCGCTCGTCTGGATAATGTAATACGTGTAACACTGCCATAATTTATTCGGACTGTTTCTAAAATGTGAATAGGATTTAACGTCTATTCTAGACATTTATTATCTAGATTGACAGTATTTGGTGTGTTTAGCACTCATCCTGTTTGCTAAAAATAACATTAGGATAATGCATGGATGTCAGAGAAATATGGATAAGACTTAATGCTATTTCAAGATTACCGACTAATAAAGCCATTCAAATTGCAAAATATTTACAATCTGTCACACAACTCACTTATAGACAATTAAAAAGTTGTGGCTTGTCAGAACAGCAAAGTCATCAATTTTTAAGACTTCATGCAGATGCTGTCAATAATACATTAAAGTGGTTAGATAAAAATGAATCATCATTATTAACGATTACGGATTCAGATTATCCACCTTTATTAAAGCAAATTTCATCACCACCACTTTTGCTTTTTGTTGCAGGAAATCGAAAACATTTAATCAGCACACAAATTGCATTAATAGGTAGCCGAAATGCAACAGCATATGGTACTAAATGGGCGACTTACTTTGCACAAGAACTGGTAAAGAACCAATTCACTATTACGAGTGGGCTAGCTCAAGGTATTGATGGAATAGGGCATCGAAGTGCACTAAATAATAAAGGTGTCACTATTGCCGTACTTGGAAGTGGTTTAGAGCATATTTATCCTTCGTTCCATCGTACTCTTGCAACACAAATAAAAGAGTCTGGTCTTCTAATTTCTGAACATTTACCCATGACTCCTCCTTTAGCGCGTTATTTTCCTCAGCGTAATCGAATTATTAGTGGGTTAAGTGCTACATTGCTTATTATTGAAGCAGGAATTAAAAGTGGCTCTTTGATTACAGCTAACTATGCATTGCAGCAGGGTAAGGAATTGTTTGTTTTACCAGGGCTATTAGGCGATCTTCATTTTGAAGGTAATCATCAACTTATTAAGCAAGGTGCAAATTTAGCATCTTCACCAGATGATATTTTAGAATATTTAAATAGTTCTTTGCAGTGGCTTACTTGCGAATATGAATCGCCGCAAGAACAGATAGATGAAAAACTTATACAGCTCTCTGATAATAAAAAAAAGGATATCCAAAGGGAGCAACTTACGCCAAATCAACAATTAGCGATTGATATGATATTACCTTTCGTACGTTTTAATGAAATAGTACCTATTGATATAATTGCTCATGATAGTGGATTATCAACATCTGAATTAGCTCCTCTTTTATTAGAACTTGAGCTTATAGAAAAAGTCGTTATTGTGGCTGGTGGCTATACTCGATTGGAATAAGTGTATGAGGTAAAATAATGGTAAAAAATATGCCGTTTACACAGCAACCTGAACAGGACAAATGCCCTGAATGTGGCAGTGAGTTGGTCATGAAAAATGGTGGTCATGGCCCTTTTTTAGGATGTTCTGCTTATCCTAAATGTCACTATATAAAAACATTAAAATCGCAAGGTGATGGTCAAATTATAAAAATTCTAGAAGGGCAACCTTGTCAATGCTGTGGTGCTGATTTAGTGTTGCGTCAGGGTAAATTTGGCATGTTTATTGGTTGCAGTAATTACCCAGAGTGTGAACACATAGAACAAATAGATAAACCTGATGAAACCATTATTCCTTGTCCTCAATGCGGAAAGGGGAAATTGTTACAACGCAAGTCTCGGTTTGGTAAAACATTCTATGCTTGTAACCGATATCCAGAATGTCAATTTGTGTTAAATAATAAACCTGTTAATGGTGAGTGTGAGTATTGTCATTATTTATTATTGATGGAAAAAAGGTCTTCTCAGGGAGTAAGATTAGTGTGCGCCAGCAAATTATGTGGGAAGCCGCAAACAAAAAGAGAAGAACATGAATAACGAAGCATCACCTGTAAATAATACTATTATAGAAGCACTACATAACAATAAAGTTATCGCATATCCAACAGAAGCTGTATTCGGGGTTGGTTGTGATCCTGATAATGAACATGCTGTTATGGCACTATTAGCACTAAAGCAACGCTCAATCGAAAAAGGATTAATTTTAATTGCTGACAATTATGAGCAATTAAAACCTTACATTGATGATAGTGCATTAACACCTACTCAACGAGACAGAATGTTTGCATCTTGGCCAGGGCCGGTTACATGGGTCATTCCCGCCAAGTCGACAACACCAAAGTGGTTAACTGGGAGGTTTTCTTCTTTGGCAGTGAGAGTGACAGATCATGCCATTGTTAAAGGGCTCTGTTTGGCTTATGGAAAACCTTTAGTGTCAACTAGTGCTAACTTAAGTGGATTGCCACCATGTCGTACAGTTGAAGAAGTAAGAGAACAATTTCAGGACATCATTCCTATTGTTGAAGGGGATGTTGGTGGTCGGCAAAATCCTTCTGAAATTCGAGATGTGTTAACGGGTGAATTATATCGACAAGGGTGATTGTAATGGAAAAATATTTAGTGATGGGAAATCCTATCGAACATAGCCAATCACCTTTTATTCATCAGTTTTTTTCAAAACAAACAGGAATAGAGTATGGCTATGGGCGTTTACTTGTTCCTTTGAATGAATTTGATAAAACAGCCTCTCGTTTTTTTGCGAATGGAGGACGAGGTGCTAATGTTACAGTTCCTTTTAAAGAAGAAGCCTTTCGTTTTGTAGATAAATTGACAGATAGAGCAAAGGGATGTGGTGCAGTTAACTCTATTGTTAAACTGGAAGATGGTTCACTTCTTGGTGATAATACAGACGGGCAAGGGCTTATTTTGGATCTAGCCAGGCTTGATTTTATTGTGCCTGGCAAAGTTGGGTCCGTTTTAGTGATTGGTGCTGGTGGTGCAACGAGAGGAATATTGCTTCCATTACTTGATTATGATTGCGATATTACCTTGACTAATCGTACATTCACTAAAGCTGAGCAACTGGTAAAAGAATTTAGCCAATTTGGGACGATTAGAGCGATTGCTCCTAAAGATGTTGCTGATAGACATTATGATTTAATCATAAATGCATCTGCATCTAGTATGACTAATGACTTACCGCCTATTCCTAATGATGTATATGGCTTTGAAACCGCTTGTTATGATCTTTATTATCAAGCAGGCATGACATCATTTCTATACAACGCATTAAAACATGGAAGTACACGTTTATCTGATGGATTAGGCATGCTTGTCGGGCAAGCTGCCTATGCATTTGAACTATGGTATGAGCGTGTGCCAGATATTAACCCTGTCTTAACTGTTTTGAGAGAAAAATTGAATCAATGAACCAGTCTATTCAATTCCCAGAGCGTGAAACATGGTTAGCTGAGACTCATTGTGTTCTTTTTCCTGTTATGATCAATGGAATGCTTTTTAATTGTCAAATTACGGAGCAAGAGCTTATTGAGCGTTTTGGTA